>CBDFAZ010000039.1:0-15755 GCA_965245685.1 uncultured Streptococcus sp. | reverse complement strand
ATCTGAACCAACACTTGAAAGGGTTTCATTAAATGTCTCTCTTGAAGTTTCCATAGACTGAATTGCTGGTTCTACTTCTTGATTGTATGCTTCTTTCCCAGCCTCAGGTACTTTAGCCCCGATTTCATTTATGTACTTTTTATAATTATCAATCAACTTACTAAAGAGAGCTTTCATGTCACCAATTGTTTTAGCATTGTCGATTTCTTCATCTGTCAAAAGAACAATTTCTGGGATTTCTGTATCTGAACTAGCTGTTTTTGATGAAGTTTCAGAGCTGCTAGATTTATTTTTCGAAGAAGAAGATTTTTCTACAGAACTTGAAGTTTTGGTAGAAGATTCTGATGATGTTTTACCCGAGCATGCTGCTAAAGTTATAACCGATAAAAGCGCTACACTAGCTGTAATAATTTTTTTCATTATTGACTCCTATTAATAAAGAATAAACATATTATAATACAAAATTATTTTATTGTCAAACATTATAGGCATTATAATAGTCCCTCCATTTCTGTTAATTTTTCCTAATTAATAAAGAAATTCTGCATACACAGTCCTCATATGAGATTTGTCTATTCTAAATCTGCTTGCGGCTCCGCCACCTCTCGCAACTGTGCCTGTTCCTGCTCCTGAGTTTTCGGATTCAACTTCTCCCGCACTGCTTCTGCCACTACTCGTGGTACGCCGACTTCAACAATTTGGTCAACACTGGCTTCTTTAATCTTGGTTAGAGATTTAAAGTGTTTCATAAGATTCTGCTTGCGTTTTGGTCCCAAGCCTTCAATGCCATCCAGCTGCGATGAGAAGGAATTTTTAGACCGGAGCTGGCGGTGGAAGGTAATAGCAAAGCGGTGGACCTCATCTTGGATACGCTGAAGCAGGAAAAATTCCTGCGAATTGCGGGATAGTTCTACGACTTGCAAAGGGTCACCAAAAAGCAATTCATGAGTCTGGTGCTTGTCATTTTTTTGCAGTCCAGCGATGGGAATATCCAATCCCAACTGCTCCTGGATTACTTCCTTAGCGATATTGACCTGGCCCTGTCCACCGTCAATGACAATCAGATCAGGCGGAGTCAGTCCATCCCGAATCACCCGACTATAGCGCCGCTTGATGACCTCACGCATACTTGCGTAGTCATCAGGTCCTACCACAGTCTTAATCTTATACTTGCGATAGTCCTTCTTACTTGGTTTACCATTGACAAAGACCACCATAGCTGATACAGGACTGGTCCCCATGATGTTGGAGTTATCAAAAGACTCGATGCGAACCGGCGTTGGAATGTTAAGGAGCTGCCCCAAATTTTCAATTGCACCTTGAGTCTTTTCAATAGATTTCTCCAAGAGGTCAAATTTCTGCTGGAGACTGACTCGGGCGTTTTTGATAGCCAGATTGACCAACTGTTTCTTTTCGCCTCGCTGGGGCTTAAGCACCTTGGTATCCACCAGGACTCGGACTGCCTCTTCGTCAATATCAGCTGGGATCAAAATTTCATTGGGCTTGAGGTGGGATTTTTCCTGATAGAACTGGCCGATATAGGTCAGAAAATCTTCGTCCGGATCATTGTAATAGGGAAAAAGGTTGACATCACGCTCGATTAGCTTGCCTTGGCGGACAAAGAAAACCTGTACGCACATCCAGCCCTTATCTACATAGTAACCAAAGACATCCCGATTCTGTAAATCCTTGGCCATAACCCGCTGCTTGGTTCGCAGGGTGCCAATGGACTGAATCAAGTCGCGGTACTCCGCTGCCTTTTCAAACTCCATAGCTTGCGCTGCGCCAGCCATTTTTCCCCGTAAATCCTCAATAATCTGGTCATCCTGACCCTTGAGAAAGGCTGCCACCTCCTGGGCTAGCTCCTTGAAATACTGGCTGTCTACCTGGCAAATAGTGTGGGCCTTGCACTGCCCCAGATGGTAGTAAAAGCAGACCTTTTCAGGTGGATTGGTACACTTACGAAAAGGAAAGAGCCGATCTAAAAGCCGCTTGATTTCATTGGCCGCTCCGACATCCGGATAAGGACCAAAATAAAGCCCACCGTCCTTTTTGACTTGGCGCGTGATGATGAGGCGCGGATAGGTCTCATTGGTAATCTTGATAAATGGATAGGACTTATCGTCCTTGAGCATGATATTGTACTTAGGCTTGTTTTCCTTGATTAGATTGATCTCCAGAAGCAAAGCCTCAATATTGGACTCGGTGACAATAAACTCAAAATCCTCAATCTCAGAAACCAGGGCCTCCGTCTTGGTATCATGACTGCCACGGAAATAAGAACGAACCCGATTTCGAAGATTCTTGGCTTTTCCGACATAGATAATGCTACCGTTTTTGTCTTTGTGAATGTAACAGCCGGGACTGGTCGGCAACAGTTCCAGCTTTGATTGGATTAGCTTGTTCATAGGTCTATTATAGCAGAAAAGGGAAGCATGCAACAGGTAGACACTAGATTATTAGAAAACCATAAGCTTGATTCTTTTCATAGGTAACGATTAACTATAGCCTGTTTTTAAATCTTCTTTCAAGTACCAAAAATCTATTTCAAAAGAAAAACGATTCTCTCCATAATAATGCGTTTTCTAGGTAAAAATCAAGCATGCGATTGCACAGCCATTTTAATAGGCTTTTATTATATAAACAGAAATAAAATAGAAAAATTTTAGAAAAATTAATATATTTTTAAAAAAATTTCAAAAAAAGACTTGACAAAAATTGCAAACGGTTGCATAATAGGATTGTAAATAAAAATTCCGGGAGGAAATAGGAATGAAAACATGGAAAAAAGTAGTATTGGGCAGTGTCAGCTTGCTGGCTGCAGGTACGCTGTTAACAGCTTGTAGCTCAAACAGCAGCAAGGAGAGCTCTTCTTCTTAAGCCGATAGCAAGACCTTGAAACTTTGGGTACCAACCGGTGCTAAAGATTCTTACTCTGATACAGTTAGCAAGTTCGAGAAAGAATCAGGCTACAAGGTTGACGTAGTCGAAATGGAAGATCCAAACGCTCAGGAAAATCTGACAAAAGATGCTAGTACTGCTGCCGATGTTTTCTCACTGCCACACGACCAACTTGGTAAATTAGTTGAAGCTGGAGCTATCCAAGAAGTTCCTTCTAATATGGCAGAAGAAATCAAGAAGAACGATACAGAACAAGCAGCGATTGGTGCTCAGTATAAAGGTAAAACTTATGCTTTCCCATTCGGTATTGAGTCACAAGTAACCTACTATAACAAGTCAAAACTTTCTGCTGACGATGTTAAATCATACGAAACAATTACATCTAAAGCTAAATTCGGCGGAAACTTGAAAGAAGTTAATGCTTACGCTACTGCTCCACTCTTCCTTTCTGTTGGCGACACTCTCTTTGGTAAAGATGGTGAACAAGTAGACGGAACAAACTGGGGTAACGAAGCTGGTGTGAACGTTCTGAAGTTCATTGCAGCTCAAAAGAATAACAGTGGTTTTGTAAACGTAGATGCTGCTAACCTTCTTGCTAAATTTGAAGATGGTTCAGTTGACGCTTTCCAATCTGGTCCATGGGACTATGCAGCTGCTGAAAAAGCTGTCGGTAAAGACAACCTTGGTATCTCTGTTTATCCAACTGTTAATATCGGTGGACAAGACGTTCAACAAAAAGCATTCCTAGGTGTAAAACTTTACGCAGTTAACCAAACACCTTCAAATGGCGACACTGAACGTATCGCAGCAAGCTACAAACTGGCTCAAGCACTTACTAGCAAAGAAAGCCAAGAAAACCAATTCAAGTTTGAAGGACGTCACATCATCCCAGCTAACAAAGAAGTACAAGAGTCTGAAGATGTGAAGAAAGATGCCTTGGCACAAGCTGTTATCACAATGGGATCTTCTGATACCTACACAACAGTTATGCCTAAACTTAGCCAAATGTCTGTCTTCTGGACTGAAAGTGCTGCAATCCTCAGCGATGCTTACAATGGTAAATTTGGTGAAGATCAATACCTCGCAAAATTACAACAGTTTGATAAAGATTTAGCAGCAGCTAAATAATCCTCAAACGAATAAAAATAAGCATTGAAGTGAGGAGGGCAGCCTCCTCACTTCTTTCTTTGTAAATATAAGGAGAATACTATGACTCAGTCATCCTATGACAATGCATCCATGGTTCAGGTCTTTAAAGAGGGAACCTGGGATGTCAAACTCTCTTTTCTGGTAATGGGACTGAGCAACCTTGTAAACAAACAATTTATCAAAGGGCTGCTCTTCCTCTTCTCAGAAATTGCTTTCCTGATTGCTTTTGCAGTCCAAATCATACCAGCTATTGGCGGCATGATTACATTGGGGACTCAAGAGCAAGGAGAGGCTATCAAAAAAGTTAACGGCTTGGAAATCACTGTTCAAGTAGCGGGTGACAACTCTATGCTGATGCTGATTTTTGGACTTGCTTCTCTTATCTTCTGTGCAGTCTTCGCCTACATCTACTGGTGTAACCTGAAAAGTGCTCGTCACTTAATGGCTCTCAAGCAGTCCGGTCAGAAAATTCCTAACTTCGTTGAAGACTTCAAGACGCTGGCTGACGGCCGCTTCCACATGGGCCTAATGAGCATTCCTCTTATCGGAGTACTGCTCTTTACCATCCTGCCTCTGATCTATATGATCTGTTTGGCCTTTACTAACTTTGACCATAAGCATCCAGCTCCTAAGTCACTCTTTGACTGGGTTGGCTTCTCTAGCTTCGGTGATGTTTTCTCAGGTCGCATGGCTAGCACCTTCTTCCCACTTTTAGGCTGGACCTTGATTTGGGCGGTTGCTGCGACAGCTACTACATTCTTCTTCGGTATTGTTTTAGCTCTCTTGCTCAATACCAAAGGCCTCAAGTACAAGAAAGTTTGGCGCACACTCTTCGTTATTACTATCGCAGTTCCACAATTCGTATCCCTGCTCTTGATGCGTAATTTCCTGAATGACAATGGACCTTTGAACGGATTATTGCAAAGCCTCCATCTCATTCAGCATCCAATTCCATTCTTGAGTGACCCTGTTTGGGCTAAGTTCTCAATCATACTAGTTAATATGTGGATTGGTATTCCATTTACCATGCTGGTGGCAACCGGGATTATCATGAACCTTCCTAGCGAGCAAATCGAAGCTGCTGAGATTGATGGAGCTAGCAAGCTTCAAATCTTCAAGAGCATTACTTTCCCTCAAATTCTCTTGATTATGGCGCCATCACTCATTCAGCAGTTTATCGGGAACATCAACAACTTCAACGTTATCTACTTCCTGACAGGCGGTGGACCTACTAACTCTTCCTACTATCAGGCAGGCTCAACTGACCTCTTGGTTACCTGGCTCTATAAACTGACTGTTTCTGCCAAGGACTACAATCTGGCATCTGTTATTGGTATCCTGATCTTTGCAATCTCTGCAACCTTCAGTCTCTTAGCCTATACTAGATCCGCATCATTCAAGGAAGGAACTGCTAAATAATGAAAAATAGAAAAAAACTCAGTTTATTAGGGATTTATATCTTACTGGCTGTTTTAGCGTTTATCTGGCTTACACCGATTATCTGGATTTTTCTGACCAGCTTCCGTGGTGAGGGTTCTAATGCGGTCCCTTACTTCTTCCCTAAGACCTATACTCTTGACAACTATATAAGATTGTTTAATAACAACACATATCCTTTTGTTCAGTGGTTTATGAATACCCTGATTGTTGCGACAGCGACCTGTATCCTGTCTACTTTGATTACCGTGGGTATGGCTTACTCACTCAGTCGTATCAAATTCAAGCATAAAAATCGTTTCCTCAAGCTGGCTCTGGTACTTAACATGTTCCCAGGCTTCATGTCTATGATTGCGGTTTACTACATCTTGAAAGCACTCAATTTGACACAAACCCTTACATCACTGATTCTGGTTTATTCAGCTGGAGCGGCTTTAGGCTTCTATATAGCTAAAGGTTTCTTTGATACCATTCCATATTCTTTGGACGAATCCGCTATGATCGACGGAGCGACTCGCTTCCAAATCTTCCGGACTATTACATTGCCGCTTTCAAAACCGATTATCGTTTATACAGCGCTTATGGCTTTCATGGGACCTTGGGTTGATTTCATCTTTGCCTCTGTCATCCTAGGCGATGTCAAGGAAAAATACACAGTTGCTTTAGGACTTTTCCAAATGCTTAATAAGGACGCCATCAATAAATGGTTCCTACCTTTTACATCTGGAGCGATTATCATCGCTATCCCAATCACTCTTCTCTTCATCTTCATGCAGAAATACTACGTAGAAGGTGTAACAGGCGGAGCAGTCAAATAAAATCTATTATGTATATTGAACACTTCCGACAGTTAATATCGGAAGTTTTTATCTTTCTTTTTAAATTAGATAATTGCTGAAGACACAAAAAAATGAGGCAGGAATAATTGCCAGCCTCATTTTGTATTTCTTTAATTATAATCTTCGTCTCTGCGACGGCGCTTGTTGGTTCCCAAAAAGGCCGCTGCACCAAGTGCCATACCAAAAATTGCTAGGCGTTCTGCTTCTGAACCAGTATTTGGCAGAATAGCAGGAACTGTTGGAGCCTTATCAGCTGTTGTAGCCACACTAGCTAGCTGAGCTGCAGGATTTACAACAAAATCAGTAAATGCACCACCACCTGCCGCTTGAACGGCACCTGTAGTTGCTCCTTTGACTTCACGAGTGTTTGCATGAACTTCTGCAGTCTTAGCATCTGAATCTTTCTTAGATTCATCCTCTGTACCTGGACCAGCTGCTCCACCTTTTACAGCTGTTAGAGTCTGTTTATCTTCACCTGAGCGATAGTTACTATTCAGAGCATTTCCATACAGGAGAGATGCTTGATTCAAGATATTTAAGAGAGTTTCATAATTCGCTTGAAGACTGTTGTAGGATTCCTCAAGGACAGCTAAAGTTGCAGTCTCTTGATTTAAGATTGCTTGTTTAGCTTCAAAATCAAGCTGCGCTTCTGCCAACTCTCGCTCAGCTTCTGCTAGTAACTGAGGAGCATTTTTTAGATCAATAACTTTCTTTTTAGCTGCTGCTAATGTTTTTTGAGCAGCCAAGAAATCCTCTTGAGCAGTTGTCAAACTAGCTTTCGCAGCTTCTTGGGCTGACTGAAGTTCTGCCAACTTATCCTTAGCTGCCGCTAGAACTGCCTGAGCATTGCTCAAGTTAGTCTGATAAGGTGCTAGGTTTGCTGCAATCTTAGCTGTCGCTCTGTCGAGAGCTTCCTGCTTAAGGGCAACATTTTGCTGGGTCAATGCCAGATTATTTTCAGCAGTTGCTACCTTCTGACGAGCTGCTTCAACTGCTGCAATTTGAGCTGCCGCTGCCTTTTGAGCATCAGCTAATTGAGCATTGAGGATATTAATAGCTGATTCCTGACCGACTTTTTGAGCCTTGAGTTCAGCCAATTGATTCTTAAGTGCTGTAACATTAGCGTTAGAACCTGCAGAACGACCACCACCAGCACGTAACAACTGCTCCATAGCCGCAACAGTCAGCAAAGTACCATTATTAACACGTTGGTCAAAGTTGCTAATATGATGGAAACCAACTTCGGATGTACCATGAGGTGTGCCCCATTGGTTTGGATGCTTATCATAAGCTGCTGAGATAGCATTGGCTTTATTATCCATCATCTGAACATAGTGTCCAATCTGAGCAAATACGCCAGCACCAACCCGCATATAGATAGCATTAGCATCAAGCTGAGTTTCATCAGTAGGCAGTCCATATTGCGCTGCAATCTCTTGATACTTTTCTTTTTCTTTGTGCCAGAAATTCACAGCACCTTGCGGGTCAAAGCTAATGGCTACATTTTCATTGCCAATCAGTTTGCCCATGTGCCAGTTATTCCGCTCGAAGTAAATAGTCTGAATCTGGCTGGCTACATTAGCATACGGATCAACCAACAACTCTTGTAAGCCAGCATTACGACGGTAAGCATTAATGGCCTTCACCAACTCCAAAGCTTGAAGGTTATTTTCTAGACTAGCTGGACTTGTTGGGTCAGAATTAACTGAGATACCAAATTCATTTTGTCCACGTTGATAAACTGCAAGAGCATTATTGGCAGCATCACGAATTTCTTGATTAGCCGCATTGTTACGAACATTTTCTAAAAATTGAGAATAAGTCGTATTGCGAAGGTCAACAGGAGCTGTTGCTGCTGCTTTCTCAGCAGCCGGAATCTGTCTTTCAAGAGAGTTAATAGCTTGATTGGTTTGACCCAAAGATTCCTTTGCCTGATTGATTTTATTCTGGATTTCAGCCTGCACTTGTGGAGCAGAAGACGCTGCTTGTTCTGCCTTTGTCAGTTCAGACTTTGCATTGTCTAAAGCAGTCTGTGCTTGACTTTGCTGACTCTTAGCAGTTGCTACAGCTTGCTCTTCTGAGTTAAGTGGTGTTTTAGCTTGTTTCAATTCAGTCTCTGCAACATCTACCAGAGATTGACTCGCTTTAATAGTATTTGCTTGATCTTTAACAGCTTGGTCAGCCTTGGCAGCTTTAGCCGCTGCTTCTCGAACAGCGGCATCTTTCTCATTAACTTCTTGCTCTGCTGTTTTTGCTTCCGCTTTTGCCTTAGTGATATTTTCTTCTGTTGCTTCTGCCTGTATTTCTTTAGCATTCTCAACAGCGGCTTCAGCAACTTTCACGCTAGTTTTTGCATCTTCAGCTTCTGTTTTAGCAGTATCTACTATCGATCTTTGCTCATCGAGTTTAGCTTTAGCAGCTTCAGCATTTTCTTGGGCAACAGCTACATCTGCTGCTGTCACCGGTTTTCCAGTTACTTCAGTCGCTTGTGGAGCTGTTACAGTTGATTCAACCAACTCATCCGCGTGCACTTGTTGGGTCAGTCCACCAGAAATAATAGTTGTAGCTGCGATACCAGTCGCTACAACAGACTTGCCTATTTTCTTTTCCATAATCAATCTCCTTTTTATAATCTCACATACTATAATTACCCTGGGTATAGCAGCCCACATAGTAATATACTATCACAAAACACTAGTATTAACTAGTAGCAAACGTATAGTTTTAATAGTTTTTTTATTACATTTTAGTTACAAAAATGTTTTATTAGAAAAATAAGCTGGTTTTTCCAACAAAAATGAGCATTTCTGTATCAAATAAAGCAAAAACTCCTAGATCCTTTCTAAGAGTTAACCTTGCTTGTCAGTCCGATTGAGCTTGTCGAATTTCTTCTAACATTGCTTCTTCTTCGGCCGTCATCTGATAGAGTTCTAGTAAGTCAGGCCGTCTTAGATAGGTCTTTTTCAGACTTTCATAGAGACGCCACTTGCGGATCTTTTCATGATGGCCGCTCATAAGGACTTCAGGAACGACCATGCCGCAATAATCATAGGGGCGAGTGTACTGAGGATATTCCAAGAGTCCAGACGAAAAACTGTCATCTGTATGACTGGCTTCCTTGCCGATAACCTCTGGAATCAGGCGAACGGTAGCATCAATCATAGTCATAGCTGCCAATTCTCCCCCAGTAAGGACATAGTCCCCAAGCGAGATCTCATCTGTCACTAAAGTCTTGATCCGCTCATCATAGCCTTCGTAATGGCCACAAATGAAAATGAGTTCCTCTTCCTTAGACAGTTCCTCAGCATAGTCTTGGTCAAAAGTCCGACCAGCAGGATCCAGCAAAATCACACGCGGTTGCTTCTTTTCAATGGCATCATAGGCATCAAAAATAGGTTGGGCCCGCAACAGCATACCCTGACCTCCGCCGTATGGCTCGTCGTCTACATGCCGCGATTTTTCAGCTTTCTCTCGAAAATTATGGTAGTTGATTTCCAAGAGACCTTTTTCCCTTGCTTTACCTACAATCGAGTGCTCCAAAGGAGCAAACATCTCCGGAAAGAGGGTCAAAATATCAATTTTCATCGTCCAATCCTTCCGGTATCTCTACGTCAACTCGACCTTGCTCAATGTCAATCCCCAGCACCACTGGCGGAATGTAAGGCAGAAGCAAGTCGCGCTTGCCTTTGCGTTTGACCACCCAGACATCATTGGCTCCTGGCTGCAGAATTTCCTTAATCGTACCAAGAAGAATTTCATTTTCATAGACTTCAAGGCCGATGATTTCATGGTAGTAAAATTCCCCATCTTCCAAGTCCGTCAAATCTTCCTCTCGAACCTTCAGAGTGAAATCACGGAATTTCTCGATGTCATTGATGTGGTACATCCCCTTAAACTTGATAATATCAAAGTTCTTGACCTTGCGATGGCTAGCAATCTCCACATCCATGACAAACTGATCTTTCTTGTCAAACAGGGCAAGAGTATTGCCTTTTTTAAAACGCTCTTCTGCAAAATCCGTCACTGACAAAACTCGCATCTCACCTTGCAGACCTTGCGTATTGACAATTTTTCCAACATTAAAATAATTCATCTCGACTCCAACATATTATACTCTGCCTAGTATTTTATCATGATATAGGGGAATGTACAAGGGAGATAAGGGGGAATTCTCTTGCCTATATTTATTTGATTAAAGTTGCTGTTTAACGTATAATTATACATATAGAATCTCAACACTATAAATACCCAAGTGTATTTACGCAAAACCAGAAAGAAGTTGGTGATACCTATGGGAAAAAAATTAAGCAAACTCCTGCTCTCTACTGCTCTTCTAGCCACAACAGCTGCCAGTCTGACTGCTTTGACACAGGTCAAAAAAGGACAAGCAATGGAAAACGAAACGAGGGAAACTAGAAATGTCTCAGCCCTTGACGAAAAAATTGCTCAAATTGATAACCTAACCATCAAGGCTTTCCTAGAATACTATGCTAGTCAGAACATGACCTCCGCATCGTCTCTTCCAATGATAGATGATTTAGAGGCCAATACGCGCATCATCGTTATTGATATAGACTATGCAGACACAAGCATCCCCCCTGCCATTGGAACATCAGTCGATGGATCCGAAGGGCCTGTCGGGGGAACTGTTGATGATGATGGCCAATATATCGAGTTTGATACCAGTGACCATAGCAAATCCGCAACCGTTCAGGAAATTCGAGATGCTATTGCTGAGATTCTGGGATAAAACCCTCATAAATATGTACTAAAATAGCTGAGATTAAAATCTCAGCTATTTTGCATGTATATTTACTCCCGCTTTCGATATACCATTTAAAGTTTGTATACCTCTTGTCCATCACACTTCAAAAGAAGCTCAACTATCTTTTCTGACTGACTCCAATGTAAATAATGATGGTTGCCTCCTAAAATAATCTGGGTATTTTGTGAAGCAAATTCGGAATCTTTATATTCTTGTTCTCGATAGGTCTGACTCAGGATAAAAATCGGAAATTGAAAAGAGATATCTAAGTTTTGAAAATCGCTTTTTGCGATACTGCAATAATGTTGAAATCCTTCTTGTACAGATTTTAATCTATCTGAACTCTTTTCTGCCTTCGCCCATAAGATTTTAAAATCAGCTACTGAAAAACTCTCTTGTCCTATTTTTTTCAGATATTCATATCCTCCACCGAGCGTCTGAACTTTCTCCTGTAAGGATAAAAATTCGGGATAAGGATTTTGAGCTAATTCGCCATATAGAACAGAATAAGTGGTCGGCTCAATTAAGATTAGTCCCTGACAAAATGGCTCTGACTCAGCAACTTTAACTGCTACAAGACCACTAATACTGTGCGCACAAACAGCATACTGGATGACTTCAAAATGCGATAAAACCTCTATAATAGATTGAACCAAATCGTCCAAAACAAAATTTTCTTGATTTTCGAGTGGACTTTGGCCAGCATTAGGGTAAACTATTGTTAAATAGCCCCAACTTTTAGGTAACTTCCGAATAACTGGCAAAAAATTTTCATAGGTCGGCAGACTCCCTGCACCGCTTAAAAATACAGCAATCTTTTCCGCAGGTTGATAGGACACAAATAGCTGTCCTACTTTCGTTTTGATTATTTTTTCTTTCATAATGTTTCCAATCAATTCTTACAAATATTATCCAGGCGCACACTAGTATCTGAGAGCTAGCTATTTTGCTAGCAGAATAAGGGCACCCCAATACCAAAAATTATATACCAAAAATTTTTCATATTCAACCAAGATCCGTGTTAGAAGAGGCAGTTGCTTACACTGTGAATGAAGGCTAATCTCAAGGCTTATTTTTCCTAAAAATCTATGCTAAGGTAAAGGCAGAATACGAAAAGGAGGGGCTACTATGATAAGAAGCGGCCATCTGATTTACAAGGTAAAAGGCTTACGGCAAGCGGTCAAGGAATGGGAAGAAAAGGGTTTTGTCGTCGAATACGGCAGAAGGAAAAAACCCAACAATGCCTTAATATACTTTAGTCAAGGCCCCTATATTGAGCTACTGGAAAATACGGGCATTCCTGTAATAGCCAAAATCATAGCTAAACTATTTGGCAGACCTAAAAATCTGGAGCGCTTTTTCTACTGGGATGAGTGCGAGGAAGGCTGGCAAGGACTTTGTATTGAAAAAGATTCTTCGTCAAAAGAATCCCCTCGATAAAGAATTTCAAAGCTAAGATCCTCATATTCCAGAAATGCATTCGACGAGCAGAAACCCTTGCTTTTATAAAATTCCCAGCGAGCCTGACGCTGTTCAAGATTATCACACGGCTCATCTAGGCGCTCTATTTCTAAAAGCATGGTTCGCTGATAGAAATTGACCAGCTTTTCGATGATTTCACCGCCATAGCCATGGATGCGCAAGTGGGGCATAATAGCAAAGAAACTAACATAAAAGGCTTGCGCGTTGGAGATGGCAAAGGCAAAACCAACAAATTCCTTTTCATGATAAAAGGCGAAAAAATTAGCATCCTCCTGTTCCTCATATCGTAAAAATTCACTGAGCGGTATCCTTTCCTCTTCTGGGAAACCTTCATTATTCAAGGCTTCTACCTTATCCAAATCTGGAAAATCTGCTGTAATGATCTGGCTGGTTAAGCTCATAAAATCACTCCTTTTCTAGTGATAGTATAATAAATTTTGCAACTGGTTTCAAAAAAGAGCCCTGAAAGAGCTCCTATGTATCCATTTTTTCTTCATATAATAGAAAGGTGCCGAATGCCTAGATAGAATCGGTTGGCCCCCACCGAAGAGGAATTATCCTAGCTGCTACTCACTATTTCACGTAAATTATCCAAATGCTGGTTATCAGTCACAGCCATAATGCTGACGCCTTCTGGCCAAACAAAGTCTGGAGTAAACTTGCTTTCCAAAGGCTGATTTTTTGTCAGACGGTAGCCGATAATATTAAGATGATAAAGCCTGCGAGCATCTACTTCACGGACCGTTTTCCCGACCCAGCTAGCAGGCAGTTCAAACTCAGCCACTACTACATCGTCATCCAGCTGGAAGACCTCAATCGAATGGTTCAAGAGAATAGTCTTGGCCAATGAAATACCAGCCTCCACTTCAGGCAGAATAACCAGATCAGCTCCCACCTTTTCCAGCACCTGCTGAGTTACTTCATCTTTGACCTTGGCAATGACATTTTTAACGCCCAATGCCTTGCAGTGCATGACCGCTAGGACGCTGGATTCCAGACTTTCTCCCGTCGCTACGATGACCGTATCACAGGACCCAACGTCTGCCGCCTCTAAAAGCTCCATATCAGTAATGTCCCCGATCACACCAACGGCAATCATGTCTTCATACTGATTGATTGTCTCTTCGTGATTATCAATCGCAATGATTTCTACATCTTGAGAAATCAAGGCCTCAATGATACTCTGTCCAAAAATCCCCAAGCCGAGGATTCCAACTGTTTGATTTGCCATTTCTTTTCTCCTATCCAATCATAATGTCCGCCTTGCTGTAATGCAAGGTTGCAGCCTTCTTCGGTTGATAATGGTTGAGACTGACCATAAGAGTCAGCGGCCCCACCCGTCCAATAAACATTAGCAACATAATCACAATCATACCAGCTGTATTGAGGCTGGTAGTGATATTGGCCGTGACACCAACTGTAGCCAATGCCGACACAGTCTCAAATATCAGGTAAATAAAACGATGACTGCTATCGGTCACTAGCCCAAGAGCCAAAAGACCAAGCAGAAATGTCAGCTGAAAAATCACTGTCACACCAAAAGCCTTCTGCACTAGCTGAGGAGACAGCGTTCTCCGTCCCATATTGGTATGAGGCAAGCCCAGGATTTCCTTTCGAGCAAAAAGAAAAAGAACTAGGAAGGTCGTAATTTTCAGACCGCCCGCTGTACCACCCGGAGCCCCTCCCAGAAACATCTGGAGCAGATAGATAAACAGGGTTACTGGACGAGCAGCTGTATAATCAATGGAAGCAAAGCCAGCTGTCCTCATACTGACTGTCTGAAAAAAGCTGACCAGTAGCTTATCGCCAAAGGAAAGATTGCCAATCGTTCCAGGATTATTGTACTCCGTCCAGAGACTCGTGACCGTCCCAAAAACGAGGAGACCAGCAGTCAGCAGCAAGACTACCTTAGTATGAAAGTGCAGCCCCTTCTGTTTTCCTCCCAATTTAGTCGCCAAGTCAAACCAGACCATAAAGCCCAGTCCTCCGGTAATGATGAGGAGAGCCAAGGTGATATTGACCAAAACATCTGTCTGCAAGCCTAGTAGGCTATCATTGCCAAAATTATCAAAGCCCGCATTACAAAATGCAGAAACGGCTAAAAAGATAGAATTAAAAATCCCTTTTCTCAGACCAAACTTGGGAATGAAGCGAATCATGAGAAGGAGCGCACCCAGTCCTTCGATACTAAAAGTCGTGATAAAAATCGAACGGACAAATTGACCTAAGGTACGATTGTGACCATAACTAAAACTATCCCGCAGAATACGGCGATCCTTGAGGCTGAGCTTTTTCCGACTTTCCATGGTGAAAAATCCGATAAAAGTCAGGATTCCCAAACCACCAATCTGAATCAGCAACATACAAAGGAGCTGTCCCCAGACATTGTATGTATCCACAACCGATTGAGTAAAAAGCCCTGTCACACAGACCATCGAGACAGCTGTAAAAAGATGATCCAGATAGCTCGCTTGGGAACTTGCCGTCTGCACCCAAGGCAGACTGAGTAGCAAGGAGCCACAGAATATCACCAGAAGAAAAGACAAGATAATCTTTTGCGCTGGTGACAAGCGTGAAAATAAATGCTTCATAAAGTTTCCTTTCCTGATCTAATAAAAGCAGAGGCCAGCTCTATCTGTCTTTCTCTTTCCTTGACAGCCCGCTGCATATCATCTGGACTCTGCAAATTTCTGACTTTGATGGCATAATCCGCTGCGACAATAGCATGGCCCCGCATGTGGCCTGTTGCGACTCCTTGGGCAAAAACACGCGCAGCATATTTACCGATTTGTGATTGGGCTTGCTGCGACAGTTTGTTAGCCAAGAAACCAGCCTGCCTTAGTTCATAGGCAGATGCCCTCCCATCAAGTCGAGCCTGAAAAACCTCTCTTACCTGAGTCAAAATCTTCTGCTTTTCAGACTCATCTTCCGCATCAATCAGAGCTATAAAGCTTGACGCCATTTTCATAGCCCATCGAGCCAGTTGCTCCTGAGGAAGTTCCTCCAAATCAAGCTCCAATTCCAATCTCTTCTCACTATCATCCAGAATTTTTAGCTTATAAGGGCTCGGTAAAATCACTTGATCATTCTCATAAGACTTGCGCTCATGAGCGTTCCAAGCATAATCTTCTGACTTCATATGTCCTCCGGTTTCGAATTTCTCTAAACTCGCCCCTGCATTT
>CBDFAZ010000038.1:0-16097 GCA_965245685.1 uncultured Streptococcus sp. | reverse complement strand
GATTTGGATGAAAAGCAGGTCTTCCAGATTTATTATGATTTTTCCGAAAAAGTAGCGACCATGCAAGGCTACCGTACCTTGGCTCTTAACCGTGGTGAGAAGCTAGGTATTCTCAAGGTTGGTTTTGAGCACAATCTTGAGAAAATTCTGCGCTTCTTTGAAGTACGCTTCAAGGTGAAAAATGCCTATATTATTGAAGCAGTTCAGCAAGCGGTTAAAAAGAAAATCATTCCAGCCATGGAGCGCCGTATTCGGACCGAGCTGACTGAGGCTGCTGAGGATGGAGCGATTCAGCTCTTCTCAGATAACCTCCGCCATCTCCTCCTAATCGCTCCTCTCAAAGGTCGCGTAGTACTGGGCTTTGACCCAGCCTTTCGTACAGGAGCCAAGCTAGCTGTTGTTGATGCGACAGGCAAGATGCTGACGACTCATGTTATCTACCCAGTAGCGCCAGCAAAGCCATCTCAGATTGAAGCTTCTAAGAAAGAGTTATCAGAGCTAATTGAGCAGTTTGGCGTGGAAATCATCGCCATTGGAAATGGAACGGCCAGCCGAGAAAGCGAAGCCTTTGTAGCTGAAGTTTTGAAATCCCATCCAAATGTCAGCTATGTCATCGTCAATGAGAGCGGAGCATCTGTCTACTCTGCTAGTGAACTGGCTCGATATGAGTTTCCAGATTTGACCGTTGAAAAGCGCTCAGCTATTTCCATAGCCCGCCGTCTGCAGGATCCTTTGGCAGAGCTTGTTAAGATTGATCCTAAGTCTATCGGGGTTGGTCAGTACCAGCATGATGTCAGCCAGAAAAAACTATCCGAAAGTCTGGACTTTGTCGTTGATACAGTGGTCAACCAGGTCGGAGTTAACATTAACACCGCCAGTCCTGCCTTGCTGGCTCATGTAGCTGGTCTCAATAAGACTATTTCAGAAAATATTGTTAAGTACCGGGAAACGGAAGGTTTGATTCGGTCTCGCGAAGCCATCAAGAAAGTGCCGCGTCTGGGCGCAAAGGCTTTTGAACAGGCAGCCGGCTTCCTGCGTATTCCTGAAAGTGATAACCTGCTAGACAATACGGGCGTTCACCCAGAGTCTTATAAGGCGGTGGAGGAGCTCTTTAAGCGTCTGGAAATTAGCAGTTTGGATGAATCAGCCCAAGCCAAATTAAAAGCAGTGCAGACTGCTAGTTTGGCTGCAGAGCTAGGATTGGGAGAAGAAACCCTCAAAGATATTATTGCTGATTTGCTCAAGCCTGGCAGAGATTTGCGAGATTCCTTTGACGCACCAGTTCTGCGGCAAGATGTCTTGGATATCAAGGATCTGCGCATCGGTCAAAAGCTGGAAGGGGTCGTCCGCAATGTCGTTGATTTCGGAGCCTTTGTGGATATCGGTATCCACGAAGACGGTCTTATTCATATCTCCAAGCTGAGCACAGACTATATCAAGCATCCTAGTCAGGTCCTATCAGTTGGTGACTTAGTCACAGTCTGGGTGGATAAACTGGATGTGGAGCGGGAGAAGGTCAACCTCTCTCTAATAGCACCAAATGAATCTAACTAACTATGTCAAGCGGGTTTCAGCTGAAGATTTTGGCTGGGAATTCCGCCACCAAGCTTATTGGAACAAGCGTCTCCGTACTACAGGGGGACGCTTCTTTCCTAAAGACGGACATCTGGATTTTAACCCAAAAATCTATGAAACTTTTGGGCTGGAGACCTTTCGAAAAATTGTCCGCCATGAGCTGGCCCACTATCACCTCTATTATCAGGGCAAAGGATACCGCCATGGAGATAGAGATTTTAAAGAACTGCTCAAGCGAGTTGATGGTCTGCGCTACGCTCCATCCTTGTCCGACTCGCAAACCTTTCTCATCTATGAATGCCTGAGCTGCGGAGCACTTATCCGTCGCAGACGTAGAGTCAATCTTCAAAAATACCGGTGCGGACGCTGTATGGGCAAGCTCCGTTTGTCGGAGAATGCTTGATAGATTAGCAGGAGAGTTCATTGAAGAACTCTCTTTTTTAAAAGAATGAATATTCTAATCCATAATCAGCCTTTGGCCCGATTGTTTTTCTGTGAAATATGGTAGAATAAAGTAAATATGATCATTGAGGTCTCTATCATGAATGTGAAATTCTATAAGTTGAAAAAGAATCGACTAATTTCCGGTGTCTTGTCCGGTCTGTCTGATAAATTTGATTTTGATCTGAGCCTAGTGCGCTTCCTCTTTATTATCTTTACTGTGGTCAATTTCGGCTTGGGAATTCTCATCTATATTCTGCTGGCTATGGTTATGCCTTATAAAAAAGACATAGAAGAGGAAATATATGGAACTGGCCCACGCAAACGAAAAGAAGCGGAAGCTATCAAAGACGATAAAGACGGTTGGTTTTGGTAATTCTTAATAAGATAGGAAATTTCGGGATGCACTCCCGATTTTTTACTTGAAGTAGGAAATGTTTTAGTAAGACATTTCTATACCGTGATTTATTTTCTGCTTGCTTCTTTTGGATAAACTCTCAAAAAGAAGCAGGCTAGAAAACCAGGTAAACCTACACTTAAAAACTCCACCAAAATATTAGTAATTCATCCAAGGAGGAAATATGACAGAATTTTGGGATGCCTATGACTTAAATCGAAATCAACTCCCTCATCTCCTGGTTCGAGGAGAAAAAATTCCTGAAGGACAGTTTCATCTCTGTGTCAATGTCTTGGTTCGCCATCAGGATGGCGATATTTTATTTATGCGACGGTCAGCCAATAAAAGTCTCTATCCTGGCTACTATGAGTTCGGAGCGGGAGGCAGTGTGCTGGCAGGAGAGGATAGTCAGACAGCCGCCCTGCGTGAGTTAAAAGAGGAAACTGGCCTGGTTCCTGATAGTATCAGACTTTTGGAGCAGGTGTGCTCTGTCAATGATCAGTGCCATTTCGACTACTATGAGGTGGTTGTGTCTGGCGATAAGAGTCAAGTCCTCTATCAGGAAGGCGAAACAGATGCTCATGTCTGGTTGCCTCTGAAAGAGGTCCCAGATTTTGTAGAAAACCATCCTTGTTTTAAGAACCAAAAGAAAATTCTCAGCAGCCTGATTGATTGATGTCGTGGCTGTTTTTCTAATTTTACTAAAAAGTTGATTTAAATCAAAATATTTTTTCGACCTAAAATCAATCTTAAGGATTCTTTTGAGGTAAAAATTTGCTATAATAAAAGCAGACAAATTTGAAGGGAGAAGACAATGTCAGTAAAGGTCAAAGACCTCTTAAAAATGTCTCGTCTGTCTCAGGAGTATGGAGATAAAGTTTTACTGGAGAAAGAAATTAAAACTTCAGATATTTCTCGGCCTGGACTTGAAATGACTGGATATTTTGATTTTTATACACCCGAGCGAATACAGCTGATTGGGATGAAAGAGTGGTCTTATCTGATGAAGATGAGCTCTCATAATCGCCATCAAGTACTGCTGAAAATGTTCCAGCCTGAGACGCCGGTGGTTATCATTGCTCGAAATTTAGAGATTCCTAAAGAAATGATTGATGCGGCTGATGAGAAGCAGGTTGCTATTCTTAGAAGCAAAGCCTCTACTAGCCGCTTGTCTGGAGAAATTTCCAGTTATCTTGATTCCCGGCTAGCTGAGAGAACCAGTGTCCATGGGGTCCTGATGGATATCTATGGCATGGGGGTTCTCATCCAAGGGGACAGCGGAATTGGTAAAAGTGAAACAGGGCTTGAGTTGGTTAAGCGTGGCCATCGGTTGGTTGCAGATGACCGAGTGGATATCTATGCCAAGGATGAAATGACCCTTTGGGGAGAGCCGGCTGAAATCCTGCGCCACTTGTTGGAAATTCGTGGTGTTGGTATCATCGATGTCATGAGCTTATACGGAGCCAGTGCAGTAAAAGATTCTTCTCAAGTTCAGATAGCTGTCTATTTGGAGAATTACGATACTCAAAAAACTTTTGACCGTCTAGGTAATGATACAGAGGAGCTGGAGGTTGCCGGCGTCAGAATTCCACGTATTCGGATTCCTGTGAAGACTGGTCGCAATATTTCGGTCGTGATTGAGGCTGCAGCTATGAACTATCGAGCTAAGCAAATGGGCTATGATGCTACCAAGATCTTTGAAGAACGCCTCACTGATTTAATTAGCCGAAATGAGGTGAAATATGATTGATCCAGTAGCTATCCAACTTGGGCCTATCAGTATTCGCTGGTATGCCATCTGTATTGTCACAGGCTTGGTCTTGGCCGTCTATCTAGCCATGAAAGAGGCTCCGCGTCGGAAGATTATTCCTGATGATGTTTTGGATTTTATCCTAGTAGCTTTTCCCGTAGCCATCATTGGGGCCCGACTTTATTACGTGGCCTTCGAATGGGATTATTATGGTAAGAATCTGATAAAAATCATTGATTTTTGGAATGGCGGAATAGCCGGGATTGCTATTTACGGTGGGTTGATAGCTGGTGCCATCGTTCTCTATTTCTTCTGTCGGAGAAGGTTGATTCACCCAGTCGATTTTCTAGATGTCGCAGCACCGAGCGTGATGATCGCTCAGAGTATTGGGCGCTGGGGAAATTTTGCTAACCATGAAGCCTATGGTGCGGCAGTTAAGAGTTTGGACTATCTGCCTAGCTTTATTAGTGAGAATATGTATATCGAAGGCAGTTACCGGCAGCCAACCTTTCTCTATGAATCTCTATGGAACCTACTTGGTTTTATCTTGATTATTGTTCTACGCCGTCGGCCTAAGTTGCTGAGACAAGGAGAAATCGCCGCCTTCTATCTGATTTGGTATGGATTTGGCCGGATGATTATTGAGGGTATGCGGACGGACAGTCTCATGTTTGCTGGTCTGCGTGTTTCCCAATGGCTGTCGCTGATTCTTATTTTTGTTGGAATCGGCATCATCATTTACCAAAGAAAAAAGCAAGCCCCTTATTATCAAGAATAAGAAATGCATAGAGCCGTTGACTCTTATAAGAGATGTCAGCGATGAAAGGAGAGAAATATGATAATTGAAATTGCTTATGCTATACTGGCGGTAGCCCTCATTATCTTCGTGATTTACTTGACGATTACTGTCAAAAATCTGGGCGAGAAAGCTGGTAAGATGCTAGATGAAACAGAAAATACCATTAAGGTCTTGACTTCTGATGTCAACGTGACCCTTCACCAAACCAATGATTTACTGGCCAAGGTCAATGTCTTAACTGACGACATCAATCAAAAAGTCGCAACTATTGATCCTTTGTTTACAGCTGTTGCAGACCTGTCTGAGTCTGTTTCAGATTTGAACGTTCAGGCGCGTACGCTGAGTAAAAAAGCAGTGTCTGCTGGTAAGGGAACCGTCAAAACTACGGCTGGTTTATCTGCTTTGCGTTTTGCTTCAAAATTGTTTAAAAAATAAGAAAGAAGGTCTATTATGGGAAAATTTTCATCACTGTTATTGGGCGCCGTTACTGGTGCAGCTGCTGCTTATTTTCTGACCAGTAAGAAAGGAAAGGAAACGACAGATAAGGTTCGGGACTTTGTTAAGGAATACCAAGAAAATCCTGATGATATTCACGAAGCTGTCGTTCAGTCTGCTAAAGACTTTTCAAATCAAGCTGTCAGTGCAATTCAACAAACCAAAGAAAAGGTTGAGAAAGGCGAGATTACAACTGAAACAGTCATCGAATCTGTCAAAGAAACAACAAAATCTGTCGTTGACTACTCACAAGATAAGTTTAACGAAATCAAAGAAAAATTTGATAAAGAAGAAAGCAGCTTAGCTGAGGAAGAACCTGTGATCTTCGAAGAGGAAGAAGAACCTTCAGAAGAAATCATCATTGACTTCGGAGCAGAAGCGACAGAAGGTCAAGAAGAAAAGACTGCTGAAACTGATAATCAAGAAGAAAAATAAAACAAAGAAGACTAGCAATTTTGCTAGTCTTCTTTGTTTACAAGAGTGAAAAAAAGAACCGAGGACTTAAAGCGTCGTCGGGTTTTCTTATATTTTAAAATCGTAGAATCACAAGGTTGGTTTATTTGCTAGTTTGGCGTTTCTTTGCGAACAAGCGATAAGATTGAATGCTAATCAGGCTGGAAGCAATGGCCAAAGTGAAGGACATAAATGTATTCATTTTTAAACTCAAAAATACAAAGCTAAACAAAACTGTCAAGACACAAAACACAGCAATATTTAAGAAGAAAAAGAGTTCACTTAATCTTGGTGATGTTTCTGCTTCAGGTAAGTACTCTTGATAGAGTGGTGTTTGTTCAGATTCAATTTCTTGGTAGTAGTAGTCAGTTGGGTCATCATATTGTTGGTATTTTCTTACGTGCATAATTCTCTCTCCTTACAGTACCCTCTAATTCTACCATTTTTTTGCAGGTCAAAATATTACAAAAGCGTTACAAAACGAATAAATTCGAATGAAAAACCACTCCTTTATATTTTTTTGCTATAATGGTTTTATGAAAAAGATAATTATTACAGCAACAGCTGAAAGTATAGAGCAAGTTGAGGAACTTTTAGAGGCAAATGTCGATCGAATTTATGTTGGCGAGAAAAATTATGGCCTTCGTTTACCTCATAATTTTAGTTTAGACGAATTAACTCGAATTTCTGATTTGGTTCATCAAGCAGGAAAAGAATTGACCGTTGCGGTGAACGCTCTCATGCATCAGGAAATGATGGATAAGATTAAGCCCTATCTTGATTTTCTGCAGGAAATTGGTGCAGATTATATTACCGTTGGGGACGCTGGTGTTTTCTATGTACTGCAGCGAGATGGCTACAAATTAAAAACCATTTACGACGCATCGACTATGGTTACCAGCAGCCGTCAGATTAATTTTTGGGCTAAGAATGCTGGAGTTTCAGAAGCTGTCTTGGCGCGTGAGATTCCTTCTGCTGAGCTTTTTAAGATGCCAGAGATTTTGGAAATTCCTGCTGAAGTCTTAGTTTACGGAGCTAGTGTCATCCATCACTCCAAGCGTCCTCTCTTGCAAAATTACTACAACTTTACTCATATCGATGATGAAAAGACGCGGGAGCGGGATCTCTTTCTGGCGGAACCTAGTGACCCGCAGAGCCATTACTCGATTTTTGAGGACAATCATGGGACTCATATTTTTGCCAATAATGACTTGGATTTGATGACCAAGCTGATAGAGTTGGTTGACCATGGATTCTGCCACTGGAAGTTGGAAGGGCTCTACACACCTGGTCACAACTTTGTTGAGATTGCTAAGATTTTTGTAGAGGCAAGAGATTTGATTGAAGCAGGCAAGTTTAGCTCAGATCAAGCCTTTGTGCTGGATGAGACGATTCACAAAATGCATCCGAAAAATCGTTTTCTCGATACAGGATTTTATGACTATGATCCTGACATGGTAAAATAAATATTTAAACTAGAACTCCTAAAAGGAGTTCTTTTTTGAGAACAAAATTGATATTTATAAAATAAGACTAAAAAATATATGCTTTAAACTACTTTTTTGAATTAATTCGAAGGAACCAAAAATTAGAATTGTGAAAATAATTCAAAGAACCTTGCTTTTAGGGGTAAATTACTATAAAATAATAAGGATTAGACATCAACACTTTTATATTGCAAATAGGAGAAAATGATGGCAAGAAAGTTGAAACGACCAGAGGTGTTATCACCTGCTGGTACTTTGGAAAAGCTAAAAGTAGCTGTTCGATATGGAGCTGATGCTGTTTTTATTGGCGGACAGGCCTATGGTCTGCGCAGTCGGGCTGGAAACTTTACCTTTGAACAGATGGAAGAAGGGGTTCAGTTTGCGGCTCGTTATGGTGCCAAGGTCTATGTCGCGGCCAATATGGTCATGCACGAGGGCAATGAAGAGGGAGCTGGTGAGTGGTTCCGCCGTTTGCGGGACATCGGGATTGCGGCTGTCATTGTTTCAGATCCGGCTTTGATTGCTATTGCAGCATCAGAAGCACCTGGTCTGGAAATCCACCTATCGACTCAGGCCAGTGCGACCAACTATGAAACGCTGGAATTCTGGAAAAATCTAGGACTGACTCGTGTTGTCCTAGCACGCGAAGTTTCAATGGCTGAGCTGGCTGAAATTCGCCGACGGACTGACGTTGAAATAGAAGCCTTTGTTCATGGAGCGATGTGTATTTCCTACTCCGGCCGCTGTACATTATCCAACCACATGAGTATGCGCGATGCCAATCGTGGAGGCTGCTCGCAATCCTGCCGTTGGAAATATGACCTCTACGACATGCCTTTTGGTCAAGAACGTAAGAGCTTGAAGGGTGAAGTTCCTGAAGAATTTTCTATGTCCGCAGTTGATATGTCCATGATTGACCGCATACCAGACATGATTGAAAATGGAGTGGATAGCTTGAAGATTGAGGGACGGATGAAGTCCATTCATTACGTTTCTACTGTGACTAACTGCTATAAAGCAGCAGTGAACGCTTATCTAGAAAGTCCTGAAAAGTTCGAAGCTATCAAGCAGGATTTGGTCGATGAGATGTGGAAGGTTGCTCAACGAGAATTGGCCACAGGATTCTACTATCATACTCCAACTGAGAATGAGCAGCTTTTCGGAGCGCGACGCAAGATTCCAGAATACAAATTTGTAGCAGAAGTAGTAGCCTATGACGCAGACAGTCAGACAGCGACTATTCGTCAGCGAAATGTTATCCATGAAGGAGATCAGGTAGAGTTTTATGGACCGGGCTTCCGTCATTTTGAAACCTTTATCACAGACCTTCGAGATGCTGATGGGAACAAAATTGATCGGGCTCCTAATCCGATGGAGCTTCTGACTATTCACTTGGAGCAGCCCGTAGAGGCTGGCGATATGGTGAGGGCTCGCAAGGAAGGCTTGATTAATCTTTATAAGGAAGATGGCACTAGCGTGACCGTCCGAGCTTAATCTTTTATTCATAGGTGGCTTTTTAATCTAAAAGCCATTTTTATGAATAGAGGTTTTCAGAGAGGAAATAGCATGATTCAGGTTTACGGAGATATTCTTGATGAGGAGACTCGCTGCCAGCATTATCACAGTGAGAGAGATATCGTAGCTCTTAAGTGCTTTGCTTGTCAGAAATACTATCCGTGCTTTCTCTGTCATGATTGCTACGAAGATCATGCTTTTCTGGCCTATCCTGTGAGTCGGTCAGAAGATCGAGTAGTTCTCTGTGGTCATTGCAGGACGGAGCTGACTATTTCTCAGTACCTTGGTTGTGAGGATGCTTGTCCTATCTGTACTCATCCTTTTAATCCAGGATGCAAGAAGCATCGATCAATTTATTTTCAGACAAACAAATAACTCTTCCATCCAGCTGGATGGAAGAGTTATCTTTTAAAACGACGGTTGGTGATGCGAATGTCCTTCTTTTGGGCTTCACGGATATTATTGGGTACGAGACTGATTCGCTTGATATCCTGCACGCGGATAATAGTGGTCATACTTTTCTTGAAATTCTTGATAATCAGCTGCAGGCGCTCGCGATCGTATTTGACAATATCGCCGGTGAAGCTTTTATCCAGAAAGATAACGTGGACACCAGATTGTTTTCGCAGAGCTAGTTCAATGGTACGCAGAATGCGGCCGCTGTCCTCTGGTCCCTGTTCATTCTTTTTGCCACTGATAAATTCGTTGGCTCTTTGTAAAATCATTTCGAGATATTTTTTCATAGCTAAAATCTCCATAACTTGTTACAATATATTATATAACAAAATTCCCTAAATTGTAAATTCTTTTACGAATTATTAGTTGGAAAATAAAACAAGAGGTGAAATATGGCTGAATTTACATTCGAAATCGAAGAAAAACTTCTGGTCCTGTCTGAAAATGACAAGGGCTGGACCAAGGAACTCAACCGAGTTAGCTTTAACGGAGCACCAGCTAAGTACGATATTCGGACTTGGAGTCCAGACCACAGCAAAATGGGCAAGGGAATTACACTTTCTAATGAAGAATTTCAAGTTCTCGTGGATGCATTTAAAAACTGATAGAGAAAGCTCTATCAGTTTTTTCTATTTCTCTGAAAAGTAGGAATGGAATTTTAGACTCTTAAAAATAGGGATGCTGATAATGGTGATGGCAACCATTTTTAGCAAGTCTGGCAGGATAAAAGGAGTTAGGCCAACCGCGATTGACTTAGAGAAATCAAGTCCTCCCAAGAAATGCAGTCCTAGGATACCGCCGACAAAGACGAGAGCATCACCCAATACATTGGCTATAAAAATCATATAGAAAGGACTGTCCTTATGGGTCAGACTGGATGTCACAAATGCAAAGAGTAAGTAGAACCAGAGATATCCGGCGCTTGGGCCAAAGAGAGCCTGAAAACCACCACTTCCTCCAGCAAAGACCGGCAGGCCAATAGCTCCCAGCAGCAGATAAATAAAGACTGACAAAACCGCTTCGCGAGGTTTGAAAATCGTTGCAATCAAACCGACAGCAAAAGTCTGCAGAGTAATGGGAACAGGGCCAATGGAGATAGTTAATTGGGATAGGACGGCTAGGAAGGCAGCTCCGATAGCTGGGAGGGCAAGAAGAAATGCTTTGTTCTTGTTCATAAATAGTAAACCTCTTTTTGTTTTTATGGTAACTATTTTAAAAGCTAAATAAAAAAAAGTCAAGCCCTTCTTAATCGGACGAGACAATTAGACAGATAAATTCTTATTTCCGTTTCTTGCTTCTGATGAACAAGATGATGAAGGCCATAAGACCAAAAATATTAAAGAAAAGAATACCCAAGGCTGCAAGAAGCTTTTTCGTTTTATTCATCTGTTTTCCCTGTTTCTGGATTGCTTTGTTCTATCATATCAAAATTTTAAATGTTTGAATAGGTTTCATTAGAAAAATTAGCTATAGCTTCAAACTATATTCTTATCAATAAAAAAGGATTATCTAAAAAAGCTATAAAGAATTGCAGCAGCACACTTTGATTGATATAATAATGCAAAAGTAAATAAGAGTTTTTGCTAGAGGTGTGGGTGCGAAATCAACATCTTTCCAAAGCAAGACAGACTAGATCGGAGAAGCATATGACAGATTTATTAAAAATTTATCAGGAACTACAGAAGAAAAAATGGGTCAACTTGTCCCATCAGATTAAAGAAGACAGTCCGCATTTTCCAGCTCTGCCTGCCTTGGAGAAAAAGGATATTTTCACTTT
Source organism: uncultured Streptococcus sp. (assembly GCA_965245685.1). Classification (GTDB taxonomy): domain Bacteria; phylum Bacillota; class Bacilli; order Lactobacillales; family Streptococcaceae; genus Streptococcus. The sequence continues at coordinate 4,952 of CBDFAZ010000038.1, read as the reverse complement.
GAAAGACGGTTTTCATGTTCAGCAGTTTTCTGTAGTTGGCCAGTACGGGACTCATATTGATGCTCCCATTCACTTTGTGGAGGGTGGTCGCTGGTTGGAAGAGATTGAGCTAAAAGATCTTTTCCTGCCTTTGGTGGTTATTGATAAGTCTAAGGAAGTAGCAGAGAATCCGGACTTTATTCTGGGCAAGCAGGATATTTTAGATTTTGAAGCGGAGCACGGGAGAATTGAGCCAGGAACCTTTGTTGCCTTTCGCTCAGACTGGTCCAAGCGCTGGCCAAGTCAATCAGCTATGCGCAATCTGGATGATCAGGAGGTTCAGCATACTCCTGGGTGGGGACAGGATGCTCTGGAGTTTCTTATCCATGAGCGTGGTGTCAAGGCGGTAGGCCACGAAACTTTTGATACAGATGCGGGTATCCCTACAGCAGAGCATGGACTGCTCAATGAATACTATCTTTTGGAGCAGGACATTTATCAGCTAGAAGTTATGACCAATCTGGATCAGCTTCCGGCTAAGGGTGCTCTCATTTCGATTAGCTTTCCCAACTGGCATCAAGCCAGCGGTTCACCAGTGAGGGCTGTAGCTATTTTACCGTAAAGCAAAAGGAGTCTGAAGTTTCATTTCAGGCTCCTTGTCGCATATAATAACTAATAAAAAGATCGCTTTTTATAATCTTTGGAATTTCTTGATGGATATTTGACAATTTACCTTTTAAAATAGTGATGGTGAAGTTTATTGTCTGAAAAAATCTGAATTTCTTCCATTAGACCGATATTTGAAAGGAAAGTCAAATGAACCTGAAATAGCTAAAATTTACAATCTTACAAAAATGTAAGATTCGTCTGTAAAATGAAAGATTAGGTTATGGAACGGTCATCATCTTTATTATAAAATGGTAGCAGAAGTCAAAAAGAGGCTGGAATACCAAACCTCTTCTGATTTTGAATTTTTTATCGCATGGTCACGAACTCTTCGGAGCCAGTCGGGTGAATAGCAACTGTAGCATCAAAGTCAGCCTTGGTAGCGCCCATCTTGATAGCAACAGCAAAGCCTTGAATCATCTCGTCTACTCCGTAGCCAATGCCGTGCAGGCCAATGACCTTTTCATCCTCACCGGCAGTGATGAGCTTGAACTTGGCCTGTTGGCGGTGCTGGGTGACAGCTGAATACATGGATGTGAAGCTAGATGTGTAAACGTGAATATTTTCTGCTCCGTAAGTCTTGATAGCCTCTACCTCAGTCAGGCCGACTGTCCCAATAGCAGGATGGGAGAAGACGACGGTTGGAATAGTTAAGTAGTCCATCTTAGCATCTATTTTGCCGTTGTAAAGACGCTCAGACAGGGTCCGTCCAGCCTTGTTAGCAACAGGAGTTAATTCTTTTTCACCTGTTACATCGCCTAGAGCATAGATGCCAGGAACCACAGTGTTTTGTTACTCATCTACAGCGATGAAGCCACGTTCATTGAGAGTGACTCCAGCTGCTTCCAGATTGAGGTCTTGAACATTTGGCTTACGGCCGATGGCCCAAATAACATGCTGGGCTGTGTGGCTGCTGCCATCTTCAAAGTAAAGCTTGAGCTGACCATCAGGAAGTTTTTCCAGCTTTTGTGGAATCTTATGGGGATGAAGCTGGAGTCCAGAGTTATCCATTTCTTGGAGCAGACCATCAATCAGATAGCTGTCAAAGTTGCGCAGTGGTCGGTCCTTACGGATAAAAAGGTCTGTTTTGACTCCCAGAGCGTGGAGCACGCCAGCTAGCTCAACAGCTATATAGCCTGCTCCGACAATGGCAACAGATTCAGGTAACTCTTCCCAAGCGAATACATCGTCGGAATTCTCTCCGTAGCCTGCGCCAGGGATATTTGGAATAGCTGCATGAGCACCTGTTGCGATGACGATATGCTTGGCGCGAATGAGCTCACCGTTGACTTGGACAGTGTTTGCATCCACAAAACGGGCACGGCCTTCAATCAGCTCGACACCATTCCGCTTGAAGCTACCGTCGTAGGATGAACGTGCTCGATCAATATAAGCTTCGCGATTTTTCCGAAGGGTAGCAAAATCAAAAGTTTGATTATCAGAAGTAAATCCGTAGTCCGGTCCATAATGCTGGATAGCTTCAGCTATTTGGGCACCGTACCACATAATCTTCTTTGGAACACAGCCGACATTGACACAGGTTCCACCTAGTTTCTTTTCTTCAATAACGGCAACCTTGGCACCATATTCGCCGGCTCGATTCATGGTAGCAATCCCCCCGCTGCCACCGCCAATAGCAATCATATCAAATTCTTTCATCTTGTTAGAATCTCCTTCTGTTATATGAGGTAATTGTACCTTTTTTAGCAGGTGAATGCAAAAATCTGCTACGGATTTGAGCGGAGTGACTGTCTGAGATAAAATAGTAACCATTTGTGAAAAACTGTAAATTTTTTTAGAAGAATTATGATAGCCTTGTGATATAATATAACAAAAGAAAATCGTTTTCATCAAGAGGAGGAAAAGAGATGAAAAAGTTAAAGAAATGGCAATTATTTAGCATTATTGGAGCTACGATTGCAGTTGTTGCAGGAGCAATTCTCTTCATGTTTCTAAATGGAGGGAATCCTTCTGAGATGCCTGTCGACACGACTCCGCTGGTTCAGAAAGCCAAGGAAGGCTCAGTGGCTTCTTCAGTCTTGCTGACAGGAAATGTCACAGCCAGCAATGAGCAGTACATCTACTATGACAGCACCAAGGGTGACTTGGAAAATGTACTGGTCAATGTAGGCGACCAAGTGACTGCCGGTCAAGCGTTGGTAACTTATAAAAGTGCAGAGGCTCAGGCAGCTTATGATGCAGCTGCTCGGGCGGTTAGCAAAGCTGATCGTCAATTGCATGACTTGCAAACCAATGGTGTGACTGTAAATACAACTGGTGACGAAGAAGCAGATGGGGCGTCTGAAGCTCAGGCTCAGCGTTCTGTGGAGTCTCAGGCAGCTGATCTGCGCGATGCTCGGGCTGATGCAGTTGATAATATGAATAAAGCGCAAGCTACTCTCAATGCCTTGACAGTGTCAAGCACTGCAGATGGTACGGTCGTAGAAGTTAACCGTGATGTTTCAAAATCAACAACTGGTGCCACTCAAACCTTGGTTCACATTGTCAGCAATGGAAATCTGCAGATTAAGGGTGAATTATCCGAATACAATCTGGCTAACTTGTCTGTCGGTCAAGAAGTGACCATTACATCAAAAGTTTACCCAGATAAAAAATGGACTGGTAAAATCAGCTACATTTCCAACTATCCGAAAGACGGCCAGCAGGCAGCAGCTCAACCGTCTGGAACAGGTGGTAGCGGAACAGCTTCAGGTTCCAAATATCCATTTACAATTGATATTACCAGCGAGATTGGTGAGCTCAAGCAAGGCTTCTCTGTCAATATCGAAGTTAAAAACAATACTCAGGGACTCATTGTGCCAGTCAGCAGTGTGGTAATGGACGGAGACAAGAACTATGTTTGGGTCCTGGAAAAAGGAGTTGCCAAGAAGACAGAAGTAACGCTCGGAAATGCTGATGCTGAAAATCAAGAAATCTCATCTGGTTTGACAAAGGATAGTAAAGTTATCATCAATCCGACAGATAGCTTGAAAGACGGTCAAGAGGTGAAATCTTATGAAGAAGCTAATTGAGTTAAAAAATATTAATAAGAGCTATCGCAATGGAGACCAGGAACTGCAGGTATTAAAAGACATCAGTCTGGAGGTTGAAGAGGGTGAGTTTGTTGCCATCATGGGACCGTCTGGATCTGGTAAGTCTACTCTGATGAATATCATTGGGATGCTGGATCGTCCGACCACTGGTGAATACCATCTAGGAAGCGAAGAAGTAGCTAAGCTAGGTGATAAGAAGCTGGCCAAGGTTCGTAACAAGCAAATCGGCTTTGTCTTTCAGCAGTTCTTTCTCTTGTCTAAGCTTAATGCCTTGCAAAATGTGGAACTGCCCTTGATCTATGCAGGTGTCGGTCAATCTAAACGTAAGTCCTTGGCCGAGCAGTTTCTGACCAAGGTGGAGCTGGACACGCGGATGCACCATCTGCCTTCAGAGCTCTCTGGAGGACAGAAGCAGCGGGTTGCTATTGCTCGTGCTTTGGTCAATAATCCTTCGCTGATTCTGGCTGACGAACCGACTGGTGCCCTGGATACCAAGACTGGTGAGCAGATTATGGAGCTCTTAACTGAGCTCAATCGAGAAGGGAAAACCATTATCATGGTAACCCACGAGCCTGAGATTGCTGCCTATGCCAAACGGCAGATTGTCATTCGTGACGGTGTCATCTCATCTGATAGCGCTAAGGAAGGAGGACTAGTCTAATGCAAAACTGGAAATTTGCCATTAGCTCCATTCTTGGACACAAGATGCGGTCTTTCCTGACCATGATTGGGATTATTATCGGAGTGGCTTCGGTTGTGGTTATCATGGCCCTAGGAGATTCCATTACCCGACGGGTCAATGAGAGTTTTACCAAAAGTCAGAAAAACATGCGTCTCGTCTTTTCTCCTAAAAAGAGCAAGGACGGCTCCTACACACAAACGGCTGATCTCTATTCTGTAAATGTGGAAGATGAAAGCGAAGAAGTGGTGGAACCACCCAAGGCCCAGGAAGCCTGGGTTAAGGAATTGACCCATATCAAGGGAGTGGACGGCTACTATGTGACCAACTCAGCTATGGAAACCTTTAGCTACGAAAATAAGAAGGCTGAGCGCGTCAACTTTGTCGGTGCAAACATGACCTATATTCAGGTAAAAAAATACAAAATCATTGCTGGTCGTGCTCTGAGACAGCAAGACTATCAAGGCTTTGCCAGTGTTGTGCTGCTAGACGAAGGTCTGGCTGCGACCCTTTTTTCTTCCGCTGAAGAGGCAATCAATAAAATTGTGACAGTGGGTGCCAGTAACTATCGGGTG
>CBDFAZ010000037.1:0-16128 GCA_965245685.1 uncultured Streptococcus sp. | reverse complement strand
CAGTTGCAGTTCTTGAAGGAACTGAAAGCAAAATCATCGCAAACCCAGAAGGAAATCGCACAACACCATCTGTAGTGTCATTCAAAAATGGTGAAATCATTGTTGGTGATGCGGCAAAACGTCAAGCAGTGACAAACCCAGATACAATCATTTCCATCAAATCAAAAATGGGAACATCTGAAAAAGTAGCTGCTAACGGTAAAGAATATACTCCACAAGAAATCTCAGCTATGATTCTGCAATACTTGAAAGGCTATGCAGAAGAGTACCTTGGTGAAAAAGTAAGCAAAGCGGTTATCACAGTGCCAGCTTACTTTAATGATGCGCAACGTCAAGCAACTAAAGACGCTGGTAAAATCGCTGGTCTTGAAGTAGAACGTATCGTCAACGAACCAACTGCAGCAGCACTTGCTTACGGTCTTGACAAACAAGATAAAGAAGAAAAAATCTTGGTCTTTGACTTGGGTGGTGGTACCTTCGACGTTTCAATCCTTGAGTTAGGTGATGGTGTATTTGATGTATTGGCAACTGCAGGAGACAACAAACTTGGTGGTGACGACTTTGACCAAAAGATTATCGACCACATGGTGGCTGAGTTCAAGAAAGAGAACGGCATCGACTTGTCAAATGACAAGATGGCGCTTCAACGGTTGAAAGATGCAGCTGAAAAGGCTAAGAAAGACCTTTCAGGTGTAACTTCTACTCAAATCAGCTTGCCGTTTATCACAGCTGGCGACGCTGGACCTCTCCACTTGGAAATGACTTTGACTCGTGCTAAATTCGACGATTTGACTCGTGACTTGGTAGAGCGCACTAAAGAACCAGTTCGTCGTGCTCTTTCTGATGCAGGCTTGAGCTTATCAGAAATCGATGAAGTAATCTTGGTTGGTGGTTCAACTCGTATCCCGGCTGTTGTAGAAGCTGTTAAGGCTGAAACTGGTAAGGAACCAAACAAATCAGTGAACCCTGACGAAGTAGTTGCTATGGGTGCTGCTATCCAAGGTGGTGTTATCACTGGTGATGTTAAAGATGTTGTCCTTCTTGACGTAACACCATTGTCACTTGGTATCGAAACAATGGGTGGTGTCTTCACTAAGCTGATTGACCGCAACACAACAATCCCAACTTCTAAATCACAAGTCTTCTCTACTGCAGCGGACAACCAACCAGCCGTTGATATCCATGTTCTTCAAGGTGAACGCCCAATGGCAGCAGATAACAAGACTCTTGGACGTTTCCAATTGACAGATATCCCAGCTGCACCTCGTGGTATCCCACAAATCGAAGTAACATTTGACATCGACAAGAACGGTATCGTATCTGTTAAAGCGAAAGACCTTGGAACTCAAAAAGAACAAACCATTGTTATCCAATCAAACTCAGGTTTGACAGATGAAGAAATCGATCGCATGATGAAAGACGCAGAAGCAAATGCTGAAGCGGATAAGAAACGTAAAGAAGAAGTAGACCTTCGTAACGAAGTGGACCAAGCTATCTTTGCGACTGAAAAGACAATCAAAGAAACTGAAGGCAAAGGCTTCGATGCAGAACGTGATGCTGCACAAGCTGCCCTTGATGAGCTTAAGAAAGCCCAAGAAGACAATAACTTGGACGAAATGAAAGCAAAACTTGAAGCCTTGAACGAAAAAGCTCAAGGACTTGCTGTGAAACTCTACGAACAAGCTGCGGCAGCCCAACAAGCTCAAGCAGGAGCAGAAGGCGCACAAGCAGCAGATAACTCAGGCGACGATGTCGTAGACGGTGAGTTTACGGAGAAATAGGAGGAGTTATTTTTGGATAACGTAGCAGATATCATGAAAACGTTATTTTGGTATGTCATTATCTACGGAAGTTTGATTCTTATTGCCTATCCTGTTAAAGAAGGTGGAGATAAGACATTACTGGGTATGAAACCAAAATATTTACTTCAAAAATTTCTAGAACTAATGGCATTTCCCATTGCTATAGGTATTCTAGTAAATGTACTAAGTTAAATGAGTCCAATCACAGGGGTTGATAAACCAACCTCTGTTTTTCGGTAAAATAGAGGATGTTGCGTATGAAAAAAGTACTTTGTTTGATTTATCCTAATTTTTCTCTTTATGAGATAACTGCTTTAACGAGTACTTTAGCTCTGTCTTTTGACGTCACGATTGATTATGTCGCTTCAGATCATTCGATGGTGGGCTCTGAGGATGGCTTGCTCTGTCAACCGACCAAAACACTAGATCAAATCTGTATAGAAGAGTATTCTTGTGTGATTTTGCCAGGAATGGTAAACATAGGACCTGCTCTACAGGATGAGAAATTGATTTCGTTTTTGAGGGACCTTGGTGAGCAAGATATCTTAATATCAGCCATTTCTTCAGCGCCTCTTTTATTAGCGAAAGCAGGTCTGTTGAAGGACACGAAATTTACAGGTGGAATATGGCAAAACTTCTTTGACTATTTTGAATTTCTTCCACGTGAAAATTTCCAACTGAAAGTCCTTGTGCAAGATAAACAAATCATTACGGCTATCGGTTTTGCCCATCAAGCGTTTGCGAGAAAAGTGCTTCTTAGTCTAGGTTTGGTAGATAATGCTGACGACTATTTTAAAGAACGGAATCAGTATTCGGAAGAGGACTTGATATTCACTTTATCAGAAGAAGAGTTTACTGAAATGAAGCATGAATTTGAAAATACCCTCTAATCAATATTTTCTAAAATTTAAAGAAAGGAACTGAACCCGACCTAAATTCTCGGAAAAAAAGAGAAATCAGCCTAGGAGCATCGCTCCGTCGCCTGATTTCCTATTTTTCAGTCGAATTTTACGGTCTTGGTATCTTATATGAACAATACAGAATTTTATGACCGTCTAGGTGTCTCTAAGAATGCTTCTCAGGATGAGATCAAGAGAGCCTATCGGAAATTATCTAAAAAGTACCATCCCGACATTAATAAGGAAGCTGGGGCGGAGGACAAATATAAAGAAGTCCAAGAGGCTTATGAAACGCTGAGCGACGAGCAAAAGCGGGCAGCCTATGATCAATACGGTGCAGCGGGAGCTAATGGTGGCTTTGGCGGTGGTGCAGGCGGCTTCGGTGGCTTTGATGGTTCCGGCTTTGGCGGCTTCGAAGATATCTTCTCTAGCTTCTTTGGTGGCGGTGCTTCGCGTAATCCTAATGCTCCGCGCCAAGGGGACGATCTTCAGTATCGTGTGAATCTCCGCTTTGAAGAAGCCATTTTCGGGGCTGAGAAGGAAATCAAGTATAACCGTGAAGCGACTTGTCGTACCTGCGACGGGTCTGGTGCTAAGCCAGGGACTAGTCCTGTTACCTGTGGCCGCTGTCATGGCTCAGGTGTCATCAATGTTGATACCCAGACACCGCTTGGCATGATGCGTCGGCAAGTGACCTGTGATGTCTGTCACGGCCGAGGAAAAGAAATCAAAAATCCTTGTGAAACCTGTCATGGAACGGGGCATGAGAAACAGGCTCATAGCGTCAAGGTCAAAATCCCTGCTGGTGTGGAAACTGGTCAGCAGGTCCGTCTGTCTGGTCAAGGCGAGGCGGGCTTTAATGGTGGTCCTTATGGTGACCTTTATGTCGTGGTCCAAGTTGAGCCGAGTGATAAGTTTGAGCGAGATGGGTCTACCATTTACTACAAGCTCAATCTCAACTTTGTCCAAGCAGCTCTTGGTGACAGCGTGGATATTCCAACTGTTCACGGGGATGTCGAGCTGAATATACCAGAAGGAACACAGACTGGCAAGCGTTTCCGTCTGCGTGGTAAGGGAGCACCGAGTCTGCGTGGTGGAAGCATGGGTGACCAGTATGTTACTGTCAATGTTGTGACGCCGACTGGCCTCAACGATCGCCAAAAAGCAGCCCTCAAAGAATTTGCGGAAGCTGGTAATATCTCGGTCAATCCTAAGAAAAAAGGCTTCTTCGACAAAATGAAAGATGCCTTGGAAGATTTGTAATAATATAAAAAGGAGCGGTGTAGAGCTGCTCTTTTTATGCTTTCGCAGAGAAATCAGTGGAATTTAGCTGAGGAAGACCGCTCCTTCAAAACCTCTTTTCATGGAAAGAAATTCGCTAGAAAAGGTGAAGCGAATTTTCAATCTCCTTTTTACAAAAATAAATTGTTTTTTTAAGTAAAATCTATTGTAAAAATTTCCTAAAAGATATATGATAATACTATATGTATAAAACGCATCTTTTTGGCCTGCTGGGGAGTTGGTTAGGAAGATAATGGGAGATTAGCTTTATACATTTTAGGAAAAAGGGGATTTATAAAGTGAAACGTTTTGAAAAAGTGCAGGAGCGAATTCAGAAATATTCGATTCGCAAATTGTCTGTCGGTGTGGGCTCAGTTGCCATTGCAGCTCTGATTTTTGGGAGCTCTTTGTCCAGTTCGACTGTTGCTGCGGATGAAGTTGGAGGCGGTGCGACTGCTCACTATACTTATCTAGAAGAGCAAGAGCTAACAGAGCAGGAAAAAGGTCTGATTAAGAAAGGTCTGCCTGAAAATCTGCAAACAGGGGAAAATTATTATTTGATTTATCGGAAGCAAGATGGCCAAACTGTCTTGCCGAGTACAGGAAATAACGGTCAGCCGCTTCTCGGCTTATTTGCGGGAACGGCTATTTTGGCTGTCTTGGTATTCTCACGAAAGAAATCTGGCAAATTACTAGGAGTGCTTTTGCTAGGCAGCTTGGGACAAACTGCGTTACAGTCTCCTCAAGCGTTTGCGCTAGAAAATCGGGAATTGCTTTGCTATGACCGTCAAGTTGCGGTTTCGTCAGCAGTTTCTGAAGCGGATGTGACTATTGCAGGCTATAACTATATCGGTTACTTTACCGCTTCTGATTTGCGTACTTTGACAGAGACCAAGACAACCTCTCTGCCGGCTGGTCAAGAGGCTCAAGCGCAAGCAGAAGTGTCAGAAGCTACAAAAGAGGATTCTGATTCTATTGATCGAGCTGCTCAAGCAGGGGTGTTGTATCAGCTGAATCCTGATGAAAGTGATTCTGGCCAGATAGGGAATCTTCCAACTCCAGCTCCAAATCTTAGTCCAGCTCCTCAGCCATCAAATCCACCTATAGAAACGGCGAAAGGGGAAAGTTTACAAGAGCCTGCCTTACCAGAGTACAGCGGTGCTGTGAACGGTGAGTCGCTAGTTCAAGTGGAGAATCCAGTCTATGATGCTCCAGTAGGTACAGCAGGAGATACAACCCCAGTTGAGCCAGCGCTCCCAGAATACACGGGCGGCGTTAACGGCGAGTCAGTAGTTCAAGCAGACAATCCAGTCTATGATGCTCCAGTAGCTACAGTTAGTGACGTGGCTCCAGTTGAGCCAGCTTTGCCAGAATACACAGGTGGCGTTAACGGCGAATCGCTAGTTCAAGCAGACAATCCAGTCTATGATGCTCCAGTAGCTACAGTTAGTGACACGGCTCTGGTTGAGCCCGCCCTCCCAGAATACACACGCGGCGTTAACGGCGAATCGACAGTTCAACCGGAATTGCCGAGTCTACATACAGACATCAAGCTAGAAACGATTGAACCTCAAGTTGTCAACAAGACAGATGATAGCAAGTATCTTGATGAAGAGACCACTGTAGATGGAACACCAGGACAAAAAGAAATTGTAACCAGCTATGAAGTCTTGGACGGGAATCGCATATCGGAGCCACAAACAACTGAAAGAATCTTGCATGAAGCAGTTGATACAGTGGTCACTCGGGGTAGCAAGGCTCGCATCAATAAAGAAGAATTGAGCAAGCAGCTAGCTTTAGCAGCGGCTGTAGATCCTGCAGTTTACACTAATCAATCCTACCAGCAGCTGCAAGCAATTAAGAATATGGCTGAGGCGGTTTATCAAACTTCGTCGCGTCAAGATGAAGTAGATGCAGGTGTTAACCAACTCAAGCAAGCTTTAGCTGACTTATTGGCCCTTAAAGCAGCGCCGAGTCTAACTGTTTCAGCAGTTAAGAAGGATGAATTGCAGAAATCAGTTCAGATTCAATACCAGCTGACGGACAGGGATCAAGCCTTTACCAGTGCTTATGTTCGTCTGAAGAAAGATGGCCAGCTGATAGCAGAGCAGAACTTGGCGACAGGCCAGTTGACTACTAGCTTCAGTGGTTTGGACTACTATACTCCGTATAAGATTGAGACGACTCTGTCTTATGACTTAGGAAATGGCTCTGAAAGTCGGGAATTAGCTCAAGAGACAGTCCAGCTTGATCTGAAGAAGGTAGAGCTCAAATCGATTACTAACGTCTCCTTGATGAAGGTTGAGAATGGCCAGACAAAATTGATGCCTACTCTGGCTGAAAAACCAGCAAATCTGGACCAATATTATCTGCACTTTACATCCGACCAGTTCAAGGACACTGTCCTGCCAGTTACCTCTATCGAGGAAGTGGTCGTTAATAACCAGCCTGTCTTTAAGATCCAGGCTCAGCTGCCAGACTTGCTGCAAAGAAGCACAACTGGTCTTCAAAACAGCTTTGATTTCTATCTGGAAAAAGCCAAGAAGCGTGAAGGAAATGTCTACTATGACTTCCAAGACCTCTTAGACGGTATCAAGGAAAATCCTTCTGGAACCTTTATTCTGGGTCGCAGCATCAGTGCCAAACTGATTGACAAACCAGCCAACAGCAAGTCTTACTTGCAAGGTGAATTCAAAGGTCAGCTGATTGGTGGTCAAAATGGCGAGCGCCATGCGATTTTAGACTTGGTGCATCCTCTATTTGATACGATTACTGGTGGAACGGTCAAGGATATTGATTTTAAGCGAGTCAATATGGTTTATCCAGATTCGCAAGCGGGCGATACAATTGCGACAATTGCTGCTCGCTTGAAGAATAAAGGAGTAATCGAAAATGTCAATGTCCAAGGCTACTTGGAAGGAAGAGACCATATAGCCGGTCTGGTTAACAATATAGAAGGCCAATCTCGAGTTGAAAATGTCTCCTTTAAGGGTCAGATTAAGTCTAAAGGCGGAAATTCTGTAACAGCTGGTATCGCTGGAACCAACGCCATGTCCTTGGTGAAACGTGCCTACGTTGAAGCGGATATTTGGGTCAAGAGTGGCCAAAACGCAGGTATGCTGGTCGCTCAAAACTTCACTGACTATTCAGGTTCAGGCTGGGGTAATTGGGGCAAATTGATGCAATCAGTTGCCAAAGGTAAGTTGGAGGATGCAGGCTCAAGAAATGCGGCTGGTATCGCTGCTTCCATTTGGCCGTATGGAACTATCAATGACACCGTCAGCTATGCCACAGTAGTGAACGGTAAAGAGCTCTTTAGCTCAGATAATGAGATTACCGATGCTTGGATGGGGCAAAAACTCCAAAACCTCTTTGGTGTTCAGGGACAAAGCTCTGGAACCAAGACAGGAAAAGATGCCAAGTTCCGCCGCTTGACAGAAGCTGAAGCGGAGCAAAAAGTCAAGAGCTATCGGATTACGGCTCTTGAACAAAGCAGCGCAAATGAAGTAACAACTGAGAAACTAAATGCTGCTATCCTGAGAGCAAGTACTTATCAAGATAAGCAAGGTTACAAGGCAGAAAATGAACAGCTTTATCAGAACCTAGAGCGCTTTATGCCTTTCTACAATCAAGAGTTCTTGATTCATGAGGCCAATAAGCTGGTGGATGCTGGTAAGGCGGGCGACTTGTTGACCAAGAAAGTCCTATCTGTTCAAGCACTGAAGGGCAATCAGTTTGTTGCTGGCGGAACGGATGCAGATAAGATCTTAGTCCATTTTGAAGACGGAAGCAAGACTATCTACAATCTTCAAAATCAAGCACGATTTGAACAGACTGCTCTGCCGGAATATCAGATTGCAGAGCTTGGTACAGTTTATACTCCAAATCACTCAACGGCAGTCAAAGAAGACATACTGACTCAGCTGACTGAGAGCTTGAAGAGCTTTGACCTGTACAGTGATGAAGTCTATCGTTCTGTTGGTCTGCCTAATGATAATGATAGAGTCAACAAAGTGAAGCGCCTCTTCTTGGATGAATCTCTGGCTGAAGTGAAAGCCAACTTGCAGGATATGCTTGGTAAGCTCTTGGCTAATGAATGGACAAGATTCCATGCTGACAATCCAGCAGCCAACGAAGCTCTGAAAGCTAAAATCGAAGAGAACAAGACCGCTATCATGCTCGGTCTGACCTACCTCAACCGTTATTACGATCTCAAGTTTGGCGATTACAACCTCAAGGAGCTGGTGCTCTTCAAACCTGACTTCTATGGTGAAAAAGTACCATTGCTGGATCGCTTGATTAAGATTGGGCGTTCGACAGAAAATCAACTGAAAGGGGCAGACAATGTCAATATGTTTGCACGTCAGTTGAAGGCTGAGTCCAAGTCTAGTGATTTGGTCGCTTACTTGGATTACAACCGTCGCCTTTTGACTGACTTTGCAGATATGGATTCTTGGTTCAAGGATGCAACTCGAGGTTTTATTCAGTTTGAAGAACGCCAGTCAGAAGTCGAGGAGATTAAGTCTGCTAAGTATCGCGTCTTTGATAACCTTAACTCTGAATATTTCAGCAACTATATCCTTCCGCTGCTAACCTTGAAGAATACGCGTTTAGCCATTCTGTCAAACTATAGCACGATGGCCTTTGTCAACAGAGACAAGCGCCGGTCATGGTCTGATGAACGATTTAATGCGCGCATCAAGGAAGTAGCGACCCAGCATCGAAACCACGTAGACACTTGGTACAAGCTTCTTTCAGATGATATCAAGTCCAGAATGGTCAAGCAAAATGTGACGGCTGTATGGGATGGTTTTGATGTAGAAGGACGTGGCTGGATTGATGTCAACGGAAATGATAATAAGGGCAATCCTTATGCTCCATCACGTGAGTTCTTTAACCTGGTTGGAGGAAGAGCTGGTGGCTGGTACAAGTCAAATGGCTATGGTGCCCACGCTGCCGGTTCAATCCGTGTGAACTTCGAGGCCTTTGACCTCTTGACGGAATACGGTGTGTCCGTCTTCACGCACGAGCTCACCCACGTCAACGATAGAGATATTTATCTGGGCGGACATGGCAGACGACAAGGTATCGGACCAGAAGGCTATGCCCAAGGGTTGCTCCAATCACCTGTTCCTGGTCAGCCAGGTTGGGGTGCTCTGGGTCTCAATATGGCCTTTGATCGTCCAAATGATGGCAGTCTCATTTTCAATAGCTCGCCAAGACTCTTCAAGAACCGAGCAGACATCGACCATTACATGAAGGGCTATAATGATAGCCTCATGCTGCTGGATTACCTTGAGGGCCAAGCGGTTGTGGATAGAGGAAATGAAGCCGCAGCTAAATGGTTCAAGAAGATTGAGCCGAAGGTTGTAGATGCTCGGACTCAATATGATGTCGTGAGAGAGTTAACGGCAGAGGAGAAAGCGGCCATGTCAGTCTCTTCTGTAGAGGACTTGGTTGACCAAGGCTTGCTGTCTAACCGTGCGGTTGACAATCGAACTTATAACCCTGCTGACTATGACTCTAGTTACATTGCGATCGACTTTATGACAGGTATCTATGGTGGCGGTCAAAACAATACTGGAGCGCCAGGCGCCTTGATGTTCAAGCATAATACCTTCAGAATCTGGGGTTACTATGGCTATGAAAAAGGCTTTGTAAGCTATGCTTCTAATAAACACCGTAAGACAGCCAATGAGCAAGGTGTGACTGGTTTGAGCGATAACTTTATCATCAAGCAAATTTCTGAAGGCGAATTTGAAACAATGGAAGCCTTCAAGAAAGCTTACTTCAGAAAAGTTGTAGATAAAGCACAAACCTCAGGTATTAAGCCAGTGACTGTCAACGGAAAAGTATATAGTACTTATGAAGAGCTGAAAGCTGGCTTTGCAGAAGCTGTTGACAAGGATCTGAAGAAGTCTCGTGTCGATGAACGGGCAACCAAGGACTTCAAGTATGCTGTCTTTACGCAGTTGCTCAAGAACACCAACAGCTTTATGGATGAAAACTCCATTTGGGGTTCCTAAGAAAAAGTGTTTAATTGCCTACATGAGTAGCTGCAAATAATGACCTTTAGCAATATGTAATCAATAACCCATTTGAATTTGTTCTGTTTGTGTCGTCACTGACAGTTTGATTCAGATGGGTTGTTTTGTTGATAATGGCAAGTCGGAACAGAAAAAAGCCCTATTTCTTATACAATATTTTTCAAAAAATCTGTCCCCGGTCAGTTCCTGCTTTTAGGGCTTGCTGGGGGCTTTTTTTCCTGCTAAAATAAACACATGACACGTTATAAAGCGATTATATCCTATGATGGTTATGGCTTTGCTGGTTTTCAGCGACAGCCCCATGCCAGAAGTGTTCAGGAAGAGATTGAAAAGACCCTGACCCGTATCAATAAAGGCCAGCCTGTGGTGATTCATGGAGCGGGTCGGACCGACAGCGGTGTTCACGCCCTGGGCCAGGTGCTGCATTTTGATTTACCGGAAGAGCGGGATGAAGAAAAATTACGTTTTGCTTTGGATACACAGACGCCGGAAGATATTGATTTTATCAGGGTAGAGCGGGTGTCGGACGATTTTCACTCTCGCTACAATAAGCACAGCAAGACCTATGAATTTTTGGTGGACATTGGCCGGCCTAAAAATCCTATGATGCGCCATTATGCTACGCATTATCCTTATCCTTTGGAGCTGGGTCTGATAGAAGAGGCGATTGCTCAGTTAGAGGGGACGCATGATTTTACTGGATTTACGGCTTCGGGGACCAGTGTGGAAGACAAGGTTCGGACCATTACCGAGGCCAAGGTCCGCTATGATGCAGAGCGGAATTTTCTGGTCTTTACTTTTTCGGGCAATGGCTTTCTCTACAAGCAGATCCGCAATATGGTCGGTACCCTGCTTAAGATTGGAAACAAGCGCATGCCGGTGGAGCAGATTCAGAGGATTTTATCGGAGAAAGACCGCCATCTGGCAGGACCAACAGCCGGTCCAAACGGCCTCTATCTAAAGGAGATTCGTTATGAAGAATAAGTTGATTTTAGCTCTTTCGGGCAATGACATTTTCAGCGGCGGCGGACTGCACGCTGATTTGGCTACCTATACGGTCAATGGCCTGCATGGGTTCGTAGCTGTGACTTGCCTGACGGCTATGACAGATAAGGGGTTTGAGGTCATCCCAGTTGAGGAAGAGGTTTTTGCCCAGCAGTTAGCCAGTCTCAAAGATGTTCCTTTTTCTGCTATTAAGATAGGACTTTTGCCCAATCTGGAAATAGCAGAGCAGGCATTAGCTTTTGTCAAGCAGCATGGGGATATACCAGTAGTGCTGGATCCTGTTCTGGTCTGCAAGGAAAATCATGACTTGGAAGTCAGTGCGCTGAGAGAAGAAATCATCAAGTTTTTCCCTTATGTCAGCATCATCACGCCAAATCTGGCAGAAGCTCAGCTATTGATCCAAAAAGAAATCAAAAGTCTGGAGGATATGCAGGCTGCAGCCAAGGAGCTCTATGATTTGGGGGCCAAGCATGTGGTGATTAAGGGCGGCAATCGCTTAAGCAAGGAGCGGGCAGTGGATGTTTACTATGACGGACGCGATTTTAAGGTCATGGAATCGCCAGTGCTGGCTAGCAACAATACCGGAGCAGGCTGTACGTTTGCTTCCAGCATTGCCAGTCAGTTGCTTCTAGGCAAGTCTCCGCTTGCAGCAGTTCAAATTTCTAAAGATTTTGTTTATCAAGCGATTCAGCGCTCAGATCAATATGGGGTAGTTCAGTATGAGAAATCATCAAGTTAAAAAATTAGTTATCTTAGCTTTCATCACAGCACTGTCTGTGGTTTTGGGGAATTTTGTGAAAATTCCAACGGCGACAGGATTTTTGACACTGCTGGATGCAGGGATTTATTTTACAGCCTTCTACTTTGGCCGCAAGGAAGCGGCTATTGTCGGAGGCCTTTCAGGCTTTTTGATTGATATGATTGCAGGCTATCCTCAATGGATGATTTTCAGCCTGATTTGCCACGGACTTCAAGGTTTCTTTGCTGGCTTTGAGGGCAAGAAACGCTACCTTGGGCTGGTCTTGGCTGCAGTAGCTATGGTCGGTGGCTACGCCCTCTTTGACAGCATCATGAATGGTGTCGGAGCAGGTCTAGCTGGAATCTTGGGCAATTTTATGCAGAATACATTTGGTTTAGCAGTCGGTTTTGCCCTCTACAAAGCCTTCCCAGAGAGTTTGAAAAAGACAGTCACAGTGAAATAAGCGAGGTGAGACATGGACTTAGCTAAGATTGGAGCAGAAACTCGTCAGATTGTTCTAGATGTTTTGGACAAGGCTGCCTTGGCCGAGGGAGATATTTTTGTTCTGGGTCTATCCTCTAGTGAGGTTGTCGGCGGCCATATTGGTCAGAGTTCCAGTCTGGAAGTTGGACAGGTCATTGTCAAAACCATACTGGATATCTTAGAAGAGAAGGGTATCTTTCTAGCAGTTCAGGGATGTGAGCATCTCAATCGCGCCCTCGTAGTCGAAAGAGCCTTGGCGGACAAGAAAGATTTGGAGATTGTCAACGTTCTGCCAACCCTTCATGCAGGCGGCAGCGGTCAGCTAGCAGCTTTCCAATACATGAAGGATCCTGTCGAAGTGGAGTTTATTGTCGCTCAGGCGGGGCTGGATATTGGCGATACTGCCATCGGCATGCATGTCAAGCACGTGCAGATTCCTATCCGACCGATTCTCAAGGAATTGGGAGCTGCCCATGTCACGGCTTTAGCCAGCCGTCCCAAGCTGATTGGCGGCGCCAGAGCTGCCTATATAGAGGATAAAATCAGGAAGGGATAAAAGGAAAAATAATTTTGAAAAAAACTCTAATTATGCTATAATGGGTTGTATTCAATAAATTTTAAGGAGAAATGACAGAATGTCTGTATCATTTGAAAACAAAGAAACAAATCGCGGCCTTTTGACTTTTAGCATCAGTCAAGAGAAAATCAAGCCTGCATTGGACCGTGTATTTAACTCAGTAAAAAAAGATATTGCTGTACCAGGTTTCCGTAAAGGTCGCCTTCCACGTGCTATCTTCAACCAACGTTTTGGTGAAGAAGCCCTCTACCAAGATGCTTTGAACGCTCTTCTTCCAGAAGCATACGAAGCTGCTGTCAAAGAAGCAGGTATCGAAGTAGTTGCTCAGCCTCAGTTTGATGTCGATTCTATGGAAAAAGGTCAAGACTGGGTCATCAAAGCTGAAGTAGTCACTAAGCCAGAAGTTAAGCTGGGTGCTTACAAAGACTTGGAAGTAACTGTTGAAGCTAGCAAAGAAGTGACTGACGCTGAAGTAGATGAGCGTATTGAGCGTGAGCGCAACAACTTGGCTGAGTTGGTTCTCAAAGAAGGTCCCGCAGCTGACGGTGATACAGTTGTAATTGACTTTGTTGGATCTGTTGACGGCGTTGAATTTGACGGCGGCAAGGGCGATAACTTCTCACTTGGACTGGGCAGCGGCCAATTTATTCCAGGATTTGAAGAGCAGTTGGTTGGCCACAGTGCAGGCGAAACAGTGGATGTTGTCGTAACCTTCCCAGAAGACTATCAAGCAGAAGACTTGGCAGGCAAGGAAGCTAAGTTTGTGACAACTATTCACGAAGTCAAAGAAAAAGAAGTTCCAGCGTTGGACGATGAACTTGCAAAAGATATCGACGAAGAAGTGGAAACTCTTGACGAGCTGAAAGAAAAGTACCGCAAAGAATTGGCAGAAGCTAAGGAAACAGCTTATAACGATGCGGTAGAAGCAGCAGCTATTGATCAAGCAGTAGCAAACGCTGAAATCGTTGACTTGCCGGCAGAAATGGTCCACGAAGAAGTACACCGCGCTGTTAATGAATTCTTGGGCAATATGCAACGCCAAGGAATCTCACCTGACATGTACTTCCAAATCACTGGTACTAGTCAGGAAGACCTGCACAAGCAATACGAAGCAGATGCTGAGTCACGCACTAAAACAAACCTTGTCGTAGAAGCTGTTGCCAAGGCAGAAGGTTTTGAAGCTAGCGCAGAAGAAATCGAAGCTGAAGTAACTTCATTGGCTACAGACTACAACATGGAAGTAGAACGTGTTCGTCAATTGCTGTCAGAAGACATGCTGAAACACGACATTGCTATCAAGAAAGCTGTTGAAGTGATTACAAGCACTGCAAAAGTGAAATAAGCTTTATCATTCAAAATGAGATCATTTGAAACTAGTGTACAGATGCACTAGTTTCTTTTTGTACTTGTTCCGTGATTTTTCCTGGATTTTCTTTTGACGAAAATAGAAATTTATCGTACAATAGAAAGTAGCGAAAAATTGCAAGAGGGCGACAAGCCTTTACTTAATCTTAAAGGAGATCAACTTTGGAATTAGAAGTATTTGCTGGACAGGAAAAAAGTGAGCTTTCTATGATTGAAGTGGCGCGTGCCATTTTGGAAGCCCGCGGCCGCGACCATGAGATGTATTTTAATGATCTGGTCAATGAAATTCAAAACTATCTGGAAAAATCAAACAGTGAGATTCGTGATGCTCTGCCTTTATTCTACACAGAACTCAATGTAGACGGCAGCTTTATTCCGCTGGGAGATAATAAATGGGGCCTGCGTTCATGGTATGCCATCGACGAAGTGGATGAAGAAATCATCGCCTTGGAAGAAACTGATGAGGACGATGCACCTAAGAAACGTAAGAAAAAACGCGTCAATGCCTTTATGGATGGCGACGAGGATGCCATTGACTACAGCGATGACGATCCAGAAGATGAGGACGGCTACGAAGCAGATCCAGCTCTCTCATACGATGAGGAAAATCCAGACGATGAGAAGAACGAAGTGGAAGCTTACGATGCTGAAATCAACGAAATCGCTCCAGATGATCTAGGTGAAGAAGTCGAACTCAACGAAGAAGATGACGACTACTCTGACGAAGACACGGAGACCGAAGAGGAAGAATAAATCAACCAAAAGAAACAAGGGACGAAATCCTTTGTTTCTTTTAATATTCCTTGAAATATAAGTTCGGAAGGTGTAGAATACTAATAACATTTAATAAAGGAAAGACGGAGGTAAGCTGCTATGAAATTTGTCATTGATAAGAGTCTGGGTGAACTAGGCATAAAAAGTGTCGTTATCGGGATTGCCAAGAATGTCAATCCTCATGCAGAACTGTCTTCCTCATTTCTAAAAAAGAAAAAGGAAATGGAAGACTGGGCTTTAGCCTGCGACTTGGATGAGGTGCTTGAGTCGCCGGTGGTTCAAGGTTATATAGAGATACTGCAGCGCGTAGGTCGCAGTGTCAAGAAAAATCCTCCGACGGTTCCTGCTCTGATTCGCAATATCCAGCACCGAGGCTCGCTCCCTCATATTAATAGCATTATTGATATTTATAATGTCGAAGCCCTGCATTCTCTACTGGCTATTGGAGGGCATGATTTTGATAAGATTGAAGATCAGATAGAATTCACCGTAAGCCAAAAGGAAGATGTTTTTCTGCCTATTTTGTCCAAGGAGAAGCATGTTGCCAAGACGGACTATGTCTATCGGGATGCCAAAGGCATTTTGGCTTGGCTGGATGTCCGTGACAGCGAGTATTATAAGTTTGATGAGGAGACCAAGGTTGCCATTTTCATCATTCAGGGGAATGCCAATACCTCTGTCGAAATGCGTCTGGAAGCCTTGGAACGAATCCGTCACGATTTAGCAGAGTGCATGCCCGATGTAGAATTTGAAACACATGTTATCAGTATTGGTGAGAATGAATGAAAACTGACTGAAAATATTTGACATTTTTTTAGGTTTGCGATATCATACTGTTCGGGCACCTCTTTTAGAGGTCAGAGCTTCCTGTTTTCAGGGAGCTATTTTTCTTTTTCAGACAGATTATGGAAAATCCTCCTCTAGATAAGTTTCCAGCAACTGTGATGCTTGCTGGAACGAATTGTATTATGAAAAGGAGCACGTATGTCAACAAAATATATTTTTGCCACCGGCGGTGTAGTTTCTTCTATCGGAAAAGGGATTGTAGCAGCCAGCTTGGGTCGGCTTTTGAAGAATCGCGGTCTCAAGGTTACAATTCAGAAATTTGACCCTTATATCAATATTGATCCTGGTACCATGAGGCCTTACCAGCATG
>CBDFAZ010000036.1:0-16227 GCA_965245685.1 uncultured Streptococcus sp. | reverse complement strand
ACTATAAATATGTGACAGATACTGAAATAACTCCGCAAGAAAAGGAGTTGATTGTAAGTGGATTTCCTAAAATGTCAGAAGGCAACGAGGAGACTTACTATCTTGTCTACAGGTTAAACTCAAATACTGGAGCAAAAACCTTACCGAATACAGGCGACAGCAACAATTCCAATACTATGATGACGACCGGTCTGTTAACGACGATAGGATTGGTTGTTTTTGTTGTGTCAAAAGGAAAGGTTAAAAGCAAGTTCCTATTGACTGTTTTGGTGGGTGCTGGTGTCGGAGGAGGTTTGATACTATCTGTCGATGCGTTGGAAAATGGGATCTTACTGCAGTATAATGCGGAATATCAAGTGTCAGCTGGGGAAAGTCTGCCGTCACCAGGTGAGATCTCGGGCTATACCTATGTTGGCTACATAAAAGATGAATCAATTAAAAAATTATTAGGTAATAAGATTCTTGATAATCAGCAGAATGCTAATCTAGATAAAGAAGCTTTAAACCAAAATAAGAAGCTAGATTATTCAGTTTCTTTTGATAAGAATGGGCTGAAAAATCAAACTCTTGGCGTCAATACAATTGAGCCTCAAGATGAAGTCTTGTCTGGCCGAGTAGCTAAGCCGGAACTATTATATAAAGAAAAGACAATTGAAACTGAGATAGCCTTTGGAGAACAAATACAAGAGAATCCTGATTTACCTGAAGGTACTGTAAGAGTAAAACAAGAAGGCAAACCAGGCCGTAAAATCGAAGTTGTTCGAATTTTTACTGTAGATAATGCGGAAGTTTCTAGAGAGGTTCTTTCGACTAAAATAGAGGAAGCGACTCCTAAAATAGTGGGAAAAGGGACTAAAAAGCTTGAAACGCCTAGCGAAAAACCAGTGGGTGCTAACTTGGTCACTCCCGAGCAAGTCGCTCCCTTGCCAGAATACACAGGCGTGCAATCTGGCGCAATCGTTGAGCCTGAGCAGGTGGCTTCATTGCCTGATTATTCAGGTACATTATCTGGAGCGATCGTTGAGCCGGAACAAATTGAACCGGAGGTTGGGGGTGTTCAATCCGGTGCGATAGTGTCACCTGAACAAGTGACTCCCTTACCAGAGTATACGGGAACTCAAGCAGGTGCAGTAGTGTCACCTGAACAAGTGACACCATTACCAGAGTATACGGGGACTCAGGCAGGTGCAGTAGTTGCACCTGAACAAGGGACTCCTTTACCAGAGTATACGGGGACTCAGGCAGGTGCAGTAGTGTCACCTGAACAAGTGACTCCCTTGCCAGAGTATACGGGAACTCAAGCAGGTGCTATCGTTGAGCCTGAACAAGTTTCTTCCTCGCCAGAATATACAGAAACCCAAGCCGGTGCGGTAGTCGAACCTGCGCAAGTGCCTCCTTTACCAGAATATACAGGGGTTCAAGCAGGAGCAACTGTTGAACCTGACCAAGTTTCTTCATTACCTGAATACACAGGAACTCAAGCTGGAGCCATAGTTGAGCCTGAGCAGGTGGAGCCTCCGCAAGAGTATACTGGAAACATCGCACCAGCAGCGCCAGAAGCGGAAAATCCTGCTGAAAAAGCTGAGGAGCCTAAAGAGCAGAAGCAAGAACCTGAAAAGAATATCGAGTTAAGAAATGTATCTGATGTGGAGTTGTATAGTCTAACTGATGGAAAATACAAACAGCACGTTTCTCTGGATACCATTCCAAGCAATCATGAGAATTATTTTGTGAAAGTGAAATCATCCAAATTTAAAGATGTCTTCTTGCCGATTTCTTCAATAGTCGATAGCACAAAAGATGGTCAGCCAGTTTATAAAATTACAGCAAGTGCTGAAAAATTAAAACAGGATGTTGACAATAGGTACCAGGACAATTTTACTTTCTATCTAGCTAAAAAGGCAGAGAGAGAAGCCACAAACTTCACTTCCTTTAGTAACCTGGTTCAAGCGATAAATAATAATCTTGGCGGAACCTATTATTTAGGAGCTAGTCTGAATGCCAATGAGGTCGAACTAGAAAATGGCTCTAGCAGTTATATCAATGGGACATTCACTGGTAAACTGATTGGCAGCAAAGATGGAAAAAATTATGCTATCTATAACTTGAAGAAGCCTTTATTTAACACTTTGAACGCTGCTACTGTAGAAAATCTGACTCTTAAAGATGTGAATATCTCAGGAAAAACTGATATTGGGGCCCTTGCAAATGAAGCGAATAATGCAACAAAGATTAATAATGTCCATATAGACGGTGTTCTGGCTGGCGAACGAGGCATTGGTGGCTTGGTGTGGAAGGCTGATAATTCTAGGATTACCAATAGCAGTTTCAAGGGAAGAATTGTCAACTCCTATGAAACGAGGTCACCATACAATATCGGTGGATTAGTAGGGCAACTAACTGGAATCAACGCAGTAGTAGATAAGTCTAAAGCTACGATTACCATCTCGTCAAATGCGGATAGTACAAACCAAACTGTCGGTGGTCTCGCAGGTCTTGTCGAGAAGGATGCGCTTATCAGCAATAGTTATGCTGAGGGCAACATTAATAATGTGAAGCGCTTTGGAAGCGTTGCTGGCATAGCTGGCTACTTGTGGGATAGAGAGTCTAACGAAGAGAGACAAGCTGGAAGATTGCATAATGTTCTTAGTGATGTGAATGTTATGAACGGAAATGCCATTAGTGGTTATCACTATCGAGGAATGCGAATACCTGACTCATATAGCAACAAGGAGAACAGAGTCTACAAAGTGACTCTTGAAAAGGAAGAGGTCGTCACCAAGGAATCGCTCGAAGAGAGAGGAACATTGATTGATGCTGCTCAAATCGCAAGTAAGAAATCTGAAATTAACTCTCTTTCTGTTCCGAAAGTCGAAAGCTTACTGACTAGCAGAAATATAGAAAGTGATTTTTCTAAGGTTAAAGACTATCAAGCCAGTCGAGCTTTAGCGTATAAGAATATCGAAAAATTACTGCCGTTTTATAATAAGGCAACCATTGTCAAATACGGTAACCTGGTAAAAGAAGATAGCGCTTTGTATGAAAAAGAAGTCCTATCTGCAGTCATGATGAAGGATAATGAAGTGATTACAGATATTGCTTCACATAAAGAAGCAGCTAATAAGCTCTTGCTGCACTATAAGGATCATTCATCTGAAACATTAGATATCATCTATCAATCTGACTTTAGTAAGTTAGCAGAATACCGTGTTGGCGGTACAGGTCTCATCTATACGCCGAATCAATTCTTACATAATCATAGTTCAATCATTAATGAAGTATTGCCTGATTTGAAAGCAGTCGATTATCAGTCAGAATCTATCAGAAACACCCTAGGTATTTCTTCAGGAGTTTCATTAACGGAATTATACTTAGAGGAGCAGTTTGCCAAAACGAAGGAAAATCTAGCAAATACACTGGAAAAACTTTTGTCTGCTGATGCAGTCATTGCCAGCGAAAATCAAACGATTAATGGTTACGTCGTTGATAAAATCAAACGCAATAAGGAAGCCTTACTTCTAGGTTTGACCTATTTAGAGCGCTGGTACAACTTTAACTATGGTGACGTGAATGTCAAAAACTTAGTCATGTATCACATGGATTTCTTTGGTAAGGGCAATGCATCACCTCTAGACACAATCATTGAATTAGGTAAATCAGGCTTTAGCAATCTTCTGGCCAAGAACAACGTAGATGCCTATAGCATTAGCCTTGCAAACAATAATGCAACAAAAGATTTGTTTAGCACGCTTGCTAATTACCGAGAAGTATTTTTACCAAATAAAACAAATAATCAATGGTTCAAAGAGCAAACCAAGGCTTATATCGTTGAAGAAAAATCAGCTATTGATGAGGTGAGGGTCAAACAAGAGCAGGCTGGCAGCAAATACTCTATCGGGGTTTATGATCGAATTACCAGCGACACTTGGAAATACCGAAATATGGTTTTACCATTGCTGACAATGCCTGAAAGATCGGTCTTTGTCATATCGACTATATCCAGTCTTGGTTTTGGCGCTTATGACAGATATAGAAATAATGAGCACAGAGCAGGGGCTGAACTCAATAAGTTTGTTGAGGAAAATGCTCAGGAAACTGCAAAACGCCAACGCGACCATTATGACTATTGGTATAGAATATTAGACGATCAGGGTCGTGAAAAGCTCTATCGAAATATCTTGGTCTATGATGCCTATAAGTTTGGCGATGACACTACTGTTGGCAAAGCTACAGCGGAGGCGCAATTTGACAGTTCTAATCCAGCTATGAAGTATTTCTTCGGACCTGTTGGAAACAAGGTCGTACACAACAAGCATGGAGCTTACGCTACTGGAGACGGGGTTTACTACATGGGCTATCGCATGCTGGACAAGGACGGAGCCATTACCTATACCCATGAAATGACGCATGATTCTGATAACGAGATCTATTTAGGCGGATATGGAAGAAGAAGTGGACTGGGTCCTGAATTCTTTGCCAAGGGCTTGTTGCAAGCGCCAGATCATCCAGATGATGCGACAATCACGGTCAACTCCATTCTCAAATATGACAAGAATGATGCGACTGAAAAATCTCGTTTGCAAGTCCTGGATCCAACTAAACGTTTCCAAAATACGGATGATCTGAAAAATTATGTTCACAACATGTTTGATGTCATTTATATGTTGGAGTACCTAGAAGGGATGTCAATCGTTAACCGTCTGTCTGATGTGCAGAAAGTGAACGCTCTGAGAAAAGTTGAGAATAAATATGTTCGAGATGCTGATGGAAATGATGTTTACGCAACGAATGTGATAAAAAATATTACAATGGCGGATGCGCAAAAATTAAACTCATTCGACAGTCTTATTGAAAATGATATTGTTTCAGCGCGTGAATACAAAAATGGTGACGTTGAAAGAAATGGCTACCATACGATTAAACTCTTCTCTCCGATTTATTCGGCATTAAGCAGTGAAAAAGGAACTCCTGGAGATCTTATGGGAAGTCGTATGGCTTATGAACTTCTGGCAGCCAAAGGCTTTAAAGATGGTATGGTTCCTTATATCTCTAACCAGTATGAAGATGACGCCAAGCAAAACGGGAAAACAATCAGTATCTATGGTAAGACCAGAGGTCTGGTGACAGATGATTTGGTTTTACGCAAGGTCTTCAATGGTCAGTTTAATAATTGGGCCGAGTTTAAGAAGGCTATGTATGAGGAACGGAAAAACAAGTTCGACAGCTTGAACAAGGTCACATTTGATGATACGAGACAACCATGGACAAGTTATGCTACTAAGACTATAAGTGCTGTAGAAGAGTTGCAAACCTTGATGGATGAAGCAGTTCTCAAAGATGCAAATGATAATTGGTATTCCTGGAGCGGCTATAAACCAGAACATGACAGTGCTGTCCATAAGCTTAAAAAAGCAGTCTTCAAAGCTTACCTTGATCAGACTAAAGATTTCAGAACATCAATCTTTGAAAATCAGAAGTGATTGGTTTGAGCTGTCAAATGGTCTGCAAAGTTGCAAGTCTGACAAGTTGGTGCTGGGTAAGAGCTTGAATGACTCTTAAATTCAGACCTTCTTACAGATAAGAAATTACAAACCTAGTGAAAACTAGGTTTGTTTTTTTTACATAAGTCAAGCAATTAAAACAGTTGCTGGTCTGCTTTCAGGCAGTTTGTTGCTGACAGTCAGTTATGAGGCTGATACTAGACAGGAAAAAAGTCCCCAATAACCTTTACCCGCTTTCATATTTTTGTTATAATATCTATAGTAAGGCGTGCGTTTGCGCGCTCTTTTCTGTGTTTAGAAAGCACTTGGGTGCTTTAGAGTGAGTTATTTTTGAATAGTTGGTGAAGGAGGAGTTATGTTATACATTTGGTCTTATTTGAAGAGATATCCTAAGTGGCTGGTCTTGGACTTTGTTGCGGCAATCTTTTTTGTGATTGTCAATCTAGGGTTGCCAACGGTACTGGCTCGGATGATTGATGAGGGAATCAATCCTAAGCAGACAGATCGGCTCTTTTTCTGGGCTTGGGTGATGTTTGGCGTTATTATCTTAGGAGTGTTGGGGCGAATCGTTCTGGCTTATGCGGCTGGGAAGCTAACGACGACCATGGTTCAGGACATGCGCAATGATCTCTATGCTAAGCTGCAAGAGTATTCTCATCATGAGTATGAGCAAATTGGTGTATCCTCTTTAGTCACGCGCTTGACTTCGGATGCTTTTGTACTCATGCAGTTTGCGGAGCAAACCCTGAAAATGGGTGTCATTACTCCCATGATGATGCTATCCAGTATTCTCATGATTTTTCTGACCAGTCCGTCTCTGGCCTGGATTGTAGCTGTTTCAGTGCCTTTCTTGGCTGTCGTGGTCATTTATGTGGCGGTTAAAACCAAGCCCTTGTCTGAAAAGCAGCAGAAGACCCTTGATAAGATTAATCAGTATGTAAGGGAAAATCTGACTGGTCTGCGCGTTATTCGGGCTTTTGCAAGAGAAGAATTTCAAGAGAAGCGTTTTGCTGATGAAAATGAGGTCTATGCGCAAAACTCCAATAAGCTCTTTAAGCTGACTGGTCTGACAGAGCCACTCTTTGTACAGATTATTATTGCCATGATTGTGGCCATTGTCTGGTTTGCCCTAGCCCCCTTGCGGGACGGCAGTCTTGAAATCGGAAATCTCGTTGCCTTTATCGAATATAGCTTTCACGCGCTGCTGTCCTTCCTCTTCTTGGCCAATCTCTTTACCATGTATCCACGGACGGCGGTATCGAGTCAACGGCTTAAGGAAGTCATGGACATGCCAATCTCAATCAATCCTAACGAAGATGGTGTAACCGAGACAGAGACGAAGGGTTATCTGGAGTTTGACAATGTAACCTTCGCCTATCCGGGTGAGACGGAGAGTCCTGTACTGCATAATATTTCCTTCAAGGCCAAGCCAGGTGAGACTATTGCCTTTATCGGCTCTACTGGTTCTGGTAAGTCTACACTGGTACAGTTGATTCCGCGCTTTTACGATGTAACACTAGGTAAGATTTTAGTGGACGGTGTGGACGTCCGTGAGTACAATCTGAAAGCTCTGCGTCAGAAGATTGGCTTTATTCCGCAGAAGGCTCTGCTATTTACCGGAACTATCGCAGCGAACCTACGCTATGGTAAGGAAGAAGCTAGCCAAGAGGAGCTGAGTCAGGCGGCTGAGGTTGCTCAAGCCAAGGACTTTATCGAGAGCCGGGAAGAGCGTTTTGAGACTCATCTGGCTGAGGGAGGCAGTAATTTATCCGGAGGGCAGAAGCAGCGGCTCTCTATCGCCCGTGCAGTGGTTAAAAAGCCGGATATTTATATCTTTGATGACTCTTTTTCTGCTCTGGATTATAAGACGGATGCAGTGCTTCGTCGTCGTCTCAAGGAAGTGACTGGTCAGGCAACAGTGCTGATTGTAGCCCAGCGGGTGGGAACTATCATGGACGCTGACCAAATTATCGTTCTGGATCAGGGTGAAATCGTCGGACGCGGGAAGCATGAAGAGCTGATGGAAACCAATGATATCTATCGTGAAATTGCGGATTCGCAGCTGAAAAATCAATCTTTTACAGAAGAATAGAAAGGAGACTGATATGAAAAACACATCTAGTTTTGCTCGCCTGTGGAGCTACCTAAAAGTTTATAAGTTTGCAGTCGCCTTTGCAATCTTCCTCAAAATCCTCAGCGTTGTTATGAGTGTCGTCGAGCCCTTTGTCTTAGGTCTAGCCATTACTGAACTGACAAATAATTTGCTGGATATGGCTAAAGGTGTGTCTGGTGCCCAGATTAATGTGTCTTATGTTGGCTGGGTCATGGTCTTGTATTTTGTGCGGGCGATTTTTTATGAAATCGGTTCTTACTATTCTAATTACTTTATGACCAATGCAGTACAGGCTACCATTCGTGACTTGCGCGATGAACTTAGTCATAAGATTAATCGCATCTCCGTTTCCTACTTTGATAAGCACCAGTTTGGTGACTTGCTGGGGCGTTTTACCAGCGATGTCGAAGCTGTTTCCAATGCCTTGCAGCAGTCCTTTCTGCAGCTTATCAACGCAGTCTTTACTCTAATCTTGGTCATCGTCATGGTATTGGTACTCAATCTGCAGTTGGGTATAATTGTGGTAATTTCGATTCCGATTACCTACCTCAGTGCTCGCTTTATCGTGAAGAAATCCCAGCCTTACTTTAAACAGCAGGCAGATGCACTGGGAGCTATGAATGGCTTTGTTCAGGAGAATTTGACAGGCTTTAATATTTTGAAGCTCTATGTCAGAGAAGAAAGCTCTCAGGAGGATTTTCGTCAAATTACGCAAAATTTGCAGAAAGTAGGTTTTAAGGCCAGCTTTATTTCTGGTTTGATGATGCCTGTTTTGAATATTATTTCAGATCTGACTTATCTCTTGCTGGCTCTGCTGGGCGGTCTTCAGGTTATCGCTGGGCGCTTGACAGTCGGAAATATGCAAGCTTTTGTTCAGTATGTCTGGCAGATTAATCAGCCCATTCAAAACCTGACTCAGCTTGCTGGTCAGCTGCAGAGTGCCAAGTCTTCTTTGGAACGGATTTTTCAAGTGCTGGACGAAGCAGATGAAGTCAATGATAAGACAGAAAAGCTGGAGCAAGATCTGACAGGTCAGGTTAGCTTCAAGGATGTGGACTTCCAGTATGTGGCAGATAAACCGCTCATTCGGAATTTCAATCTGGAAGTCAAACCTGGAGAAATGGTCGCCATTGTAGGTCCGACTGGTGCTGGTAAGACCACGCTGATTAACTTGCTCATGCGTTTCTATGATGTGACCAAAGGCGCGATTACAGTTGATGGGCATGACATACGCCATCTGTCCCGTCAGGACTACCGTAAACAGTTCGGTATGGTGCTGCAGGATGCCTGGCTTTACGAAGGAACCATCAAGGAAAATCTTCGCTTTGGCAATCTGCAAGCCACTGATGAAGAAATTGTAGAAGCGGCCAAGGCAGCTAATGTAGACCACTTTATCCGGACCTTGCCAGGCGGCTACAATATGGAAATGAACCAAGAATCCAGCAATATTTCGCTAGGTCAGAAGCAGTTGCTTACGATTGCGAGGGCTCTTTTGGCCAATCCTAAGATTCTGATTTTGGATGAAGCGACTTCGTCTGTCGATACACGGCTGGAGCTCTTGATTCAGAAGGCTATGAAGGCACTCATGCAGGGGCGGACCAGTTTTGTCATTGCTCACCGACTGTCGACCATTCAGGAAGCGGATAAGATTTTGGTGCTCAAGGATGGTCAGATTATCGAGCAAGGAAATCATGAGAGTCTCTTGGGAGATAAAGGATTCTATTATGACCTTTATCAGAGCCAATTTTCTAAAAAAGCGGAAGAAGTTTGATAATGCTTGCTAAATTTTTTGACAACTGCTAGAATATAAGCAAAGTGAGGTAGCAATGTCTTTAACGAGTCAAATTATTACAGCAGAATTTCCCGATTTGGATAAGGTTGAGGCCTTAAACCGCGAGGCTTTTCCTGAAGAGGAAAGGGTAGCTATCAGCGAATTTCTCCGTTATACAAATGATAAGCGTTCTCATTTCTTTGCCTTCTACAACGAGGAAGAATTTGTTGGTTTTGCTTTTGCAGTTTATAACGAAAAAATGTTCTATGTCAGCTTCTTTGCGATTATGCCGCACCTTCGCAGCCATGGCTATGGGGGAGAAATTATTCATAAACTGACAGAGTTTTATCAAAAAACTATGGTTTTAGAGGTAGAACGTATCGATGAAGACTGTGACAATCTAGAGCAACGTCAAGCACGTATGGACTTCTATAAGCGTAACGGCTTTCGAACGACTAATGCCTTTCTGGAATATGAAGGATTAAGCTTTGAAATCTTGTATTTGGGACATCATTTTGATGAGGAGGCTTATCGGGATATTTTCCATATGCTGCAAGAGAAGAACTTCTTTGAATTCAAGATTAAGTATCGAAGATTTAGCGATGTGTAAAGAGTGCTAAATGATTTATAGCCATTTTTAAAAGGTTGAGATAGGATGTCTCAACCTTTTTACTATGAAAAATCTCTTTTATTTTGTTTTGGATCAGGAAGGACAATATTGTATTTTTCTCGCATTCAGCAATAGTTGAGTATATCTGTTTAAAGAAAGTGAACCATCAAAAAAAATAAAGAGAGGTTGGTAAATTATACGATTTAAAACAAATTTATTTATCTTACTTTAAAATAAGCCTTAAATCTGTGGATAAGTCAGGATTTTGCCCAAAATTCCGGATAAATAATTCGATTTAAATCAGATACACCCTTTTGATTTGAATCAATATTCTGAGAAATTCAAAAATCTTGCGTATCGGGCTATTTCCGTATATACTGATAAAGCATGAAAAAATTTAAAGGAGATTCCTGTGATTAAAAAAGGTGCCTTGACAGGCTTGCTCTTATTTGGAATATTTTTCGGTGCTGGGAATTTGATTTTCCCGCCTTCGCTTGGAACATTATCTGGTCAGCATTTTTGGCCAGCTATTGCAGGATTTGTCCTGTCTGGGGTTGGGCTTGCTGTTCTGACTTTGATTATCGGAACACTCAATCCTAAGGGCTATATCCACGAGATTTCTCAGAAGATTGCGCCTTGGTTTGCTATTATCTATCTCGTTGCCTTGTATCTGTCAATAGGGCCCTTCTTTGCTATCCCGCGGACTGCGACGGTGGCCTATGAAGTTGGAATTGCTCCTATGTTGTCTAAAAATATGACAGGTATCGGATTGATTGTTTTCACGACCCTTTACTTTGCAGCGGCTTATCTGATTTCTTTGAATCCATCTAAGATTTTGGATCGGATTGGACGTATTCTGACGCCGGTTTTTGCAGTTTTGATTATTATTTTAGTCATTCTAGGAGCTTTGAAATACGGAACAACGACACCTCAGCAGGCTTCGCAAGCTTATTCTGCGTCAGCTTTTGGGCAAGGGTTCTTGGAAGGTTATAATACTTTGGATGCCTTGGCTTCCGTGGCCTTCAGTGTAATCGCAGTGACAACTCTTAACCAGCTAGGTTTCAAGAATAAAAAGGAATATGTTTCAACTATCTGGGTTGTTGGTTTGATGGTAGCGTTTGGCTTTAGCGCCATGTATATCGGTTTGGCGTTTCTGGGCAATCATTTCCCAGTTCCAGCTGAGATTATTGCCAAAGGCAATCCAGGTGTTTATGTCCTATCGCAGGCGACACAGGCTATCTTTGGACCTACAGCCCAGATTTTCCTTGCAGCTATGGTTACTGTGACTTGTTTCACCACAACAGCAGGACTTATTGTATCGACTGGGGAATTCTTCCATAAAACTTTCCCTAAGCTATCTTATAAAGTTTACGCAACTGTCTTTACTTTGATTGGGTTTGCGATTGCTAATCTTGGCCTCAATGCCATTATTCAATATTCAGTTCCGGTACTGCAAATTCTCTATCCAATTACCATTGTTATCGTGCTGATTGTCATTGTGAATAAATTCTTGCCACTGTCCAAAGTCGGTATGCAATTGACGGTAGCAGCAGTGACTCTGATTTCCTTTGCGGGTATTCTTGGGCAGCAGTTCCATATTACAAAGGTAAGTGATATGGTAAATGCCCTTCCGTTTGCTCAGGCTTCTTTGCCTTGGTTAGTGCCGGCTCTAGTTGGAATCCTACTTTCTCTCTTTTTGCCAAACAAGCAGAAGAGTGAGCGTTTTGAGATGGAGAGCTAATAGATAACATCCGCCACAATGTGGTGGATGTTTTTGCCCAATCCAGAAATCTCAAGCAATATAACATCAAATTCAAGTTTTTTCAAATCAATCTCCCTATTTTTAGAGGGATTTTTATTTTATACTAGATTCAGAAATTGATAGACAGGTTTTTGAAATGGCAACAAGTTTTTTGTTCTTTATTTCTGTTTTTCTGGCGGGGATTCTATCTTTTTTCTCGCCCTGTATTTTACCGCTTATGCCAGTCTATGTAGGGATTTTACTGGATTCAGATCAGCCGAAAACAGTTCGGTTTATGGGAAGGGATTTTTCTTGGTACGGTCTAGCTAAGACGCTCAGCTTTATAGCTGGCTTATCAACTGTGTTTTTGGTTTTAGGCTACGGAGCTGGCGCTCTAGGGCAAGTCCTCTATGCCCCTTGGTTTCGCTATGTTCTGGGCGGGATTGTTATTCTACTGGGGATCCACCAGATGGGAATTATTAATATCCAGCAACTGCAAAAGCAAAAGAGCATCCAACTTAAAAAGAATAGTAAAAGAAGTGATTTTCTTAACGCTTTTCTCTTGGGTATTACCTTTAGCTTTGGTTGGACGCCCTGTGTGGGACCTGTTCTGAGTTCTGTCTTAGCTATTGCGGCTTCAGGTGGCAATGGTGCTCTGCAGGGTGGGCTTCTCATGCTAGTATATACACTGGGCTTAGCCTTGCCTTTCCTAGCCATGGCTTTGGCTTCCGGCTGGGTATTACAGCGCTTTGCGAAACTCAAACCTTATATGGGAACACTTAAGAAAATCGGCGGAGCACTCATCATTCTCATGGGAATTTTGCTAATGCTTGGAAATCTCAATATCCTAGCATCGTTATTTGGATAAATATTGTATAATTAAAGGAGAAACATCATGAAAAAAATCACTACACTTACAATCGCTGCACTTAGTATCTTTGTCCTAGCTGCTTGCTCTAATCAAAAATCAGATTCTGATATGAAGAAGATGGATGACAGCAGTATGATGAAGAAAGATGATATGAAAAAAGATGACATGAAGAAAGAAGATATGAAAGACTCTAGCATGTCTGATGATAAAATGAAAAAGGATGATATGAAGGACTCTTCTATGATGTCCGACAGCAAGTCTGACATGAAAGATGATATGAAATCAAGTGATTCAAGCATGAAGGATGACATGAAAGATTCATCCGAAATGTCATCTGACAAATAAGAATTCCACCATAGGAAAGAAAGTCGTCAGTTTTGTCGGCTTTCTCCTTATTTTGAAAGGAAAGAAAACGATGAAGAAGATATCGATATTGACTGTCAGTCTGCTTTGTGTCGGCTTTTTGGGAGCCTGTTCAAATCAGAAGATAAACTCGGAAGTTTCTAAAAGTGATAAAAGCAATATGCAAACAAAAGCTGATTCTGAGCAATCTACCAAGATGGCCAAGGACTTTAGTCTGCAAGGAGTAGATGGCAAGACCTACAAGCTGTCTGATTTCAAAGGCAAGAAAGTATATCTTAAGTTTTGGGCTTCTTGGTGCTCTATCTGTCTATCTACACTTGGTGATACTAATGATTTGGCTAAGGAGCAGTCAGGAAAAGATTATGTTGTTCTGACGGTGGTGTCTCCTACTTTTAACGGAGAAAAGTCTGCTGATGATTTCAAGGAATGGTACAAATCTTTGGATTATAAAGACTTCCCAGTTCTCATGGACACCAAGGGAGAATTGCTAAAAGAGTATGGTATTCGCTCTTATCCATCTGCTCTTTTCGTAGGCAGTGATGGTTCTCTTGCCAAGACGCATATTGGCTACATGAGCAAGGAAGATATAGAGAAAACACTGAAAGAAATCAAATAGAAAGGAGAAGTTAGCATGGAAGGCAAATGGAAAATTCTTCTGGTTATGCTTGGTTTGCTTGTCTGCTTTGGACTGGTCTATGTGATTTCAGGGAATGGTAAGCAATCTTCTCCTGAGCAAATCAAGAAAGCCTCTATGAGCAAGACAGAAGCAGTAGCCAAACAAAAGCAAGAAGATGTCAAGGAAGAGGACAAGCGGGAGATTTATCTGGCTGGCGGCTGTTTCTGGGGAGTAGAAGAGTACTTTTCTCGCGTGCCAGGTGTACTTGATGCAGTATCAGGATATGCAAATGGTAAAGGCGACACGACCAAGTATGAATTGGTCTCTCAAACTGGTCACGCTGAGACTGTTCACATTACTTACAATGCCAAGAAAATTTCGCTAAAAGAAATTCTGCTTCACTATTTCCGCATCATTGATCCAACTTCTAAAAACAAGCAGGGAAATGATCAGGGTACCCAGTATCGGACAGGTGTCTATTATAAGGACGAAGCTGATCTTGATACGATTAACCAGGTCTTTGATGAGGTTACTAAGAAATATGATAAGCCTTTAGCTGTTGAAAAAGAGCCTCTGAAAAACTTTATCAAAGCAGAAGATTATCACCAGGATTACCTAAAAAAGAATCCTAATGGATATTGCCATATCGATGTCAATCAAGCTGCTTATCCTGTTATCGAAGCTAGTCGCTATCCTAAACCTAGCGATGAAGAGATTAAGTCCAAGCTCTCGCCAGAAGAATACGCAGTTACACAAAAGAATGACACAGAGCGGGCTTTTTCTAACCGTTATTGGGATAAGTTCGATGCTGGTATCTATGTGGATGTGGTGACAGGCGAGCCTCTCTTTTCATCAAAGGATAAGTTTGACTCAGGCTGCGGTTGGCCCAGCTTCACCCGTCCAATCAGTCCTGATGTTGCGACTTACAAGGAAGACAAGAGTTTCAATATGACTCGAACGGAAGTTCGTAGTCGGGTTGGAAATTCACATCTGGGTCATGTTTTCACTGATGGTCCTAAGGACAAGGGCGGCTTGCGCTATTGTATCAATAGTCTGTCAATCAAGTTCATTCCAAAAGCTGAGATGGAGGAGAAGGGCTACGGTTATCTTTTGGATTATGTTTAAGAGCATTTTGATTGAAAATTTGCTATAATAAATCCAGTATAAATAAGGAGTTGAATCTTGTGTATTCAATTATGATTGTAGAGGATGAGTATCTGGTAAGACAAGGGATTGCGTCCTTGGTAGACTATGAACAGTTTGGTATGCAAGTCATTGCCCAAGCTGAAAATGGAAGAGAAGCTTGGCAGAAATTTCAGGGAAATCCTGCTGACATCCTGCTGACCGATATCAATATGCCACAGATGAACGGCCTCGAACTGGCCAAGCTAGTCAGAGACCAGGCTCCTAAGTGCCATATCGTTTTTCTGACGGGCTATGATGATTTTGACTATGCTCGGACAGCCATTAAGCTAGGTGCAGATGACTATCTGCTAAAGCCGTTTTCCAAGGATGATGTTGAGGAGATGTTGGCCAAGGTGCAGACCAAGCTCGATAAAGAACGTAAAAAAGCCCAGATTCAAAACTTGGTCGATCAGGGGCAACGCTCTGAGTTGGAAGAGGCTATTCACGAGCGTCTAGCTGATTCAGAATTAAGCCTGAAAAGTTTGGCTTTCCAATTAGGGTTTAGTCCGTCCTATCTTAGCGTTCTTATCAAAAAAGAATTAGGCTTGCCCTTTCAGGATTATCTGATCCAAGAGCGGATGAAAAAAGCAAAACTCTTACTCTTAACTACAGATTTGAAGATTTATGAGATAGCAGAGCAGGTAGGTTTTGAAGATATGAACTATTTTTCTCAGCGCTTCAAGCAGGTGGTCGGGCTGACACCTCGGCAGTTTAAAAAAGGAGAGGAGAAATGAAACGATATCCGCTTCTTATCCAGTTGATTGTCTATATTTTTCTGTTGGTTCTTTTACTTTTAGGGTTTATTGGGAGTCTTTACTATCAAACTAGCTCGGGAACTATTCGGCAGCTGACAGAGCGGACGACGCGCAATAGTATGGAGCAAAGCGGGCAGTTCATTGCTTCCTATTTGCAAAAATTAAAGCAAACTACATCTACACTGAGCAAGGAAGAAACAATTCGGAAGTTTGCTCAGGATCAAGAAAGTAGTGAAACGTCAGTTCAGTCTTTGATGAAAACCATCATTGAGACAGATCCGGATTTGGTGTCGGCAGTTTTGGTTACCAAGGACGGGCGCGTGGTATCGACAGATACTCAAATCAGCATGCAGACATCCTCTGATATGATGAATGAAAAATGGTATCAGGAAGCTGTCCATACCAGAGCTATGCCTGTCTTGACTCCTGCTCGCAAGGAGTCTCTATCATCAGAGAAGGAGAAGTGGGTTGTTTCCGTCACTCAGGAAGTGGTGAATGAAGCAGGGCAGAATCTTGGTGTTTTGCGTCTGGATATCGGCTATAACAGTCTCAAAGCCTATCTGGATCGGCTTCAGCTAGGGAAGAAAGGATTTAGTTTTATTGTCAATAGCCAGCATGTATTTGTCTATCATCCTAAGAAGAGTGTTTATTAATCCAGTCAGGAAATGAAAGCGATGCAGCCCTATATCTCAGTCAAGGAC
>CBDFAZ010000035.1:0-16236 GCA_965245685.1 uncultured Streptococcus sp. | reverse complement strand
GGAGGATAGGTAATGGTGAAAGAAGCAATTAGAACCGCAAACCTTTCTAAAAGATATGGAACAAAAAATGTTGTCAACAACTTGAATCTATCAATAAAAAGTGGTGAAATAGTAGGTTTTTTAGGATTAAATGGTGCAGGGAAAACAACGACGGTGAGAATGATGCTAGGATTGATAAAATCTACATCAGGAGAATGTTATATTCAAGGAAAAAAGTTAGATCTGAATAATTTAGAACTTCGAAACGAAATAGGTTATATTATCGAGACACCTTATTCTTATCCAGACTTAACTGTGAGAGAAAATTTAGAAATCGTTAGTAAATTAAGAGGGGTTAATAAAGATAATATTGACTGGGTAATTGAAAAATTAAAACTAAAGCAATATGAACATAAACAGGAGAAACATCTTTCTTTAGGAAATGTTGCACGTTTAGGAATTGCAAAAGCGATTATTCATAAACCTAAAATCCTAATTCTTGATGAGCCAACAAATGGATTAGACCCTTTTGGAGTTATTGAAGTGAGAGAGCTATTAAAGGAATTGGCGAATAATCTAGGTACAACTGTTCTTATTTCAAGTCATAATCTGGAAGAAATATCTAAAATTGCTACTAGAATAGTCATTATACATGAGGGCAGACTTATAAGAGAAGTTGAAAGTAATGAATTAGAGCAGTACTTAGAAAAGAAGTTACTAGTAAGTGGGTCTAATAATAAGGCCATGAAAGAAGTATTATCTAACCATGGCTATCAGGTGAGCATTCAATCAGACACAGAAAATAATATCAATTTCTTAGAACTAATTGATACAAAATCTGTGGAATATCCGGAAGAAATTGCTACATTGCTGGTTAATGCAGGTTATCCGCCCAAATCGTTGGCTGTTGAGAAAGAAGATTTAGAGCATTATTTCTTAAGAATACTGAATGACTATAATAGAGGTGTTTCGAATGAAAAAGCTTAGTTCCTGTATTTTAATTGAATGGAGAAAGTTAATAAAATCAAAACTTTCCATCGTAACTGCTTGTTCTATCTGTTTAGTTCCTTTTATTGTTGGGTTGTTTACAACTATGATGAAATATCCAGAGAATTTCAAAAATCTTGGTTTGATTTCTGCAAAAATGGAAATGATGAGGATAACAGACTGGTCGTCATACTTAATGACCATATCACAAGTCATTTCTGTTGGGGGATTGCTCATTTTTGGATTTACAGCATCTTGGGTTTTTGGTAGAGAATATTCTGATAAAACTATGATAGACCTATTAGCGCTTCCGATAAGAAGAGATACAATCGTATTATCCAAGTTTGTCGTTATCGCTTTGTGGAGCTATATTCTATCAATTTTTGCACTTTTATTGGGATTATTAGCTGGCAATCTGATTGGACTTGAGGGTGGGAGCTTAACGGTGATTTTTAAAGGTATACTTACTTTTGTTCTTTGTACTACTCTTACGATCGTACTCTCTACTCCGGTGGCTTTTTTTGCTTGTTTAGGCCGGGGCTATTTGTCTCCATTGGCATTTATCATTTTTACTATTATTTTTTCTCAGCTTGGTTCTGCTCTTAACTTTGGAAGATACATTCCATGGGCGATCCCTGCACTTGCAAGTGGTATTGCAGGAAAAGCAACATTGAATTTTGGGAGCAGTGTCAGTTTATTTGGGGTAAGTATTCTAGGTCTTATCGCAACAATAGCTTGGTGGAGGTATGCTGATTACGATTAAAATGAAGTGATGAAAATGCTAATAACACAAAACTAAGTCTTATTCATTTCCATTCAAAACAACCCCTCCTGTTCAGATTGAAAAACAAGAGGGGTTATATTATGACAATCGAAAGTTTTGGGGGAGAGGGGACTATGTGAATATCGTTGGCCTAAATGAAAAGATAGTTTCTAATATACGTGATTGGGAAAAAATGACCTTGTCTTTGATAAGTTAAGTGTCAAACCGTTCTCAGATGGCAGTTATAGAATAAGATACATGCCTGTTTTTACGGGCATTAGTCAAGTAATCATAGCATTAACCTAAAAGAAGTTCAGCGAACGTCTTTAGACGTCGCTAGAGGGAAACGGCTTATAGCCGGTGTACAAGCCACTCGTTTTCACGGGTGGTTATGATTTCTCAAAATGAGCAAAAAAGCAGTAAACCTTTGTGATTTACTGTTTTAAAAATTCTTTTATTCAATTAGACAAACTGGGATTTTTAGATTTTAACCTTTACGGAAAATAAAACGGGCTATTTTCCTGAAGTATGTTTTATAACATTATAGTTTAATGCAAAGTGTAGCGATATAGTCATTTCCATAACGTGACAATCTATGTCTTTTGTCACACGATTCATAAAAATCTATCATAGCGAGACCATTTTTTAGTTGTCCTCTAATCTGAGTTTCTAAGGTATGGCTAAATTCATATCCATATTCTGGATTTATGGTTATCTTGCCTTCCTCTTCAAGCTCTTTTGAATTAAAAGGTAATGAAAACTTTAAAAGTAATTCCTCATCGGGCTTGTCCCATACAATGTCAGCATCATACATGTATATCCAAGGATTCATAAATCCGACCATTAACAGTCCACCCTTTTTCAATACTCGAGAGGCTTCTTTATACATGTTGTCTAAATCTTCTATATACACATTTGAGACCGGATTAAAAATAATATCAAAAGTTTCATTTTCAAATGGAAATGGTTTTGTCATATCGCCTTGAACTGTATTGATTTTTAAGCCTTCTCTTTTAGCA
This sequence comes from uncultured Streptococcus sp., assembly GCA_965245685.1. Taxonomy (GTDB): domain Bacteria; phylum Bacillota; class Bacilli; order Lactobacillales; family Streptococcaceae; genus Streptococcus. The sequence goes on along the minus strand of CBDFAZ010000035.1, from coordinate 13,488 downwards.
ACCAACTCATCTCTTTGTAATTGTGATTTAGAAAAATCCATTATGGTTACATCATAACCTTTTATAGCAAAAACTGGTCCTTGCTGTCCACCACCACAAGCTAAACCTAATATCTTTTTTCCGTTTGCTTTTTCAAACCATTCTTTTGGAACTTTTTTCCCAACAGTTAATGCAACAGAAATTGGATTATTTCTAACTTCTTCTAATTCTTCATGTGTCAATGGCTCAGTATAGTCATTTTTTACATTATTCCATCTATCTTCATTTAATTTTATATAATTATTCATCTTATAATCTCCTCGTAATTTTATATTATTTAGATTTAAGTTGAATATGTTGCCATTGCATTTTTCTCACCTCTACAAATTCCAATTTGACTCACTATAGATGATCCTCGCTTACATACTACATCTGAAATGCTGTTATCCAAAAACATATTCCGGCTACAAGTGAAATCGGAGTCATAACATATTTTTCTTTCTTACTTTTTGAAATCATGTTCATAATCGTATTCAAGGATAGGTAAGCGGCAAAGAAGAAACAAATATATTTAGTCACCTTAAAAGACAGCCACAAAGGAAGCAAACCTCCAGCTTGCAAAATAATGATCATGGCAAAAATTTGGATAGCCACCGAAATGACTGCCACAAGTCTAAATTTTTTAGGTAAGATTTTATGTTGTCCACCCATTGTATATTCGCCCAAAGGCAGACCGCAAGCAACAAGAACTGTCATAATTGCTATAACTCCAAATAATACTGCACCTAATATTGAAAACATAAATCGCTATTCTCCCTTCGCAAAATACAAAACATTTTAATTACAAATTCAACTTTGTTTCACTTAACGCTCCTATAAAATTATATCAAATTCTTATCAAGTGTTCAAGTTTTATTGGTTTTTCTCAAGTTGGTCTGTTGATTTCCCTTTTCCTTTGTTCTTCAACCAATCGCTCAGGTCTACTAAGGATTGAGCGGCGGAAGGGATGAGAAGGAGGACATAGATATAAACATACTGGCTCTTGGTTTCCCAGAAGAAGTGGAAGAGGCCGCCCCCCAAGAGAAAGATGAAGGGATAGAGGTCAAAAGGCGTCAGCTTTTCCTCGGCGACGAAAAATTTATGCAGAATAAAGAAACAGGAGAGCAGATAGATGCTGGCTAGCAGGGTTAAGAGCAGGAAATTAACAATCTGATAACCTTTTCTTTCCTCATAAATGCTGCGCAAGACAGTTGGCTTCATGTATTGCTGGCGCTCAATCTGCGGTCCGGTCCAGATAGACTGAAAAGTCGGCTCAGTCCAGGTAGACTTGACCTTTTCGTAAAAGAATTTGAGCGCATAATCAGGATGCTTGCTGAAGTGAATCAGGATATCCTTCAAATCCCGAGTGGCCATTTCTGTAGCCAAATTTTCATCGTACTTATTGCGCTTGAGAATCTTGGTATTGTAGGCATCGTACCAGCCTCCCAAGGTCTGCCGATTAGGATCATCCCGCAGGCCCATGGTGATATAAGCGATTTTTGGTGTCCCGACACCTATCTTGCCACCAATCAGCTGCTCATAGTAGGCCGTCAGACGCTTGTTTGAAAGAACAATGCCGGCTAAAATCAGAATGATGACTAGTGGTTTTTTCCAAGACCATTTATAAAAAATGGACAGGAAGTAGACGCCGATCAGCATAATGGCAAAGATAATGTAGTTGTTGCGCAGGAGGCAGGCCAGACTGATGCTGGCAGCTCCCAGCAAAGCATAGAGTAAGTTTCCTGTCTGGTCCAGCTTGATAAAAGCATAGAGACTGAGCAGACAGAAGAAGAGCCCAGGAATGGTACCGTAGACAAAGAGGACGAAAAATAGCTGAGGTAGAAAGAGAAAAGTCAGCAGAATCGTGTATTTCTGGATGATTTCTCTGGCACTGAGGAGAGCTGTAATCTTGTAGATCAAGAAATGACTGAGTAAAGTCCAGACGACATTCATGCTAAAGGCAAACTGAGTCGTCGGAGAAATAAAAGCATAAAGTCGCTCCAGAGTCATCAGTCCTAGCTGATGGGGATTGCGATACATGTAGCTTCCGACGGTTGTCAGCGAGCTGTAATCTCCTCGGTTAAAGGCTAGCGCTGCATTGAAAACGTGCTTGGCGTCAGCTCGGATGCGGCCATCGTAGGCCGTTATCAGAAAAATCGCTGCTGCTATAAAGATGAAAGACAGAATCCAAAAAAGATGCTTGGTCTGAACCTTTTCCAACAGGGGCCGGATTAAAAAGAGGCTGAGGAGAAAGAGCAGGAGGATAGGGTAGAAATACCAAGGATTACTGACGAATTGGACCCCCTCAGCAATCCTCAAAGGGATGTAAGTATGGGACAGCAGAATCTGCCCAGACAGGAAAAGCAAGGCAATCGCAGTCATGGTCAGAATCAGAAAATAGCCCAGGTTGAAGATGGTATTAGAAAATTGCTTCATGACGAACTGACCTCCACCTTGACGAAATAGCGGTCTTCTCCCAGCTCAATCAGCTTGACTGGCTGAGGATAGAATCGATCCATGATTACTTTTTGAAAAATTTCTTTTTTAGGACCTTGGGCTATGATTTGGCCTTCTTTTAGGAGCAGGACATGATCCATAGCAGCAGTGATTTCCTCTACATGGTGGGTTACATAGAGGATGGTTGGAGCCTGATTCATCTGTGTAATCTTACCAATTTGATCCAGCAGGCGCTCGCGGGCAAAGAGATCCAGACCGCTGGTCGCTTCGTCTAAGATAAGCAGTTCTGGCTTTTCCATGAGACTGCGCGCAATCAGTAAGAGCTGCTTTTCCCCTTGAGACAGACTGGCGTAGCTTCTGCCAATCAATTCTTGCCCGCCAATGGAAGCCAGCATTTCCCTAGCTTGATTGAGCTCAGTTTGCCCGTAAGGAGCATAGAGAATACTGCTTTTGTACTTGCCTGTTAGGACGATTCCTTCGGCAGTGAGATGGCTGGGCAGGCGCTCAGCAATGAATGAGCCGACCACTCCAATCCTAGTTCGTAGCTGAGGAATGTCGCCGGCACCAAATTCAGTACCGAGAACTGTTACCTTACCCTGGGTCTTCCAATGTTCAGCCATGAGCAAGCGCAGAAGAGTAGACTTTCCAGAACCGTTGAGACCGAGAATAGCCCAATGCTCTCCCTTTTTCACCTGCCAGTTGAGATCTTTTAAGATGGTTCGGCCTTGTTTAGCTAAGCTTACATTTTCCAGTTTGATAATCTTTTCCATTTTTACTCTTTCTTTCGTTAAATCTCCTTTATTATAACAAAATTTATGGTAAAATAACTGATAGGAGGAGTCAAATGTTTCATAAAAGTAAGCTGATGTTTTGGACCAGTGAGGTCCTTTTGCTAACGATTATTTTCTTTATCTGGCGCCAGATGGGGGATATGATAACCCCGATTGTTAGCGTTGTGAATACAATCTTGATTCCCTTTCTTGTGGGAGGATTTCTTTACTATATTACGAATCCGCTGGTGAAATTTCTCCAGGATAAGCTCAAAATCAACCGAATGATTGGGATTCTGATTACGCTCAGCCTTCTGTTTGGCTTGATTGCTTTGGGCGTTATTTACCTCTTGCCGATTTTGATTAATCAGCTGAGCAGCTTGATTAATTCAACGCAAGGCCTTTATTGGGAAATTCAAAGTTTTGTCAATCAATTATCTAAAAATCCGCTCTTTCGAAATCTGAATATCCAGTCCACCATCCAGCAGCTCAACCTGTCTTATGTGGATATTCTGCAAAATATCCTTAACAGTGTGACCAACAGTCTGGGCAGCGTTCTGTCAGCAGTTGTCAATACGCTGATGATTTTAATTATGACGCCGATTTTCTTGGTTTACTTCCTCATGGACGGTCATAAGCTCCTACCCATGCTGGAGCGGACAGTCCTCAAGCGCGATAAGCTCAATATCTCCAGCTTGCTGACCAATCTCAATGCTACTGTTGCCCGTTATATCAGCGGGATTTCAATCGATGCCCTGATTATCGGTGCTCTGGCCTATATTGGCTATAGCGTGATTGGGCTCAAGTACGCTTTGGTCTTTGCTATTTTCTCCAGTCTGGCTAATCTAATACCTTATGTGGGACCGAGTATCGGCTTGATTCCCATGGTCATTACTTATGCCTTTACCGATCCTCAGAAGATGGTGGCGGCCTTGATTTACATGCTGATTATCCAGCAGGTAGATGGCAATATCCTCTATCCCCGTATCGTTGGCGGTGTGATGAAAGTCCATCCGATTACTATCATGGTGCTCTTGCTCTTATCCAGCAATATCTATGGCGTGCTGGGGATGATTGTGGCAATCCCGACCTATTCTATCCTTAAAGAAATCGCTAAGTTCTTGGCTAACCTCTATGACAATCACAAGGAAGCCCAGCAGCAGAAGAAGAACGAAGAGTTTGGGATTATTAATAAATAAGGATGAGTTTCGGAATCAATTGATTCCAGAGTCTCGAGACTAGAAAATAAGACGGAAGGAGGGACTTCCGTCTTATTTTCATTTCCTGTGCACTAAATTTAAAAATATGATATAATCAGATTTACTTATACATTTCGAGGAGAAAGAATCAATGGAAGACCCTGGCAGTCAGAATATGTTATGGCAAGCCTTACTACTGTTTATATTGACTTTGTTAAATGCCTTTTTCTCAGCTGCTGAGATGGCAATGGTATCGCTCAATCGGGCGCGTGTGGAGCAAAAGGCTGAAGAGGGCGACCTCAAGTATATCCGGCTCTTAGCAGTCTTAGAAAGCCCCAATAACTTCTTATCAACTATTCAGGTTGGGATTACGGTTATCAATATCCTGTCTGGGGCCAGCTTTGCGGATAATCTGGGAAAACTTTTCTCTTCTTGGATGGGAAATTCCGAAACTGCACGTGCTATCGGAACTTTCTTGGCCCTGATCCTATTGACCTATATTTCCATTGTTTTGGGGGAGCTTTATCCTAAGCGCATTGCCATGAACCTGAAAGACAATCTAGCTGTACGGGCTGCACCAGTCATTATCTTTCTTGGCAAGATTGTCAGCCCCTTCGTCTGGTTGCTGTCAGCATCAACCAACCTGCTGAGCCGGATAACGCCGATGAAGTTTGATGATGCAGACGAAAAGATGACCCGGGACGAGATTGAGTATATGCTGACTAAGAGCGAAGAGACCTTGGATGCGGACGAAATTGAGATGCTGCAGGGGATTTTCTCTCTGGATGAGCTGATGGCGCGTGAACTGATGGTGCCGCGGACGGATGCCTTTATGGTGGACATTCAGGACGATACCAAAGAAATTATTGAAAGCATTCTCAAACAGAGCTTCTCGCGAATTCCCGTCTATGATGGGGATAAGGACAATGTCATCGGTCTGATTCATACCAAGCGACTGCTCAATGAAGGATTCATCAATGGTTTTGACAATATCGTTCTGCGTAAAATCCTGCAGGAACCGCTCTTTGTACCGGAAACCATGTTTGTCGATGATTTGCTCAAGGAGCTGCGCAACACGCAAAATCAAATGGCGATTCTCTTGGATGAGTATGGAGGTATGGCTGGTCTGGTCACACTGGAAGACCTCTTGGAGGAGATTGTCGGTGAGATCGACGATGAGACTGACAAGGCTGAAATCGAAGTCCATGAAATCGGTGAGAATACCTACATCGTCTTAGGAACCATGACCCTCAATGACTTTAATGAATACTTTGAAGTTGAGATTGAAAGCGACGATGTAGATACGATAGCTGGTTATTACTTGACTTGTGTAGGGACTATTCCAGATCCGAAAGAACGCATTAGCTACGAAGTCGAAAGTCAGAATAAGAAACTCATTTTGACCAATGACAAGGTTAAAAATGGCCGTGTCACGAAGGTGAAAGTTGAAATTTCTGACATTATTGAAGAAGCAGAAAAGGCTGAGAAATAAACTCAGCCTTTTAAGTTTCCTTCAAGTTTTTTATAAGTCTGTCTTAAGTTTCTGGGATTATACTAATACCATCAAAATAGAAATGAGGACAGTCCAATGACATCTAAAGTTACTCTATATGATAAGCAAATATTGACATTCTCACAGGCGCAAAAGTAAGAAAGGAAGTAATAAGAATCAGTAAATTTTAAAAAGCAGCAGAAGCCCTTAACTAATTTTTTCATATAAATCTCCTAAAACAAGTATAAAGAAATTTTGAGGCTCTTTGTCGCTCCAAAACAAGGCAGCCTTAGACTACTCATAAAAGAAACCACCTCTGCCAGCTGGAAGGCAGGGGTGGTTTTGTAATCTGGGTGGAACTCAAAATCATTCTTTTTGTCTCTTAGCAAAATCCACAAAGCGAAATTTGTCTAGCTTGTGACGGCTCTCGGTATATTGAAACTGGCGGCCGTCTGCCAGATAGACCTGAGATTTGACAGAGACAACCTGCTGGTCCTTGCCTAGGTCCATGAGAATTTTGTCTCGGTCATTGGCGTGGTCAATGGTAAATTCCTTCTTGGCATAGGCAATGTTGAGTTTTAAGTCATTTTCCAAATAGGCATAAATGGACTGCTCAGCGATTTCCCTCGTCAAGTGAGGGACGATACCCTTGTCTAAATAGTCAATATCTAAGACCGAGGCGATTTGGTCTACAACACGCTGACGGACGATTCGCCAAACCAGTCGGTAGGGAGGGAAGCCAGTGATGTCAGATAGTTTCTGGTCTACGGTAATCTTTTCCAAGCTGACAACATTGGTTTTGGACTGCATATTATTCTGCTTGACTACTTCTTGATAGCTGGTCAGCTTAGACACAGGAAAGTCAAACTGTTCCTGCTTGATGACTTTAGAACCCTGTCCGCGGACTTTTTCAATCAATCCTTCTTCCTGCAGCAGGGCCAGAGCCTTGCGGACTGTGTCGCGGCTAACCTGATAGTCTTCTGTCAGCTGATGTTCGCTGGGCAAGAAATCTCCGACAGCATAACGTTCCTCTAAAATATCTTTCTCAATCTGTTTGAATAATTGTTTGTATTTCTTCATCATAAACCCCACTTGTTTTCTTTTTTGCATACAACCTAGAAAATTTTATCAAAAATGAGGGCTTTTTTCAACGAACAAGTTGCCTACATCTTTGAAATCGATTACAATAATTTGTAGGAGCTTGTTGAAAAACTGACTCATAAAAAATATAAGGAGAGTGCTGGATTCTCATTCAGCCAGTAGTCAAATGGGAAAATTTGAGAAGGAAGCCAAAGATCTGCTAGATGCAATCGGCGGCAAAGAGAATGTCACAGCAGTTAGCCACTGCGCAACGCGGATGCGCTTTGTACTTGGCGACGGTAAAAAGGCCAACGTTAAGGCTATTGAGGCAATCCCAGTTGTCAAGGGAACTTTCACAAATGCTGGGCAATTCCAAGTCATCATTGGAAATGATGTGCCAATCTTTTATAATGACTTCACTGCTGTATCAGGTATTGAGGGAGTATCAAAAGAAGCAGCCAAGTCTGCTGCTAAGAGCAATCAAAATCCCCTTCAGCGGGTTATGGCCACTCTTGCGGAAATTTTTACACCCTTGATTCCAGCCTTGATTGTCGGAGGGTTGATTCTTGGTTTTCGTAATGTCCTTGAAGGAGTCCAAATTGAAGCTTTGGGTAGAAAGATTGTTGACGGAGTTGCACAAGTAAAAAATGGGCAGCCCGTTTATAATACAATTGTTGATGTATCTAAATTCTGGAGCAATGTCAACGACTTTCTTTGGCTGCCGGCACAAGCAGTCTTCCACTTCTTGCCGGTGGGTATTACTTGGTCTATATCCCGTAAGATGGGAACCAGTCAGATTCTCGGGATTGTCTTAGGGATTTGTTTGGTTTCTCCACATTTGTTGAATGCTTATCAGGTAGCTAATACCTCTAAAGCTGTGATTGCTAAAGAATACACTTGGTATTTTGGGATACTTGAGTTTCACAAATACGGTTACCAAGGTCAGGTCATTCCGGCTCTCTTGTCTGGTCTGTCTCTCTCTTACTTAGAAATTTTCTGGCGTAAACGGATTCCAGAAGTGATTTCTATGATTTTTGTTCCTTTGCTTTCTCTGCTTCCTGCTCTGATTTTAGCCCACACGGTTTTAGGTCCTTTTGGATGGTGGGTTGGACAAGGTTTGTCTAAGTTTGTATTTGCCGGATTGACAGGATCATTCAAATGGTTGTTTGGTGCAGTATTTGGTGCCCTTTACGCTCCGTTTGTGATTACAGGTCTTCACCATATGACCAATGCCATTGATACACAGTTGGCTAATGATTATGGCGGAACAGCTCTTTGGCCTATGATTGCTCTGTCCAATATTGCTCAAGGTTCAGCTGTATTTGCCTACTATCTCATGCATCGTCGTGATGAAAGAGAAGCACAGATTTGGCTTCCAGCGACCATTTCTGCTTACCTTGGGGTTACTGAGCCAGCCCTCTTCGGGGTCAATCTCAAGTACGTTTATCCATTTGTTGCCGGCATGATTGGATCTTCAATTGCTGGAGTTTTGTCCCTTAACTTTAATGTCACAGCAACTGGTATTGGTGTCGGAGGCTTACCAGCTATCCTTTCTATTCAGGCAAACTATTGGCTTCCTTTCCTTCTAGTTATGCTTGTAGCAATTCTTGTACCAATGTTCCTGACTTTCTTCTTCCACAAGACAGGCTTCTTAACGAAGACTGAGGAAGATCTAGAATTGCAGGCAGAATTTGCAGCTCAGGAAGAGGCAGAATTTGCCGGGCCATCCAAAGCTGAGTCATCTCCAGAGGTGAAAGCAGCTAATTCATCAGCTCCTGTAACGATTACTAGTCCGCTGGCAGGGGAAGTCAAAGAATTGAGTCAAGCAACAGATCCTGTCTTTGCACAAGGTTTGATGGGGCGTGGAGTTGTCATTGTTCCTAGCCAAGGTGAGTTGGTTTCACCAGTTAATGGTAGAGTAACCGTCTTCTTCCCAACCAAGCATGCCATCGGCATCTTGTCAGATGAAGGTGTTGAAATCCTGATGCATATCGGAATGGACACTGTTAATCTGGAAGGCAAAGGCTTTGAAGGTTATGTATCTCAAGGAGATAAGGTCAAGGTTGGCGACAAACTCATTTCCTTTGATATAGATATGATAAAGCAAGCGGGCTATGTAACAGAAACACCAGTCATCATTACGAACTCAGACAAGTATCAGGTGGAGGTGCTTGAACAACTTCCTCGGGTAGTTGAGCGAGGAAGTCAGTTGATGAACGCTAAGCCGCTTTAAAGAAAAATGAAATGATGACTATAGAAAGGGACGGTTCTTTAAAATCTGTCCCTTTTCTCAAAAAAGGAGAACATATGACACTTGATAAAACAAAGGTTGTCTACCAAATTTATCCAAAATCTTTTAAAGACACGACTGGCAACGGTTTGGGAGATTTTCGCGGGATTATTGAAAAACTTCCTTACCTGAAAGAGCTGGGAGTGGACATGATCTGGCTCAATCCTTTCTATCCGAGTCCGCAACGGGACAATGGTTATGATATTTCTGATTACACTGCGGTAGACCCTATCTTTGGAGATATGGCAGATTTTGAAGAGATGGTCAAAGTTGGCCAGCAGCATGGTATTGACTTTATGCTGGACATGGTTCTCAATCACTGTTCGATTGAGCATGAGTGGTTCCAAAAGGCGCTGGCTGGGGATTCCTACTATCAGGACTTCTTTATCCTGCGGGATGAGCCGACGGACTGGCTGTCCAAGTTTGGCGGCAGTGCATGGGCGCCATTTGGCGATACTGGCAAGTATTATCTGCATCTCTATGATGTCACTCAAGCTGATCTTAACTGGCGCAACCCCAATGTTCGTCAAGAGCTCTTCAAGGTGGTGAATTTTTGGCGAGATAAAGGAGTCAAGGGCTTCCGCTTTGATGTCATCAACGTCATCGGAAAAGATGAAGTGCTGACGGACTGTCCAGAGCAGGAGGGCAAGCCAGCCTATACCGATAAGCCAATCGTGCATGACTATCTGCGTATGATGAACGAAGCGACCTTTGGTCAGGACGATTCTGTTATGACTGTTGGCGAAATGAGTGCTACGACGATTGAAAATTGCATCCTTTACACGGCACCAGACCGGCAGGAGCTGTCCATGGCTTTTAATTTCCATCATCTCAAGGTGGACTATGAAGCTGGACAGAAGTGGACGCTTAAGGCTTTTGACTTTGAAGAGTTAAAACGCCTCTTCCATACTTGGGGCAAGGAAATGAGTAATCATGAAGGCTGGTCGGCTCTCTTTTGGAACAACCATGATCAGCCGCGAGCCCTCAACCGCTTTGTCGATGTAGAAAATTTCCGCAATGAAGGAGCGACCATGTTGGCAGCCAGTATTCACCTTTCGCGCGGGACGCCTTATATCTACATGGGGGAGGAGATTGGCATGGTGGACCCTGACTATGACTCCATGGAAGATTATGTGGATGTCGAGTCTCTCAATGCTTACCAGACTCTGCTTGCTGAAGGTCAATCACCAGAAGCAGCCTTCAGGATTATCAAGGCCAAATCTCGTGATAATTCTCGGACGCCTATGCAGTGGGATGATTCAGCCAATGCAGGTTTTACAACAGGAACTCCATGGCTGAAGGCGGGCAAATCCTATCCTCTCATCAATGTAGAAAATGAAATCAAGGGCCCAATCTTTACCTTTTATCAGAAATTGATTGCCCTGCGTAAGGAACTACCTATCATCGCAGAGGGCAGCTATCAGCCAGCCTATGAGGACAGTCCTCAGGTCTATGCCTTTGAGCGGGAGTGGCAAGGACAAAAGCTTTTAGTCCTTAACAACTTCTATGCTGATCCGATTACGGTGGACATCCTGCCGGATTATCAAAATGGTCAGGTTCTCCTATCCAATTACGACAAGACTCAGATTGATCATGTGATGACCCTGCAGCCTTATGAAACCTTGGCAATCTTAGTAGGGGAAAACTAAAGTCTCGAAAGAATCTGGTAAAATTCCAGATTCTTTTTTATGTGTTGGGCCAGCCTAGACAAGTATTTTTCTGAAGAGAGAGAAACTAATACAGAATTTTGAGAAAGCCTTTGCAAAATTTGATTCTTTTCTTTATAATAAAAATTAAATAGGATAATATACATTTATACAGAAAAGGAGAAGTTCATGAAAAAACAAGTTTCTTACAAGCAGCTCTTTCCCACAGTGGTTTTGCTAGCTGCTTTTCTATCCCTGCTTTTTTCTGTCCGACCGGTTGGAGCAGAAGAAGCAGTAAGTTCGTCGACTTCAGATGCGGCAGCTCTTACAGAGAATCCAACTGTAAGCGATGCGTCGGTTGCCAGTCAAGCAGATAGTCCATCTGCAGACTTGGGAGAGGCAAGGCCAGCTTCTACAGAGGCAGTGGGAAAGGCAGACCAAGCCTCTACTGCAGCACAAGCTGCGACTAGCGGACCAGAGGTTGTGCCCAATGTGGGAACCATTCAGGGAGAATCACAAACCTCTCCCTATGACGACAAGGAAGTTCAAGTTTCCAATGTAGTTGTGACGAAAACAGACCGCTATGGTTTTTATGTTCAAGACGTGACTCCTGATGGAAACAGAAGGACTTCTGATGCTCTTTATGTTGTTTCTAAAGAAAAAGTCGATATCGGAGACAAACTTAGTCTTGAAGGTCGTGTCAAAGAAGGCTATATGGAAGAGCTCAGCATTCGTCAGGGGCAAACTTTCAACAAGCCAAGTGATAGCTTGACAGTCACCATGCTTGTCGCTTCCAAGGTGATCAAGGAAGGGAAAGCTGACTTACCTGCTCCAGTAGACATCGTGGCTAATATGCCTCAGGATACGGTTGATAACGATATTAATGACTATCAGCCTCAAAGTGAAGCGTTGGACTACTGGGAAAGTTTGGAAGGAATGTTGACGAAGGTGAAGAGGCCTCGTGTTTTAGGCCCGCAGTACCGTGGAGACATTTATCTCTTACCTGAAGGCTACCAAGCCTTGCCATTAAACAATATCGGAGGTCTCAATCTTCGTCCAAACGCCCAAAATACCGCAACCATTCCAGTCTATGTTGGCAATAAATTCATTGCCAAGGCCAAGGATTATTTCAATGGTGATGTGGTTGGAGTCGTGACTTATCGTGGGAAGATTTACAAGTTAGAGCCAACTCAGCTGCCTGATTTGGTGGACGGTGGCTTGCAGAGACAGGTCTCTCCTATCTATCCAAGCGAGGACAAACTGACTATTGCTTCCTACAATATCGAGAATTTTTCTGCAAATGCTAAAAAAGGTGAAACGCCTGAGGAAAAAGTGACTAGAATCGCCAATTCCTTTATCAATGAAATTCATAGTCCAGATATCATCACGCTCATTGAGGTTCAAGATGAGAATGGCAGTGTCAATGATGGGACGACTAGCGGTGTCAAAAGCGGTGAGAAACTAGCGGCCCGCATCAAAGAACTGGGCGGAAAAACTTACAAGTACACTGAAGTTGCCCCACTTGACGGTCAAGATGGCGGCAAGCCTGGCTCTAATATTCGCGTAGCCTTTCTCTACGATCCAAATCGGGTGAAGTTAGTCGAAAAAGAAGCCGGTACGAGTGAAGAAGCAGCTAGCTTCTCCGGTGGCCATTTGGTTAAGAATCCTGCCCGGATTGCTCCAACAAATCCAGCCTTTACTAAGGTTCGTAAATCCTTAGCAGCTGAGTTTGAATTTAAGGGACAGCATATCGTCGTTATTGCCAATCATTTGAAGTCCAAGATTGGGGATGATGCCGTTTATGGTTCCGCTCAGCCAGCAGTTCAGCATACGCAGGCAGCCCGGATAGAACAGGCGAAAATTTTAAATAGCTTTGTTCAGGAAGGACTGAGACAAAATCCTAACCTTAAGTTTGTGCTCACTGGTGATTTTAATGATTTTGAATTTTCCGAAACGGCTAAAGCACTAGCGGGTAATGAATTGATTAATCTCATGCAGGAGCATGATGCGGCTGACCGTTATTCCTATTTCTACCGCGGCAGCAACCAAAGCTTGGACAATATTTTCATTTCAAAGAACCTTGCAGGCAAGGCAGTCTTTGCGCCTGTCCATATCAATGCCTCTTTCATGGAGGAACATGGCAGAGCTTCAGACCATGATCCAGTAGTGGTGCAGCTGGACTTTTCTAAGGATGTTGCAGCTTCGTCTTCTGACAGCTCCCAACCGTCTCAATCAACCGATAAATCCTCTGCAGCGGCAGATCAAGGAGCTCCGTCTCAGACCAATCCTTCATCGTCCAATCAAACTGGACAAGGTCAGACTGCTGGCAGCAAGAAGAAGGGACTCCCGCAGACCGGCCAAAATAACAGCGGCTGGGCAGTCTTGGGATTGACCCTGCTGATGTTTGCTTTTACTCTCAAAAAGAGAAGCAGAAATTAACTAAAATCAATTTAAAAAGTGAAATCAGGGTGGAATAAAGATTCTGCCCTGATTTTTTTGCCTACTGCTTTCACCCTAAAGTTTTATCTGTTGTAAA
>CBDFAZ010000034.1:0-16327 GCA_965245685.1 uncultured Streptococcus sp. | reverse complement strand
AAGAAGAAGAAGAACGCAAGATTAAAGAGCAAATCGCTAAAGAAAAAGAAGAAGGTGAGAAGATTTAAGGTTGGGGATGCTCAATCTTATTTTTTCTGTAATGACGTTTAGGAAAGTGGGGTGAGAATGTGAAGGTGGCAAAGATTATTGTGGATGTTCCTCTGATGCAGACGGACAAGCCCTATAGCTATGCTATTCCAGAAGAGTTTGCAGGAATGCTGGAGGCTGGCATGCGGGTACATGTCCCTTTTGGTCAGGGGAATCGCTTGATTCAGGGGATTGTGGTCGGTTTTGATGAGACGGGAGACCAAGAAGAGCTAAAGGAGATTGCGGAAGTCCTTGATTTCAGTCCCGTGCTGAATCAGGAACAGCTCTGGCTGGCGGACGAGCTGCGCAAGTCAGTCTTTTCCTATAAGATTACCCTTTTAAAGGTCATGCTGCCTAGTCTTCTCAACTCCAGCTATGATAAACTGCTCTATCCGACAGAGCTGCTGAATGATGAGGAACGTTCAGCTATCTTTGGTCAGGAGGACAGTCTTCGCTTTTCTGATTTGGACAAGAAGAGCCAGGCCAAGCTGATGCGACTGACTCAGACTGGCCGTATTCGGCTGGAGTATCAGGCGACGGACAAGAAGCATATTAAGACTGAGAAATGGTATCAGGTCAATTATACCGCTTTGCAAAATCATGACCTTCCCCGACAGGCCAAGAAAAAACAAGAATTAAAAGAAGTCTTGCTAGAGCAGCAGGGTAGCCGGCTCTTGGCTGATTTACGAGAAAGCTTTTCGCGCGATATTATTAATTACTTTATCAAAGAAAACCTAATTAGCATTGAAGATAGAGAAATCAGCCGTTCTGCTACTTATTTCCAAAAGGAGCGGCAGCAGCAAAGTCTGACCTTAAACTATGAACAGGCCGCAGCGGTTGCAGCAATCACTCAGAAAATTGGTCAGAGTCATTCTCAGCCAGTTCTTTTAGAAGGGGTCACGGGCAGTGGGAAGACCGAAGTTTACCTGCAAGTCATCGCAGAGGCACTGGCCCAGAGCAAGACCGCTATCATGCTGGTTCCGGAGATTTCTCTGACTCCACAGGTTACTGATCGCTTTATTTCTAGATTTGGCGACCAAGTTGCAATTTTGCATTCAGGTCTGTCTGATGGTGAGAAATACGATGAGTGGCGCAAGGTGGAGCGAGGAGCTGCTCAGGTTGTTGTCGGCGCGCGTTCAGCTATTTTTGCTCCGCTGACAAATATTGGAGCCATCATCATTGATGAAGAGCATGAATCCTCCTACAAGCAGGATTCTAATCCTCGCTATCATGCCAGAGAGGTGGCTCTCCTGCGAGCTCAGTACAATCAAGCTGTTTTAGTGTTGGGTTCGGCGACTCCGAGTTTGGAGAGCCGTGCTCGAGCAAGCCGTGGTGTCTATGATTTTCAGCTACTCAGTAAGCGTGCAAATCCGCTGGCGCAGATTCCTCAAGTGGAAGTGGTGGATTTTCGGGATTATATCGGGCAGCATGAGGCCAGTAATTTCACCCCGGTCCTGCTAGAGGCTATTCAAAATCGTCTGGATAAGGGAGAGCAAACGGTTCTCATGCTTAATAGGCGGGGTTATTCCAGCTTTGTCATGTGTCGGGAATGTGGGACCGTTGATAGCTGTCCTAACTGTGATATTTCTCTGACCCTGCATATGGACACTAAGACCATGAACTGCCACTACTGTGGCTTTACTAAGAACATTCCTCAGTCTTGTCCTAACTGTGCCAGTCGTAGCATTCGCTATTATGGTACGGGGACGCAGAAAGCTTATGATGAGTTGGTTCAGCTCTTTCCACAGGCTCGCATTTTGCGGATGGATGTAGATACGACCCGTAAGAAGGGCAGTCATGAAGCCATTTTAGAGAGCTTTGGTCAGGGACAGGCAGATATTCTCTTAGGCACCCAGATGATTGCCAAGGGATTGGATTTTCCAAACGTGACGCTAGTTGGTGTACTCAATGCGGATACTGCTCTTAATCTGCCGGACTTTCGATCTTCAGAGCGAACCTTCCAGCTTCTGACTCAGGTGGCGGGCCGGGCTGGTCGTGCTGAAAAGGCTGGTCAGGTCTTTATCCAGTCCTACAATCCTCATCATTATGCCATTGAGTTTGCCAAGCAGCAGGATTACGAGGGCTTTTATGCTTATGAAATGGGAATCCGCCGGCAGCTAGGCTATCCGCCTTATTACTTTACGGTCGGCCTGACTCTGTCGCATAAGAACGAAGAGACAGCAGTGCGAAAAGCCTATGAGGTTATGGATATTCTGCGGAGCGGTCTGTCAGAAAAAGTGCAAATCCTGGGTCCAACGCCGAAGCCCATTGCCCGTACCCACAATCTCTATCATTATCAGATTTTGCTCAAATATCGCTTTGAAGACAAGCTGCAGGCGACACTAAATCAAGTCTTGGACTGGACACAGAATCGGGACAATAAAGATTTACGCCTGACAATTGATAATGAACCACAAAGTTTTATGTAAAGCTTTTTAGCCGAGATTAAGGTTGTTGTAGGCGACTTCTGATATAATAAGGGAAGGAACAAAGAAGGAATCAATAGTTGAAAATGATGAAAATAATATTTATGGGAACACCGGATTTCTCAGCGACTGTCCTAAAAGGGCTGCTGGACAGCGGTCAATACGAAGTGTTAGCAGTGGTAACGCAGCCGGACCGTGCCGTCGGCCGTAAAAGAGAGATTCGCATGACTCCAGTAAAAGAATTGGCCTTGGAATACAAGCTACCGGTTTATCAACCGGAAAAGCTGGCTCAAAGCTCGGATTTGGAGGAGTTGATGAACTTAGAAGCAGATGGTATTGTGACAGCTGCTTTCGGACAATTTTTGCCTAGCCGCTTGCTGGACAGTGTTGACTTTGCGGTAAATGTTCATGCCTCTTTGCTGCCTAAATACCGAGGTGGTGCGCCTATTCACTACGCTTTGATCAACGGCGATGAGCAGGCGGGTGTTACGATTATGGAAATGGTCAAGGAAATGGATGCCGGAGACATGATAGCCAGCAAGGCGACGCCGATTGAAGAGACAGACAATGTTGGAACTCTCTTTGAAAAATTGGCGCTTATCGGTCGAGATCTTTTATTGGATGTGCTGCCAGCCTATAGGGCAGGGCAGATTACTCCTCAGCCGCAGGATCCTAGCCAGGTCACTTTTTCTCCGAATATCAGCCCAGAAGAAGAGCGGATAGACTGGAGCAAAACAAACCGCCAAATTTTCAATCAAATTCGCGGAATGTATCCTTGGCCGGTAGCTCATACCTTGCTGCAGGGGCAACGCTTTAAGATTTACGAAGCAGATATGGCAGCTGGCAGCGGTCAGCCGGGACAGATATTGTCTATTAGTAAAAAAGAACTGGTGGTCGCAGCTGGTCAGGGAGCTCTTTCGCTGAAGACGGTTCAGCCTGCTGGTAAGCCCAAGATGGCTATCGTTGATTTTTTGAATGGACTGGGGCGCAGCCTGTCCATAGGAGATACTTTTGGAAAGTAAGCAAAAAATGGCCCGTTGGCAGGCCTTGGAAATTTTGGAAGAAGTTTTTGAAGAAGGAGCCTATTCCAATATCGCCATAAACCGATCACTGAGTCAAAGCCAACTGAGTCAAGCAGATAAAGGTCTGGTAACAGAGCTGGTTTACGGCACAGTTGCTCGGAAAATCACTCTGGAATGGTATTTATCCCATCTGATTGAGGATAGGGACAAATTAGATAACTGGCTCTACATTCTGCTTATGCTCAGCCTGTATCAGATGCTCTATCTGGACAAAATCCCTCAGCACGCAGTTGTTCATGAGGCTGTTGAAATTGCGAAAATCCGTAAGCGCGGCAGCGAAAAATTTGTCAATGCCTTGTTACGCAGGATTGAGCGTGAGGGTGTAGCTGATTTTAAAACAATCAAGCGCAAAAATAAGCGCTATTCGATCCAGTATTCTCTGCCGGTCTGGTTGGTAAAAGCCCTGATAGAAGAGTATGGCGAAGAAAGAGCTTTAGCTATCTTTGCCAGTCTCTTTGTTCGCAGCAAGGCTAGTATTCGCGTGACAGATATGTCGCGCAAGGCAGAGCTTCGCCAGCTTTTAGGGGCTGAGGACTCACTCTTATCTCCGTCAGCCTTGGTTAAGAAACAGGGGCATTTTGCTGGGCATCAGCTCTTTGAAAGCGGAGCGATTACGATTCAGGATGAGTCTAGCCAGCTTGTGGCTCCGACTCTGACCATCGAAGGAGAGGAGCAGATTCTGGATGCCTGCAGTGCACCGGGCGGCAAGACCGTCCACATGGCTTCCTATCTGACGAGCGGTCACATTACAGCCTTGGACCTCTACGATCATAAGTTAGAGCTTGTAGAAGAAAATGCAAAAAGACTGGACTTGGCAGATAAAGTCACTACTAAAAAGCTAGACGCGACCAAGGTGTTTGAGACTTTTGGCCCAGATGCTTTCGATAAAATCTTAGTGGACGCTCCTTGCTCTGGTATTGGCTTAATTCGCCGCAAACCAGATATAAAATATAATAAAGAAAATGCAGATTTTGAGAATTTACAAAAAATTCAGCTGGATATACTAGACAGCGTTTGTCAAAGTCTACGTAAAGGTGGTATAATAGCTTATAGTACTTGCACAATTATGGCCAAAGAGAATTTTGAGGTTGTCGAGAAATTTCTGGCCAGCCATCCGAATTTTGAGCAAGTCTTATTAGACCATGAAAGAAAAGATATCGTCAAAGACGGCTGTATCTTGATTACGCCGGAATTATATGAAAGCGACGGATTTTTTATCAGTCAATTTAGGAAGATATCGGAATAAGAGGAGGAAACTGACAGTATGGAAATTTCATTATTAACAGATGTTGGTCAAAAGCGTACAAATAACCAAGATTATGCCAATCTTTTTGTGAATCGGGCGGGCAAGACCCTTATCATCTTGGCAGATGGTATGGGCGGTCACAGAGCGGGAAACATTGCCAGCGAAATGGCTGTGACAGACTTAGGAGCTGCCTGGGTTGATACACAGATTGATTCAGTGAATCAAGTGCGTGAATGGTTTGCGGAGCACTTGGAAGAGGAAAATCAGCGCATTCATCAATTTGGTCAAGATGAAGAATACAAGGGCATGGGCACGACTTTGGAAGCCTTGGCTATCATTGATAATCAAGCTATCTATGCCCATATCGGCGATTCTCGCATCGGCTTGATTCGCGGTGATGAATACCGCCAGCTGACCAATGATCACTCGCTTGTTAATGCTTTATTGAAAGCTGGACAGATTACTCCAGAAGAAGCAGAGCGTCATCCGCAGAAGAATATCATTACCCAGTCTATTGGTCAAAAAGACGAAGTACAGCCTGACTATGGCATGATTACCTTGGAAGATAGTGACTACCTTCTGCTCAACAGTGACGGTCTGACCAATATGATTTCAGACAGTGAAATTTGTGACATTGTCACCAGCGACATCAGCCTGTCTGAAAAAACACAAACCTTAATTCGCTTTGCCAACAATGCTGGAGGACTGGATAACATCACAGTTGCTCTGGTTCGCTTTGACAAGGAGGATAAAGCATGATTCAAATCGGCAAAATCTTTGCCGGGCGATATAAAATCATCAAGCAGATTGGCCGCGGAGGCATGGCAGATGTCTATCTGGCCAAGGACTTGATTTTGGATGGTGAGGAAGTTGCGGTAAAGGTTCTTAGGACCAATTACCAGACAGATCCTATCGCTGTCGCGCGTTTCCAGCGGGAAGCCAAGGCGATGGCTGACTTGGACCATCCGCACATCGTTCGGATTACTGATATTGGAGAAGAAGACGGCCAGCAGTATCTGGCTATGGAATACGTGGCGGGTCTTGACCTCAAGCGCTATATCAAAGAGAATTCTCCGATTTCAAATGAAGAAGCAGTCAGAATCATGGGACAAATCTTGCTGGCGATGCGATTGGCGCATACACGCGGTATTGTCCATCGTGACCTGAAACCACAAAATGTCCTCTTAACCCCAGATGGCAATGCCAAGGTAACAGACTTTGGCATTGCGGTGGCCTTTGCAGAGACAAGTCTGACTCAGACTAACTCAATGCTAGGCTCAGTTCATTATCTATCGCCTGAGCAGGCACGTGGCTCTAAAGCAACTGTTCAGAGTGATATTTATGCGATGGGGATTATTTTTTATGAAATGCTGACTGGTCATATCCCTTATGATGGGGATAGTGCCGTTACGATTGCCCTGCAGCATTTCCAAAAGCCGCTGCCATCCATCATTTCTGAAAATCCTAATGTGCCTCAGGCATTGGAAAATGTGGTCATTAAGGCAACAGCCAAAAAACTGACGGATCGCTATCAGTCAGTGGCAGAGATGTATGTCGACCTGTCTAGCAGCTTATCCTACGAGCGCCGCAATGAAAAGAAATTAGTCTTTGATGATGTTGCGAAAGCAGACACCAAGACCTTGCCAAAAATCTCACCTGTACCTCAGCCGGCAGTTCCACCTGTTAAGTCAACGCCGCCTAAAGCGGAAGCGGCTGAAGTCAAGGAAGAGACATCTGATGCGGTTAAGAAAGCTCCAAAGAAACGCCGTTTGAGAACGCGTTACAAGGTTCTTTTCTTTGCAGTCCTATTGGTTTTGGCTGCCTTTGTCGTCCTTCTCTATAACAGCCCGTCCAATACCAGCGTGCCAGATGTTTCTGGTCAGACTGTAGCAGAGGCTCGCTCCGCTATTGAAGCTAAGAAGCTGGTTGTTGGGGATGAAAAGGAAGAATACAGCGACAATGTCGAATCTGGCAAAGTTATTAAAACCGATCCACAGGCCAACAGTCAGCGCCGCGAAGGCAGCAAGATTGACCTGATTATTTCCAAGGGATCCAAGACCTTTGTGATGGAAGATTATGTCGGTCAAGCAAAATCAGCCGTAGTTGAAAATCTGAAAACAAACTATAATGTTTCTGAGAAATTGATTGAGATTGTTGAGGAGGAATCGGACGAGTACGAGCCAGGTCAGGTCATTCGCCAGTCACCGGCAGCTGGTTCGACCTATGATTTGACTTCTAATCATAAGATCAAGCTGACAGTGGCTAAAGAAGTGACTAGTGTGGCCATGCCTGACTTTGGCAGCATGCAGTACACCTACGCTAATGCACGTTCTTACTTGATTCAAATGGGAATTTCTTCGTCTCGAATTGAGCGAGTTGTTGACCGTTCGGTCACTTCGACTCAGGCAGATTTGGTAACTTCCCAGTCGCCTGCGGCAGGTCAGACGATTGACCTCAAGTCAAATGAAAAAATCACTCTTTACGTGACAGAAGCAACGACACCATCATCATCTAGCTCGTCATCATCATCTAGCAGCTCAAAGAGCAGTTCATCGTCCGATGATGAAAATCATTCTAGTAGTTCTAGTTCTTCAGAACATTGATGAAGCTAGGCCATCCTTTTAAGTTTTCTGGCTTGAAAGGTTTGTTTTTTCTTTTTTGCTGAACAAATTTCCTCATTTCATGCCTTGGACGCAGGATTTTTGCTTTAATTTTGTTAAAATAGGAAGGTAGAGAAAGGAAATGGCTATGTGGAAGGTTCAATTATTTGTCTTTGTTGAAACAGTCTTATTATCCATGGCATTGGTGACCATGTTGGCAGCTGATTTTTCACGAGTTGTCATTATCTTGGTCCTTTTTTTGCTGCTGCTCTATTATTACTTCGGCAAGCAAAAAGGGAATTTTCTGCTGGTCGCTTCCATGATTATGCTGTTTTTCATTATTATGCTCAATCCCTACGTCATTGCTGCCCTTTTATTTGCGCTTGTTTATGGGATGATTGTGGCCTACCCTTATATCTATAAGGAAAATCAAGAAACCCATCTCGTTTACGAAGAAGATGTGGAAATTCAGAGTGAAAAAAATCGCTGGTTGGGGGACCTGCAGCATTTTTCTAAGGACAGCTGTCAATTCCACGACATCAATCTCTTGCGCATTGTTGGGAAAGACACCATTCATTTGGAAGACGTGATTTTGGTCAACCATGATAATGTCATTGTCATTCGAAAAGGTTTTGGCGATACCAAGATCATTGTGCCGCTGGATGTGGAAATTCAGCTGCAAATCAATACTCTTTACGGGGAGCTGAACTTTCTGCATCATCCATCTCGCAAGCTGCGCAATGAAACCATTTCGCTGACGACACCAGACTATAAACGAGCCAATAAGACAGTGAAGATTGTCCTCGTCAGCTTCTTAGGAAATGTGGAGGTTGTCAGAAAGTGAAGAAATCAAATTATTTTCTCATTCTCCTCTATACTTTCTTTGTCTTATTTATCATCTTTCATTATATTTTCAATATTTTTGATTTCACTTGGCAGGAGCTATTTAATGATTTGGAGCTGTTGCAGTCTTTTGTGTTCTTTGTTGTGATTATCGGTTTATCACTGACTATTCTGATTGTGATAGCGGCCCGCTTGATACAATATTTGTCGGTAGCCCATGTGCAAAAAAATCTTCGGCATTTGCTAGATGGACGGAGGCTGGAGCCGACAGACCAGCCCGAGTTGGATCGTTCTCTGCATCAGCTTGAGAGAAGGCTGCACCGTCTGACAGAGAATCTCCAAAAGTCTGAAAATCAAACCCTGCAGACAGAAGAGAAAATTATCGAAAAAGAACGGCGGCGGATTGCGCGTGATTTGCACGATACTGTCAGTCAGGAATTATTTGCAGCCAATATGATTCTTTCGGGAGTGGCTGGAAATGTAGAACGGCTTGATGGAGAAAAACTGCAAAAGCAGCTCAAGGGGATTGCAGATATTCTTGACACAGCCCAGAAGGATTTGCGGATTCTTCTGCTCCACCTGCGGCCTACAGAGTTGGAAAATAAGACTCTGGTCGAAGGTATGGATGTGATTATCAAGGAGCTGACTGATAAAAGCGACATTGATGTTCACTTCAATCATCAGGTTGGGCATCTACCCAAACAGATGGAGGAGCATGTTTTCAGAATCATGCAGGAAATTATCAACAACACCCTGCGGCATGCCCAAGCCAGTCGACTGGATATTTACCTCTATCAGGCACCTAATGAGCTTAAAATCAAGGTATCTGATAATGGCGTCGGTTTTGATCCGTTGGCTCAGGACGAACTCAGCTACGGCTTGAAAAATATGGAAGACCGTGTACGGGATATGGCGGGGACTTTTAAGCTTTTGACAGCCCCCAGAAAAGGTCTTTCTATTGAAATCACGATACCTTTACTAGAAGGAGAAGATCATGAAGATATTGTTAGTGGATGACCACCAGATGGTCAGATTGGGATTGAAAAGTTATCTGGAACTGCAAGAGGATATAGCTGAAGTATCTGAAGCAGTCAATGGTAAAGAAGGAGTTGAGCAGGCTTTGGCAAGTCGTCCGGATGTGATTATCATGGATATTGTCATGCCTGAGATGAATGGGATTGAAGCGACACTGGCCATTTTAAAAGAGTGGCCAGAAGCAAAAATTTTGATTTTGACTTCTTATCTGGATAATGAAAAAATTTATCCTGTTCTGGATGCAGGCGCTCATGGCTACATGCTTAAAACTTCCAGTGCGGAAGAAATTCTCCGTGCTGTCAAAAAAGTAGCCCAGGGAGAATTCGCCATTGAAACAGAGGTCAGCAAGAAAGTGGAGTATCATCGCAATCATATCGAGCTCCACGAGGATTTGACAGCTCGCGAGCGTGATATTTTAGGGCTTTTAGCCAAGGGGTATGAAAATCAACGGATTGCGGATGAGCTCTTCATTTCCCTCAAAACGGTCAAGACTCATGTCTCCAATATCCTGTCCAAATTGGAGGTGAGCGACCGCACTCAGGCAGTTGTTTATGCTTTTCAGCACCATCTTGTCCCACAAGAAGACTTTTAATGGTATAATAGAAAAGATTAAGATTGGACAAGGGGAGATATGGACGCAAAATTAAAGTATAAGGCAAAAAAGATAAAAATTGTCTTTTTCGATATAGATGATACCCTGCGGGTCAAGGATACAGGTTTTATCCCAGACTCTATCCAGACAGTTTTCAAGCAGTTGAAGGACAAAGGGATTTTGACGGGTATTGCGTCTGGACGGGGAATGTTTGGTGTCGTGCCGGAGCTGAGAGCTTTGCAGCCAGACTTTTTCGTTACTCTGAACGGAGCCTATGTCGAAGACAGCAAAGGGAAGGTGATTTCTCAGACAGTTATCCCGTCTGATAGAGTGAAGTCCTATATTGCTTGGGCTCAGGAGGAAGGGATTGACTATGGTCTGGTCGGCAGCCATGGAGCAGCCTTGTCCAATAGAAATTCTCTGATTTCAGAGGCCATTGATGTAGTTTATCCAGATTTGCCTGTTGATCCAGATTTTCATTTAGACAAGGATATTTATCAGCTTTGGACCTTTGAAGATAGAGGAGATAGCCTGCAGCTGCCGGATACATTAGCAGAACACCTGCGTTTGGTTCGCTGGCATCCTCATTCGTCAGACGTGGTACCGACAGAAGGTTCCAAGGCAGCCGGAGTTTCCAAGGTTGTCGAGCATCTAGGCTTCAAACCTGAAAATGTCATGGTTTTTGGCGACGGGCTCAATGATCTGGAATTGTTTGACTATGCAGGAATCGGCATTGCCATGGGCGTTTCCCATGAAGAACTGCGAAAAAGAGCAGATTATATTACAAAAACAGTAGAAGAAGACGGTATTTTTGCCGCTTTAGAGGAGTTAGGTATGGTAGAAAAAGAATTACATTTCCCACAAGTAGAACCTGCAGCAGCTGAAGGTCCAAAAGCGACGATCAAGACTAATCATGGTGACATGACAGTTCAGCTGTTTCCAGAACAGGCACCAAAAACAGTAGCCAACTTTATTGCCCTTGCTAAAGATGGTTATTATGATGGTGTGATTTTCCACCGCATTATTCAGGACTTTATGATTCAGGGTGGCGATCCTACTGGTACCGGTATGGGCGGACAATCTATCTATGGTGAGAAATTTGAAGATGAGTTTTCACCTGAGCTTTACAATATTCGTGGGGCTCTTTCCATGGCAAATGCTGGGCCAAATACTAACGGCAGTCAATTTTTCATTGTTCAAAATAAAAATCTACCTTATTCGGCTAAGGAATTGAGCCGCGGCGGCTGGCCTGAAGCTATCGCTGAAGTCTATGCCAGTCAGGGAGGAACACCGCATTTGGATCGGCGCCACACTGTCTTTGGTCAGTTGGTTGATGAAGCGTCCTACCACGTTTTGGACAAGATTGCAGCTGTTGAAACGGGTGCGATGGACAAGCCGGTGGAAGATGTTGTGATTGAGACGATTGAGGTAGAAGACTGATGAAAATCGGTGATAAATTAAAAGGCAAAATCACAGGGATTCAGCCTTATGGAGCTTTTGTTGAGCTGGAAAATGGAACAATTGGTCTGATTCATATCTCAGAAATTCGTCCGGGTTATATTGAAAATATCCATGATAGTGTAAAGATTGGCCAGCAAGTCTTGGTTCAGGTTGTGGACTATGATGAATTTTCTGGGAAGTCCAGTCTGTCCATGCGGACCCTAGAAGAAGAAAAGCACCGCCTCCCTAAACGCCACCGCTTTTCAAATGACCGCTGTAAAATTGGTTTTGAGCCTTTAGGCAGACAGCTGCCTATCTGGATCAAAGAGGCAAAAAAGTTCTTAAAAGAAGAAAAAGTTTAAAAAATATCCTGTTCGATAAGAGAACAGGATATTTTGCTTAGATAGAATTGCCATTCAATTCATAGCTGAGTGCTAATTTGAAATGGACATATTTTTCAAAAAAACTAAGCATCAAATTCATAGAGAGCAGTAGATAGGTAGCGTTCGCCGTTATCAGGTGCCAGAGCAAGGACTTTTTTGCCAGCTCCTAGTTTTTTCGCTACTTCAATAGCTGCGAAAATAGCAGCAGCAGATGAAATTCCCACTAAGAAGCCTTCCTGACCGCCAATATAGCGTCCGAATTCCAGTGCTTGATCAGAAGTTACGCGGACAATACCGTTGTAGGCTGCTGTATCCAAAGTCTCTGGAATGAATCCAGCTGAAAGTCCTTGGATTTTGTGAGGGCCTGGCTTCTCACCAGAAAGGATAGCAGATTCGTCTGCTTCAACTGCGTAAATTTGGATATCCGGATTAACTTTTTTGAGGGCGTGAGACACTCCGGAAATAGTTCCGCCAGTTCCGACACCGCCTACAAAGGCATCCAGTCCAGTTTCACCGAAAGCAGCAATGATTTCTGCTCCTGTTGTTCGTTCGTGAACCTCTGGATTAGCCGGATTGTTAAACTGCAGTGGCAGCCAGCCATTTCGTTCTTGTGCGATTTCTTGTGCTTTTGCAATAGCACCCTTCATTCCTTCGCTACCCGGAGTCAAGACTAATTCGGCACCATAAGCTTGGATAATCTTGCGGCGCTCCACACTCATGGTCTCTGGCATAACAATGACAACCTTGTAGCCTTTGGCTGCTCCAACCCATGAAAGGCCAATACCAGTATTTCCACTGGTTGCTTCAACGATAGTATCGCCAGGCTTAATAAGGCCATCGCGTTCAGCCGCTTCAATCATACTGAGAGCAATCCGGTCTTTGACAGAAGAGCCAGGATTGAAAGCCTCTAACTTCACATAAACCTCAGCAGCTCCTTCTGGAACCAAGTTGTTCAATTTGACGATGGGAGTTTGCCCAATTAGTTCTGTAATATTTTGATAAATATGTGACATAGAATACATACCTCAATATAATTTAATAGAATTAGTATAAAATGAAACAAGCGCTTTGTAAAATATAAAAAAGCTATGAGAGCCATAGCTTTTCTTTATGTCAAAACGTCAAGGGGACTTCTACTTGGCGCAGTCCTTGATCTATCATCTCCAATTTGCCCTTAAAAAACTCAGTCAATTTATCTTTGAGCAGCTCTCTTTCACCTTTGTCAACGAAAAGAAGAGTGGAGACAGTATCTGTAAATTCAGTATCGTATTCAGCAAGATTTTCTGCCTTGAGAAAATTCGCAAAATCCTGATATTGGCTGTAAGACAGTTTTAGACGCAGTCCAGCCTGTTCTTTTATTTCAACCAGTCCAATCTCCTTAATAGCTAGAGCAACACTGCCGGCATAAGCTCGAATCAGACCGCCGGATCCTAGCTTAATGCCGCCAAAATAGCGAGTAACCACAACGCAAAGATTGGTCAATTCATGCTTTTCTAGAACTCCCAGCATAGGAACTCCGGCTGTTCCGCTGGGCTCCCCATCATCACTGGTCCGCTTAATATCGCTCTTTTCTCCAATGATAAAAGCAGAGCAGTTATGGGTGGCCTTGTAATGTTCTTTTTTTATAGCAGTGATAAAAGCGCGAGCCTCTTCCTCGGAGTAAACTCTTTTCACATGGCAGATAAAGCGGGATTTTTTAATTTCCTCTTGAACCATGCCATCTTCTTTAATTGTCCTAAATTCCATAACTATATTTTACAAAAAAAGATGAATTTTGCCAAAAAAATTACGAATATATAAGTATGTTAGAGTTACAAGATTGTTTAGGACGGATATTTACAGAAAGTCAATTAGAGTCTAGCTTGCGAGCACAAGCAAAAGAACTTCCCAGTATCCAAGAAGAAAAAGGCAAGCTCCTCTGTGGACGATGCAACAGCTTGATTGAACGAGAAAATCAACTGCCGGTTGGAGCTTATTATTGTAGAGAATGCTTAATCTTGGGACGGGTGCGGAGTGACCAAAAACTCTACTATTTTCCTCAAGAGGATTTTCCTAAAAATCAGGTGCTTAAATGGCAGGGGCAACTGACAGCCTTTCAGGGGAAGGTCTCCAAAGGCTTACTTGATGCGCTAGAGAAAAGGCAGAATACGTTAGTGCATGCTGTTACTGGCGCTGGAAAAACAGAAATGATTTACCAAGTACTTGCAAGAGTTATTGATAGAGGTGGTTCTGTTTGCTTGGCCAGTCCGCGAATTGATGTTTGTTTAGAGCTTTATCGGCGCCTTAAAGAAGATTTTTCATGTGAAATAGCTCTTCTGCATGGGGAGTCAGAAGCTTATTTTCGCAGCCCCTTGGTGATTGCGACCACCCACCAGCTATTAAAATTTTATCAAACTTTTGATTTGCTGATTGTTGATGAGGTAGACGCCTTTCCTTATGTGGATAATCCCATGCTGTATCACGCTGTAGAACGTTCTGTGAAAGAGGATGCTACAACTATTTTTCTGACAGCCACTTCCACGGATGAACTGGATAAGAGGGTTCAAAAAGGTGAGCTGAAACGCCTGAGTCTTCCCAGAAGATTTCATGGTAATCCCTTGACCATCCCTCAGAAAGTTTGGTTATCTGATTTTCAAAAATATCTTCAGAAGAAGAAAATAGCACCTAAACTTTTGAACTATATACAAAAACAGAGGGAGACTCAATTTCCTCTCTTGATATTTGCTGCAGAAATTCAAAGAGGAGAGGATGTTGCTCAGGCTTTGCAGATTGCTTTGCCGGATGAAAAGCTAGCTTTTGTTGCCTCCACAACAGAAAATCGTCTGGAGATTGTTGAACAGTTTCGTCGCAAGGAAATCACTATTTTGGTGACAACGACTATCTTAGAGCGTGGGGTAACCTTTCCTGGTGTAGATGTTTTTGTCTTGGAAGCCAATCATCGCTTGTTCAGTCGTAGTGCTCTGGTTCAGATTTCAGGCCGAGTTGGCCGTAGTATGGATAGACCGACGGGACAGCTGCTATTTTTTCATGATGGGACTACCCTTGCTATGGAAAAGGCAATTCGAGAAATGAGAGATATGAATAAGGAGGCGGGATTATGACAGAGTGTCTTTTATGCAAAGGGCAAATTGAGGATAAAAGTAGTTTTTTACGACTTTTTCTATTAAAAGAAGAAGGGCCAAGCTGCTGCTCCACTTGTTATCAAAATTTTGAACGCATATCTGAAGAGCATTGCCCTCGCTGTTTTCGCTACGGGAAATCAGATTTATGTACAGATTGCAAAAAGTGGGAGGAAGAGGGAAATCTAGTCCAGCACCAGTCAATATTTACTTATAATCAAGCAATGAAGGCTTATTTCAGTCAATACAAGTTTCAGGGAGACTATGTATTGCGCTTTGTATTTGCAAAAGCAACTAAAAAAGCAGTAAAAATGTTTAGAGAGCATACCATTGTTCCGATTCCAGTGAGTAACGAAAAATTTCAAGTAAGAGGATTTAATCAAGTGCAGGGGATTTTAGATGCAGGAAAAGTAGCATATAGCAATATCTTAGAGAAACAAGACACCCTAGCCCAGTCGAGCAAGACACGTGAGCAGCGTCTGCAGACGCAGCAGGCTTTTAAAATTAAGATAGGAGTAGATTTGCCAGATAAAATTTTGCTGGTTGATGATATCTATACGACTGGAAAAACCTTGCAATTGGCCAATCAAATCTTATTGGAAGCCGGTGTGAAAGAAGTATTGTCGTTTTCAATCGCAAGATAAGAAAAAATTTGCAAAAAAGGAATGAAAGCGTTATAATGATATTATAAATAAAACATTTATGTTTAGAAAGAAGGTACTTATATGCTTAAATATAGTATCCGTGGTGAAAACCTAGAAGTAACAGATGCTCTCCGTGACTACGTAGTTTCTAAACTTGAGAAGATTGAGAAGTATTTCCAAGCAGAGCAAGAACTTGATGCGCGTGTGAACCTCAAGGTTTACCGTGAAAAGACTGCGAAAGTGGAAGTAACAATTCCGCTAGGCTCCATCACTCTTCGTGCAGAAGATATCTCTCAGGACATGTATGGATCAATTGATTTGGTCACAGATAAGATTGAGCGCCAAATCCGCAAAAATAAGACCAAGATTGAAAGAAAGAATCGCAATAAAGTTGCTACAAGCCAGCTTTTCACAGATTCCTTTGCTGAAGAAGCAGAAAAAGTTCCGTCGAAAGTTGTCCGTTCAAAACATATCGATTTGAAGCCGATGGACTTGGAAGAAGCGATTCTGCAGATGGATTTATTGGGACATGATTTCTTCATATATTCTGACGCTGAGGACAGCAGCACAAATGTTATATACCGTCGTGAGGATGGAGATATTGGCCTTTTAGAGGTTAAATAAAGTAAGAAAAGAGGGTTGAGAGCAGTTTTCTCAACCTTTTTAGATTATAGAAAGTCATACACTCAGGTGACATAAACCAGCTTCCTGCTCACAAAGAAATTAACTATATGCTTAGAACTGAAAAATAAACTTTTAAAAAAATCAAAAAAGATCAAAAAAGGTATTGACAGTTGGTAGGTATAGGTGATATACTAATATAGTTGTCG
>CBDFAZ010000033.1:0-16650 GCA_965245685.1 uncultured Streptococcus sp. | reverse complement strand
CTCTACACCAATCCTGAAGTAGCTTCTTTTGGTCTCAGCAAGGAAGAGGCTGAGCAGGCCGGCTATGATGTTCTGGTCCAACAGCTGCCTTTCTCTTATAATGGGCGGGCTATCGCAATAGGTGAGACGGAGGGCTATGTCAAGCTAATCTCAGAAAAGCAATACCATCTTCTGCTAGGTGCAGTCATCGTCGGTCCGAACGGTACAGATCTTCTGCAGAATTTGATTTTGCTGAGGCAGGCCGAAGCAACGCTGGATCAAGTTCTTGAAACGGTTTTTGCTCATCCGACTACATCAGAACTAATACAAGAAGTCGCTAAAAGACTCGTTCAGGACGATTAATGAGGAGGTAAAAATATGTCAAATTATAAAGATTTACCACAACGATTGACCAAAACAAGAAGCCAAGGGGCTGTATCAGAGCTAGTCGATTTAAAAGTCCATGATGCTACCGAAGTTGAGGTGGAGCAGATTTCCAAAGAAAAAGCCAAAACCATGTATAAAACCATGTGGGATATCCGAAATTTTGAGGAAAATACACGGCGTTTCTTTGCTGCAGGACAGATTCCTGGCTTTGTTCACCTTTATGCTGGAGAGGAAGCGATCGCTACGGGTGTCTGTGCCAATCTGACAGACCAGGACTATATTACCAGTACTCACCGAGGACACGGTCACTGTGTTGCTAAGGGCGGTGATTTAAAGGGAATGATGGCAGAAATTTTTGGCAAGGAGACTGGACTTGGAAAAGGAAAAGGCGGATCTATGCACATCGCTGACTTGGACAAGGGAATTCTCGGTGCCAATGGTATGGTTGGTGGAGGCTTTGGTCTAGCTACCGGTGCAGCAATGCGCAACAAGTACTTGAAAACCGACAGTGTAGCTGTCTGCTTCTTCGGTGACGGTGCGGCCAATGAAGGGAATTTCCACGAATGTCTCAATATGGCATCAATTTGGAAACTGCCAGTTATCTTTGTCAATGAAAACAACTTCTTTGCAGAATCGACACCGCAATGGTATTCTTCAGCGTCTGGCACCATTGCTGAGAGAGCGGCTGCTTATAATATGCCCGGCGTTCGGGTTAATGGTAAGGATTTATTCGCTGTCTACCAAGTAGCCAAGGAAGCTGTAGAGCGGGCTCGCAGAGGGGAAGGTCCTACCTTGATTGAGGCTGTCACGTATCGGGATCATGGTCACTTTGAAGGAGACGAGCAGAGGTACAAGGCTCTGGAAGGTGAAGAAAAAGACTGGGCTGATGTGGATGCTCTGGACGTCTTCCGTGACTACGCTATCGAGCATGGCCTCTTGACTGAAGAGGAACTTGATGCCATCTTAGAAGAGTCTCGAATGGATGTGGAAGAAGCTATCAAATTTGCTCAAGACAGTCCTATTCCTCGTCCCGACTCTCTGCTGGAAGATGTATTTGCTGATTGATAGAAGGAGGTTGATCAAATGGCTAGACAACTGTTATTTATGAAAGCAATCAATGAAGCGCTGGATCAGGCAATGGCAAAAGATGATACCGTAATCCTTCTGGGAGAAGATATTGCTGGCGGTGTAACAATCAAGCACTTGGAAGAAGAAAACGAAGATGCTTGGGGCGGTGTAATGGGTGTAACCAAGGGACTCATGCCAAAATACGGCCGAGAGCGGGTGATTGATACTCCGATTTCTGAGCACGGATACGTGTCAGCTTCTGTTGGAATGGCTCTGACTGGCTTGCGGCCAGTACCGGAGCTGATGTTCAATGACTTTATCGGTTTCTGCTTTGACGCCATTCTGGGGCAGGGCTCAAAAATGCGCTATATGTTTGGTGGCAAGGCCAAGGTTCCGATGACAATGCGGACCATGCATGGGGCAGGAGCTTCGGCAGCAGCTCAGCACTCGGGTTCATATTACGGTCTCTTTGGATCTATTCCTGGTATAAAGGTAGTTGTTCCAGCAACTCCGTATGATGCTAAAGGGTTACTGCTGGCTTCCATTGAAGACGACAATATCGTTATTTATTCAGAAGATAAGACTCTCTATGGTATCAAGGGAGAGGTACCAGAAGAATATTATACAGTTCCAATTGGGAAGGCTGCTGTCCGCCGTGAAGGAACAGACCTCACTATCGTTACTATCGGCAAAATGCTTTATGTTGCTTATGAGGTAGCGAATCGCTTGGAAAAAGATGGTATTTCGGTTGAAGTGATTGACTTGAGAACAGTAGCTCCTTGGGATGAGGAGACTGTCTTTGAATCAGTCAAAAAAACTGGACGACTGATTATCGTTGATGAATCCAACCCTCATAATAACACAGCGACGGATATTGCAGCTGTAGTGACTGATAAATGCTTTGATTATCTTGATGGTCCGGTAAAATGCGTCTGCGCGCCAAATGTGCCAGTACCATTTGCGGTGAATTTGGAACAGCTCTATATCCCTAATGCTGATAAGGTTCTGACTGTTGCTGCAGAATTGATTGACGATCTGAAGAGATAGAAGGGAGGCAAGTATGGCTACAGAAATTGTAATGCCTAAGCTAGGCTTAACAATGACCGAAGGTCTGATAAATAACTGGCTGGTCAAGGAAGGCGACACCGTAGCTGCTGGTCAGCCTGTCTTGGAAATCAGTTCTGAAAAATTGACCAGCGATGTAGAGGCGCCAAGTGCAGGAGTGATTTTAAAAATTATCAGTCAGGCGGGCGATACTGTCCCTTGCAAGAAAGTAATTGCATGGATTGGTGAAGCGGGAGAATCTATTCCAGGTATGGAAGCAGAAGGAGCCTCTGCGAATAAGCCAGAAAGTGATAAGGGAGCAGTTGATTCAGAGCCAGAGCTAGCTGAAAAAACTGTGGCAGCAAGTTCCAACGCTGTTGGAAAAAGTGAACAGGGACGTATTTTTATCACTCCGCTGGCCCGCAAGATTGCTAAGGAAAAAGGATATGATATTTCCATGATTTCAGGAACGGGAGGCAAGGGCCGCATTACCCGACGGGATGTGGAAAACTATAAACCAGAGGCGCTTCCAAACCAAACACCTGAAAATAGCTCTGCGATCCTTCAGCCGGCTAGTCAGGCTGACTATGGCGCAGGATTGACAGGCATGCGTAAGTCTATTGCGGAGCGGATGATGACCAGTCTCCAGACATCGGCTCAGGTGACCTTGCACCGTAAGGTTGATATCAGCAAGCTGATAGCCTTTAGACAGGATATGAAGGATAAGGTAGCTTCTCCGCTAGAAAATGGTGAAATCAGCATCACGACCCTGCTGACAAAGGCTGTCGCCAAGGCGTTGAAAGAACATCCTCAGCTCAACGCTTGGTATTTCAATGGTCAGTATCAGGAAGTAGAAGATATTCATATCGGTATTGCGACTGCGCTTAGTGATGGTCTGGTGGTGCCGGTCATTCGTCACGTGGATAAGCTAACGCTGGCTGACTTGGGCTTAGCTATCAAAACGGAAGCCAATCAAGCTCGTAAAGGAACTTTAGATCCTGCTCTTTACTCAGGTTCAACCTTCAGTATTACTAATCTCGGGGGAGCAGGAATTGAGTATTTCACTCCTATCCTAAATACTCCAGAAGTGGCGATTTTAGGAGTTGGTGCCCTGCAAACGGCGCTGGCTCTTGACAGCCAAGGACAGGTCTATGAGCAGAAATTCCTGCCGCTCAGCTTGACTTTCGACCATCAAGTCGTAGATGGTCAGCCGGCAGCGGAATTCTTAGCCAGTCTAGCGGACAAGTTGGAGTCTCCTTACGACTTGGTTTTCTGATAAAAGAATGAATAATGAATTTCATTCCTGAATGATAAAGAAAAAGGCCAGCTGTTTATATCACTCATTAACAGTTGGCCTTTATGTATTCTATCATTCTCTTGCTTCAAATTTATAATGTTTAGATAAGGAAATGACAGGATGATAGGGAGTAAGTTCTAAGGCTCTAAGTAGGTGAATCAAGCTGCAGTATAAGATAAATTGAATGACGATAATGGGAGAAAAATATCAGTGAGGTAGAATATGAAGGTTGCCAAAACACTAGTCTTAGAATATCTAGAGCAAGAATTACTAAAGAATAATAAGCAAGGTCTTGAAACAAAAGTGATTGCAGATGCTTTAGGAATGCAACGCTCAAATGTGAGCACTATTTTGAATCAATTGGTAAAAGAAGGGATACTCGTTAAAGGAAATACACGGCCAGTTCAATACAAGTTAAAAGAGGTATTTGTAGAAAATCCTTTGGATTTTCCAAGCATTATAGGTGAAAATGGCAGTTTGCGAACAGCCATCCAGTTAGCACAGGCAGCTATTTTATACCCAAATTATGCCCTTCCAGTACTCATTTTATCCGAGGTCGGTGCTGGTAGAACTCACTTCGTTAATAAAATGATGGAGTTTGCCATTCAAAATCAAGCGATTAGTAAACCTCAGTTGTTTGAAAAAATTAACTGCTTAGACTATATTGATGTTCTGGATGATTTGCTGAAGTTATTATTTGGCTCAGAGGGGACGAAGTCTGTATTTGAGAAAGCGGCAGAAGGAATTTTATTTATAGATAACATACAGGTTCTATCTTCGGCGGATCAAAATAGATTGATTTCCTGGCTGAATCACAGAGAAGGAGAACAAAAGAGACGTCAGAAGAAAGGTTTGGTAATTATCGGAAGTAGCGCTAAGCTATCTGAACATTTATCCAATAAACTTCCTGTTGTAATCCAGCTACCTTCTTATCCGAATCGACCGATTAGTGAAAAGCTAGAGTTACTAAATTACTTTTTAGCTATCGAATCAAAGAATTCTGCACATGATATTCAAGTGCCCCGTGATGTCATTCATTCCTTCATCCTATCAGCGAATATTAGTAATATAAAAGAATTAGAATATGCAGTTCGAACTGCTTGTGCCAATGCTTTTGTAAGAAGTCTGAGGTCGGAGCTACAAGATTTAACACTTAGTAATGACGATTTGCCCATTCCTTATCAGGGAATTCGGCATTTAGGTAGTCATAATGTAGTTAAAATCGATGAATTGATTGGCAAACGTAAGGTACTGATTTATGATAAGGATTTGGGATTGCTGGATTTTCCAGAGCAAGAGTCGGATGATTTATATAACAAAATTAAATCAGAATATTCTCAGTTATCAGAAAGAGGCATTGAGCAGGATGATGTTTTTGAGGCAGTGAGAAACTATATTCAAAGCTATATTGAATACAAACCTTTTGTTAAGAAAGAAGATGAGTTGGAAAATCTTAGTCAGCTTGAGACGATTGTTTCTGCTGAAGTGATTCAGTTGGTACAAGCCTTTGTTCTATCTGTTCAAAAGGAACTCAATATAGAGCTTAATTCGACGGCATATTACGGCATCAGCCTTCATGTCAATGCGATGATTAAGCAGAAAGGCTCGTTGAATCGGCAGTTGGATAATGATGCTATTGTGAAAGTGATTCGGGATTATCCAATAGAGTATGCACAATGTTCTAAATTTGCTAGGCAACTAGAAACAAAATTTCAACTAGCTGTTCCGATAGATGAAATCGTCATCCTAACTATGTTTATTATTGAATCCGAAAAGAAACAAGATAGTCTACGACCTATCTTGCTCTACGTTCTGCATGGTAAAGGGGTTGCCAAGTCCTTGGCTGAGTCAACCAAGATGCTGACTAAAAATAGCCAAGTGTATGGCTTTGATATTCTATTAGAAGAGTCTCTAGAGGAAAGCTATTGTAAATTAAAAGAGCAAATTGAGAAGCTAGACCAAGGTTTAGGGGTCATCGTCCTCTATGATATGGGATCGATTAAGGAAATGCTGGATAAAATTCGAGAAGAAACTCTGATTAAAATCAGAGAATTTGAAATTCCCATTACTATGATTGGCATGGGGATTGCACGGCGCTGTTTGATAGAAAATGATATTGACAGTGTCTTTCACGCTTTTCATATGGAAATGAATCAGCTTTATAAAAATCGGGACCAAGAAAAAATCATCATCACGCTCTGTTATACCAGCGAAGGTGGTTCTCTTCAGCTCAAGCACTATCTTGATCAGTATTCAAAGCTGGGTTACCGTGTCATTGCTTTATCAGTTGCTAATAAGGAGATGTTGATTGAGGAAGTGATGGCCTTAAGAAAGACCTATCAAGTTCATGCTTTTGTTGGAACTTTCGATCCTCAAATTATGGGTATCCCTTTCATTTCCATTAAAGATGTTTTTGAGCAGCCCCAGGAGCACCTAGATAAGTTATTGATGTTTGTACCGACCTCTGTCAATAGCTACGATTATGAGAAAGTTTACCAATTTTTAGAAGAGCAATTTGTCTATACTTCCTTAGCTAAGATTAAAAAGATTCTTCCTGCTATTTTAGATGAATTTGATTTTTATTATCAGCTGACAGAGGAGCAAACAATAGGTTTGTTTGTTCATATTGCGTGTCTAGTGGAGCGGACCCTTTCAGGAGAATGCTTGAAGAAGAGCAGTAAAGAAATTGCTGGTGTTATCGAAAAATTCCCTGATGACTATAAGCACGTTAGAAAAATCATTCGAAC
Source organism: uncultured Streptococcus sp. (assembly GCA_965245685.1). Lineage (GTDB taxonomy): Bacteria > Bacillota > Bacilli > Lactobacillales > Streptococcaceae > Streptococcus. Next base: position 10,128 of record CBDFAZ010000033.1, on the reverse strand, counting down.
GGTGGAGCGAAGCTTTAAGATTATTGTAGATGGCGCAGAGGTCAGTGTTTTAATTCAGATGCTGCGCAAATTATAAAATTGTAAGTTGGAGTCGCAAACCAATAAAAAAGCACCTAACTCTCATTACCTTTTTAGTCGGGATATATATTTCCGATTTCTGTGGTAATGTTGTGATTTAGATGCTTTTTTCCATGTGCTCTTGCACAAGATTATGCAGCCATTTTCCTGAGAAGACACGAGGGATTCCCCAGATTGGCTTGAGAATGTCTTCGCCATTTATCACAAGAAAGATTAGCCAAATGGGAGCCTGCAGGCTAACTAGGACATAGCCAAGTGGAATGCTGAAGAGCCAGACAGGTAAAATATCTAGCAGGCAGGCATAGTTGGTATCGCCTCCGCTGCGTAAAATCCCGACGATTAAAACAACACTAAAAGCTTTTGGGATAAACAACAGGGCATTTAACTGAATCATCAAGATGGTTAGCTGCTCTGTCTGATTACTTAAATTGTAGAGTTTCAGGGCTAAGGGCATGGCCCAGATGAGTAGGATGCTGACGATTAGCCCGATGAGAGGTAGTAGAAGTAAGAAGCGCTTGGCATCTTGTAAGGCTTTTTCTGCTTGATTCTCTCCTATGGTATTGCCTAGCATAACAGCTACGGCATTGCCTGCACCTCGTACAAAGACAAAACCAATTTGGGCAATGGCGCTAGCAATCTGGGTAGAGGCCACAACTTCAGTACCTAATAGTCCGATAATGGCCAAGCCAATCGATGTTCCGAGCGACCAAGCGCCTTCATTGAAGACGACTGGTAAGGTTTTTTTCAAAAATTGATAAACAAAGTCTTTATGAAAGGCAAAGAGTTCAGTTATGCTAGCTGCTCCAGCCATCCTTGTTCGATAGACACCAAATACTAACAAGCAAAGCTCCAGCAATCGAGCTATAAAGGTGGCAATAGCGGCACCAACCAGTCCAAGTTTAGGAAACCCAATCAGTCCAAAAATAAGGACGGCATTGCCAATGATATTGGTCGCCATGGATAGGAGACTTGCAAGAGTTGGTAAGAAAACTTCGTTACTACAGCGACACATGGTGGCCAAGGAGGTTGTGATAGCTGTCATCAGGTAGGTCCAGGAGACGATAGATAGGTACTGGGCACCCAACTGAATAGCTTCGGTATCATGGATATAAAAGCCAATCAGTTGCTTGGGAAAGAGTAAAGCGACTAAAGTAAAGGAAGCGGAGATGAGCCCGCTCAGCATATAGACTAATCCCAAGGTTTTTCTCATATCAGCAATTCGCTGGGCTCCCCAGTATTGGGCCATGAAGACAGAAGCTCCGCTACCGATACCAAACTGTACAATAGTCAAGAGAAAGAAAATCTGGTTGGCAGCACCAGCAGCTGCGATTTGTTTTTCCCCTAGCTGTCCAATCATGACAACATCAGCTAGATTGACAGCGCTAGCCAGTAGAAATTGAAGAGAAAACGGTAGACTGAGACGTAAGAATTGTTTCAGAAATGTTTTCTTTTCACTCACTGTCTCACCTCCCTTCGTTTCAAATAGGATAAGCAATCAGTATGCCCAGTAACCTGATGTCTAGAAAGTATCTGTTCCTTTTGAAGTGGATGATTCTGATTCCTCATAAACTTCGCTCTTTCTACCTGATAGCTTGAAATAAGCCTCAAGTTTAGTGATAATAGACAATTTGATCAACAAAAATTTGACAATCTTTGTCAGCTTCTGTTTGAACTTCTACATTCTTCAATTCCTTTTCAGGATAAGGGTTTTGAATAGGAAATGCGAAGAAAGTTTGCTGCTCTTTTTGATAAGGCTTGGTGCTAAGAGAGACTTCAAATAATTGCTCATCTACTTTATAGATAGGTTCACCAGGTAAAGGGTTGGTATTGGTAGACCGATCCCAGTCAACACTTGTTTTGCCAATGTTTTCTCCAAAGATAATGGGAACAGTGAACTCGGTTTGATCAGTATAGGTTAGTAGAATATTTCCGATTTGATAGGTTTCCATTTCAGGGAAGACACCGTCCACAAACCATTGGTATTCCACAAAATAGTCAGTAGCATAGCCAATTTCAATCCAGCTGGGATGCGCCAGTGCTTCAAGACTGCGCGTGTGGTTTTGCAGGTCGGGATAGTGGTAATGGAAGAGATAAGATAAGGTTTTATCACGGATAGTCGCATAGTCTTCATCACGATAGTCATGATTCCAAAACATCTCGTAAGCATAGGCCAAGCCGAAGAAAATGACATTTCTCTGCAGGATTACCTCGTTTAAGGTGCTCCAGTTGGAGATGATAGCCCCTTTGCTCCCCTTCTTCAAATGCTCAGCCCAATGCGGAAAGAGGTAGCCTTCAAAATTACCATAACGGATGGTAAATCCTTCTTCTAAAACTTCATCTTCCAGTTTTTCATCCAAACTCCAGAGCCAATGGAGAATTTCGACATCTTTGGGAATCTGGTGAATAGCCTGCCAGGTTGCCGGCATGATGCCAACTTTTTTGCCTGTATCTTTTTTGAACTGGGGAGTGTACATGACGATTTCTGCTCCACCAAAAGGCCCTGCATCAGCAACGATAGCATTTTTCAGTAACTTGTCTCCCCAAATCATGGTTCGGACATTTTTCTGTTTGAGATAGTCATAAATTTTGATAACGTCCTCTGCAAAGATGTCTGATCCAGCCTTTCCTTTGCATCGCTCACACATAGCAATTGAATAGTATTCATCATGCCCGATATTGATGACTTCAGGTTCAAAGACCTCAATGATTTCATTCAGAACATCAAAGAGGAGTTCATAAGAGGCAGGATTTGATGGGCAGTAAGTGTCCGGATAAGGATCTTCAGGGATTTCTGCGATTTCAGGGTGGCCAAGCATCAGGTAGTCACAGTGGCCAAGAGAGGGTACCTCAGGAATCACTTCAAAAAATCGTTCCTTACAGTAGAGGACTAGATCTTTCACATCATTTTGACTTAGAAACTCCCCGTCACCATTCTCCATGTGAATGGCATTCTTGTACCAAGGGAAGGTATAGTCTTGGATTTCTTTGGTCTTGCCAGAGTATTCAGCCATATCAGCACAATATTTAATCCACTCTTGATTAATTTCAGGGTGTTTTTTATATTCCATAGCACCGCCGATTTCAATCATGAGGGTATTGTACTTGAAGAAAGCAAGCATATCCACAAATTGCTTGAAGAAATCCATATTCTTACGAGACGGTAAAAAGACCTTGAGGCCACGTTCGGAACAGACGGGTTCATCGTAGGCCAAGCCATAAGGCAAGTAGCCATCCTGCAACATTTGGATAATTGAAATAGCTCCATAAAATAAGCCACGCTGGGATAAGGCATAAACGAAAATACCGTTTTGAGCAACCTTTACGATGTGCGCTTCAGGGTTGGATGGATAGGGAAGTGAAAAGGACTGCATGACCTCTCGTCCGACTTCTCGGGAAATCCCTTCTATGAAATGAATGGCCGGGAAAGCTAGTTGTCTATCATTTCTTTCTCTTGGATGAGCCCGTAAGGTGTCAGTCAAAATAGGCAGCGGGCTGAATATTTTAGTTTCGTTAGTGAAATAGCGACCGCTGTTTTCTTGTTTCCAATATTGAGGTGTGATGCCTTGTTTCATAATCTACTCCTTGAACTATCTGAATATCTGCGAGTCATAAAAAATCTGGGCGCAGAAAAGAAGGTATGGATCGGATTTGTTTTTTACTGAGTTTTCACTTTTCTAGCCTTCTCAATTTCCCCTTGAATCTTATAAAGATTTTCTGAAAGGCGACCAAAGTAGAGAAGCTCTCCCATCGACTTGATGAGCTTGCTTTTTGAATTTTTTGTCAATTTATTTTGTTCTTGTTCTAGCGTAACCTCCAGCCCTTTTGAGCAAGGCTTGGTTTTGTAGGAAGTAATCGTTTTTTCACTGTGGGACGAGATTTGAATGACGTAGGTTTCATGGCGACGATAGTCCAGAATCTCATAATCAGTCTTGGTATAGACATTGTCTGACAATTTTGAGTAACGAAGTCCTTTCTTTAACCTATCTATCTTTATTGTTTGATTGTCAGTTTGATTGATTTGATTCAGAAACTCGCTTTCCAAGAAGTCATAAAATTCATCTGAAGTGACTTGGAGTTCTCTAATAATCTTCATAAATTAAGTATATAATAAGCCCTTGTGGAAAGTAACCCCCTGAGGAAAAAGAGACGGATTTTAATGAATTTTTATACTCTTTAGCTTTGTATTATACATTATCATAAAAAACGATTAATTTTTATACACTAATTTTACGATAGGTTCTAAAATATATTAAAGGAACTATTTAAAAATAGCAGAGTACTAGAGGTAAAGCACGTAAGAAACTGTTGCTTTAAATTTTTTATAATAAATTGAGTATGAATGGCATTTGAAAATGGATACACTAAGCTAGAAAACTGTATATTAAGAAAATATAAACGCTTTTGACAGTAGAATAGAGCTATAGTAAACTTTGGGTAAGAAGTCAAATTGAAAGGAGGAGTTTGTATGGAAGAATGGAATAGTTCAGCGGAGATTATTGCCATGTCCTTAATTGCCAATTCTGGTGCAGCCCGATCCTTAGCTTTTGAAGCACTTAAAAAAGCAAAACTAGCAGAATTTGATGCAGCTAAGGAATTAATGGATGAGGCAAATAGTGTTATTTTAAAAGCCCATCATTCCCAAACAGATTTATTGCAGGAAGAAGCACAAGGAAACGGTCATCAGTTGAGTATATTGCTTGTTCATGCACAAGATCATTTTATGACGAGTCTCTTGGCCATTGACCTTATCACTGAGATGATTGAACTGTATTCCAATAGAGAAGGAGAAAGACAATGAAAATCTTATTAATATGTGCAGCGGGTATGTCCACGAGTATCCTGATGAAAAAAATGGAGCAATATGCAAGTGCCCAAGGTATTGACCTAGATATCAAAGCGGTCGGATTGATGGACTATCAAGATTATGCTCAGGATTATGACGTAATTTTATTAGGCCCTCAGGTTTCTTATAAACTTGATTCTGTCAAAGAGACAGTGTCAAAACCTGTTGCCACCATACCAGCTATGGATTATGCAATGGGAGATTGTAAGAATATCTTTCAATTAATTAAAGCAATATCTTAAGGAGGTTTTTCTGATGGAAAAATTCTTTAACAGTAAGTTCATGACCAAACTTCAGGAAATTGGTTATAAACTGGCCAACAATGTGTTTATACAATCTTTACAAGCTGGATTAGGATCTCTCTTGGGATTGATTACCGTGGGGTCCTTATTTCAAGTTTTAGCTGCAATTGGAAATGAAACAGCTCTAGGGTGGTTCAAAACAGGGGATGCAGTGTATAATACATTGACCTTGCCATTCCGTTATTCAATGGATTTTATTTCTATCTGGGTTGCCATCTTCTTTGCTTATCATTATGCTAAGAATTTGAAATTGAAATCCCCTATTATGGCAGCTGTTGATACAGCAGTTACTTTCATGCTTGTGGCAGGAGCTTTTGTTGATACTGAAGAATTCTCCGGTCTGCAATTAGACTATCTCGGCTCACAAGGTATGTTTATCAGCTTCTTTATTGTCTTTGTCGTCGTACAGATTGAAAAATTCTGTTATGAAAAAGATATTAAAATAAAGATGCCAGATGTTGTGCCGCAGTTCCTGCAAGATAGTTTCGGCTCTATTCTGCCGGTATTCTTCTCCATCACTCTCTTCCTCTTGCTGAATGTTGGAATTGGAGCCTTGACAGCAGGAGCTTATAATGTTCCGTCTGGTTTTATGGCTCTCTTGCGTGCACCGCTTGGGGCTGTATCATCTGTTCCGGGGATTGTGATGCTTTGTATGTTAGCGCTGATTCTTTGGTGCTTCGGTATTCATGGTACCCTCATCATTATTCCAATCATTTCTCCGCTTGGGATTCAAGCGGCAACAACCAATGCTGCTCTTCATGCGAACGGTCAGCCAATGCAATTCTTCCCAGTCTTACTCTACACTTCCATGGCTTTAGTTGGTGGCACAGGGAATACCTGGGCCCTGGTCCTGATGGGCTTACGATCAAAATCTAAACAAATCAGTGCCGTATCAAAGATTTCACTCATTCCTGGGTGGTTTGGTATCAACGAGCCGGTAACATTTGGTATGCCAATTATGTTCAACCCAATTCTTTGTATCCCTTATGTACTCAATGTGCCTATTATGATGATTTTGACTTATTTTGCTTACAAAACAGGCTTTATCATTCCAGCTTGGATTGTTGTCAGCGCTCAGTTGCCAATGGGCTTTAGTAACTATCTGACCACCCTTCGTTGGCAAAACTTTGTTTGGGACTATATCTTGATTTTACCAGCTATGTTAATCTACTATCCATTCTTCAAAAAATACGAAGAGCAATTGGTTAAGCAAGAAGCTGAAATGGAAGCTCTAGAAGCCAAAGGAGGTGCAGCAGCTTGATTGATGTAACAAAATTTTCTAGAGACTTCCTATGGGGATCGGCTTCAGCAGCCTATCAAGTTGAAGGAGCTTGGGATGAAGATGGTAAGAGTCTGTCTATTTGGGACACCTTTGTCCGCCAGCCTAATAGGACCTTTAAAAACACGACAGGCGACGTAGCAGTGGACCATTATCATCACTACAAAGAAGATGTTAAACTAATGGCCGAAATGGGTCTGAAAGCTTATCGATTTTCTATTGCATGGACCCGTATTTTGCCCGAGGGACGAGGAGAGGTCAATCAGAAAGGTATTGAATTTTATTCAAATCTGATTGATGAACTTCTCAAGTACAATATTGAGCCCATTATCACAATCTATCACTGGGATTTGCCTCAAGTACTGCAAGATGAGTACGGCGGTTGGGAATCCAGAAGGATAATCGACGATTTCCTGTATTATGCAGAGATTCTCTTCAAAAACTTTGGAGATCGAGTGAAATATTGGATTGGACTCAATGAGCAAAATGTCTTTGTTGGACTCGGCTACAGAGATGGCTATTTCCCACCAGGAATTAAAGACATCAAGCGGATGCATCAAGTCAATCACATTGTCAACTTGGCTAATGCGACGATTATCAAACGATTCCATGATTTAAAAATAAAAGGTCAAATCGGTCCAAGCTTTGCTTTTCCTGTCCTCTATGCTCTGGATAATCAGCCAGAAAATGTTCTAGCCATGGAGAAATCTTTGGATGTCAATGTTTGGTACTGGATGGATGCTTATCTATTGGGACGTTATCCAAAGACAGCTCTAGCTTATTTGAAAAATCAATTCGGTATAGAATTAGATATACGAGAAGGAGATTTAGATATTTTAAAAGCAGGTCGTCCAGATTTCGTAGGCGTCAACTATTACCAATCCCATACTTTTGCTGCTAATGTACCGAATGCTGAAGCTGGAGAGCCGGACCAGTTTAAGCATGTGCCAAACGAACACTTAGAGCGTACTAGCTGGGAGTGGGAAATAGATCCAATTGGTTTACGAATTGCTTTGCGGCGGATTACCAGTAGATATGATATTCCAATTATGATAACTGAAAATGGGCTAGGAGAGTATGACGCCTTAACAGAAGATAGAAAGATCCACGACCCATATCGGATTGAATATCTTGATAAGCATATTACAGCTGTACAAGACGCCATAGAAGATGGTTGCCAAGTCATCGGCTATTGTACATGGTCTTTCACAGATTTACTTTCATGGCTCAACGGCTATGGCAAGCGTTATGGATTTGTTTATGTAGACCGTGATGAGGAAGAAGGTGGTAGTCTAGAGCGGATTCGAAAAGATAGTTTTTACTGGTATCAAAAATTAATTAAAGAATTTGAGAGCAAAAGAGAAAACAGTAGAACCCATTCATAGAAAAAAGCCAGCAGTTTATATTCCTATACACTGCCGGCTTTTCTTTTTTATTTTTCTCGCATTTGACCTTGTGGGAAGTAGGTTCCTTCTGGCATGTCGTTAATAATGATATGGACAGCAGACTGAGGTGCGCCTGTATTTCTGACAACGGCTTCAGTTACTTCCTTGGCAAGAGCTTTTTTCTGCTCTAGGGTGCGTCCTTCAAACAAATCAATTCTAACAAATGGCATATTTTCTGCCTCCTTTATTTCGTTATTATTATTTTATCACAAATGAGGTTTTAAAGAGTAGTGAATTATGGTAAAATAATGTGAAGTAAAAATGGAGATAGTGAATTAGCAAAGATTTAAATTATGGCTCAGTTATACTACAAATATGGCACGATGAATTCGGGCAAGACCATTGAAATTTTGAAAGTGGCCCACAATTATGAAGAACAAGGCAAGAGCGTCGTCATCATGACCTCGGCTCTTGATACCCGCGACGGCTTTGGTGTCGTTTCTAGTCGTATCGGTATGAAGCGGAATGCTATGGCTATTGAAGATCAGACGGATATTTTGGGCTATATCCAGCAGTTGTCTGAAAAGCCTTATTGTGTTTTGATTGATGAGGCTCAGTTCTTGAAACGCCATCATGTCTATGATTTGGCCAGAGTGGTGGATGAGCTGGATGTTCCAGTTATGGCTTTTGGTCTGAAAAATGATTTTCGCAATGAACTCTTTGAAGGCTCCAAACACCTCTTGCTCTTGGCTGACAAGATTGAGGAGATTAAAACCATTTGCCAATATTGCTCTCGTAAGGCTACCATGGTTTTACGGACTGATAACGGAAAGCCGGTTTATGACGGAGAGCAGATTAAAATTGGCGGCCACGAGACCTATATCTCAGTCTGCCGCAAGCACTATTTTAACCCCGATATTAAATAATCCAATGATGGAAATAAAGGAGATGATGAAAAATCTATGAACATCTATGAACAGTTACAAGCGGTTGAAGATCGCTACGAAGAACTTGGTGAACTCCTAAGCGACCCAGATGTAGTCAGCGATACCAAGCGCGTTATGGAGCTTTCTAAGGAAGAAGCCAGCACCCGCGATACAGTGGCGGCTTACCGTGAGTATAAAAAAGTCCTGCAAAACATCACAGACGCTGAAGAAATGATTAATGACGCCTCTGGTGATGCCGACTTGGGGGAAATGGCCAAGCAGGTACTCAAAGATGCTAAGACTGAAAAAGAAGAATACGAGGAAAAATTAAAAATCCTTCTTTTACCGAAAGATCCAAATGACGACAAGAATATTATCCTTGAAATCCGCGGTGCAGCAGGAGGAGATGAGGCTCAGTTGTTCGCAGGAGACCTCTTGCAGATGTATCAAAAATATGCTGAAAGCCAAGGCTGGCGCTTTGAAGTTATGGAAGCTTCTTACAATGGTGTAGGTGGAATCAAGGAAGTGGTCGCTATGGTCTCAGGTCAGTCGGTCTACTCAAAACTTAAGTATGAATCTGGCGCTCACCGCGTACAGCGGGTTCCTGTAACCGAGAGCCAAGGTCGCGTGCACACCTCGACGGCAACTGTCTTGGTTATGCCAGAAATCGAAGAAGTAGAATATGACATTGATCCTAAAGATCTGCGCGTTGACATCTACCATGCTTCAGGTGCTGGCGGACAGAACGTCAATAAAGTTGCAACCGCGGTTCGTATTGTCCATCTTCCGACCAATATCAAGGTTGAAATGCAGGAAGAGCGTACTCAGCAGAAGAACCGAGATAAGGCTATGAAAATCATCCGAGCTCGTGTAGCAGACCACTTTGCTCAAATCGCTCAAGATGAGCAGGATGCGGAGCGCAAGTCCACAATTGGTACAGGTGACCGCTCGGAGCGAATTCGCACCTATAATTTCCCGCAAAACCGGGTGACAGACCACCGTATCGGATTGACCCTCCAAAAATTGGATACAATTTTATCTGGGAAATTAGATGAAGTTGTTGATGCTCTGGTTCTCTATGACCAAACACAAAAACTAGAAGAGCTGAATAAATAATGACATTGACTCAATATTTGACTGAGTTAGAGCAGGAGCTAGTAGCAGCGGGAGAAGAAGCAGAAAGCCTGTCTTTCGTTTATCGGGTTCTCAATGAGCTCTCCTTTACCGACTTTGTTCTCAAACTTCGGACAGAAGTCAGCCAGGAAGATCGTGACCAGCTAAAAGCGATTCAAGCGCAGCTGCTTGCTCACAAGCC
>CBDFAZ010000032.1:0-16842 GCA_965245685.1 uncultured Streptococcus sp. | reverse complement strand
TTCGATAGCGATCAAAGGTTTCCTGATAGCGGCCTTTGAGATGCAAAAAGTCTGCTGTTCCAAACTCATCTAGCATGGCGATATGAAGCTGGGCTCTCATCAATTCTTCCTGATCGTGCTGACCATGGATATCCACCAAATGCTGGCCAACAGCCTTTAGAACAGACAGATTAACCATCTGACCATTGATACGGCTGACACTGCGGCCGTTTTGCAGAATTTCCCGACGGATAATCAGCTCATCGGTCAGCTCCCAGCCCTGCTCCTCAAAAATCTCTCGCAAAGCTCTGCTATTTTCCAGCGAAAAAAGTCCCTCTATCTCAGCTTTGGGCGCTCCATGACGAATAACATCCGTCGTAGCGCGGCTGCCCAGCATCATGTTCATCGCGTCAATAATAATAGACTTGCCGGCTCCGGTTTCCCCGGTTAAAACCGTCATACCTTGCTCAAAATTAAGGGAAATCTCCTCAATAATGGCAAAATTTTTAATCGAAATTTCTAATAACATAGGCTTTCCTACCAATGGTGAATGATGGTTGCAATCCTTGCAGCTGCTTCCTCTGTCATCATAACCATCAAAATACTGTCGTTGTCTGCCAAGATACTGAAAATATCCTCAGCAAATTCATTCCTAAGATGACGCTTGACCAGTGCTGTGCTCCCCGGTACCAGACTGAGATTAATCATATTTCCCAAAATCTGACAGGACAGGATGTTATTTTCAGCCAAGCCCAGACTGCTGGTCATGGTCTTAGGCAGCTCGTAGATATAAGTGTTGTCCTTGAGTGGTATCTTGACAATCCCCAGCTCCTTGATATCCCTAGAGACCGTGGCCTGGGTCGCTGTAATCCCAGATTCCCTGAGATGTTCTACAATTTCCTCCTGTGTGCCAATGTCATAGTCACTGACAAAGCATCTAATCTTTTCTAATCTATCCTTCTTATTCATCTTTAAATTCCTTGTGTGCTGCCTCTACGACAGCTGTCATCAGTGCTGAATCAAGAGCCTGCGGTTCTGTACTCTTTTCTAAATAGGCCAGAAATTCTACATTGCCCTGACCGCCCTGAATAGGCGAAAAATCCAGTCCCCTAACAGAAAAACCAGCCTCCATCATAAATGCTGTGACCTTTTCCAGAACTGCGAAATGGACCTTCTTATCCTTCACAATCCCTTTTTTCCCAATCTGCTCGCGGCCCGCTTCAAATTGGGGCTTGATTAAAGCGACCACTTGGCCATCCCGAGTCAAAATCTCATGCAGAGCTGGCAAAATCAAGCTCAGCGATATAAAGCTGACGTCAATACTGGCAAAGCTCGGCTCCTGCTCAAAGTCAGTCCTTTGGGCATAGCGAAAATTAAACTGCTCCATGCTGACAACCCGCTCATCCTGTCTGAGCTTCCAAGCCAGCTGATTGGTGCCGACATCTACTGCATAGACCAGCTTAGCTCCATGTTGCAGCATGACATCTGTAAAACCGCCGGTCGAAGCTCCGATATCCAAGGTCACTCGATCAGTGACCGAAAGTTCAAAGACTTGCAAAGCCTTTTCTAGCTTGAGGCCGCCTCGGCTGACATATCTGAGTTTCTCACCTTTTAAGCGCAGCTCTGTGGCTGTGTCAATCTTTTCACCCGGCTTGTCAAAGCGCTGGCCATTGACCGCAGCAATAACCAGTCCAGCCATGACACCACGCTTAGCCTGCTCTCTGGTCTCAAAGAGCCCTTGTCTGTAGGCCAGCACATCTACTCTTTCCTTAGCCATTCAATCTCAAACTTTCTATTATCTTTTGAATTACTCCGCCTGAAAACTTTGTCTTCTCTTCCAAGTCTGTCAGAATGTCCACAGCTTCATCAAGGGTCTGATTGAAAAAGTTCTTAGCTCCATCTAGACCCAGAAAAGCTGGATAAGTCGACTTGGCCGCAGCTAAATCTTTCTGCGGGGTTTTACCCAGCTCTTCAAAACTAGCTGTCACATCCAAAATATCATCCCGCACTTGAAAGGCCAAGCCTAAAAGCTCTCCAATCCTACGAAGCTTGTCCTGAACAGACTGCTCGACCTCAGCAATCAAACCAGCTGCGACAAAAGGATATGTTAGAAGTTTTCCAGTCTTATTGGCATGGATGGTTTTTAAATCTTCTAAACTAATTGCTTGTCCTTCGCCTTGCATGTCCAGAACTTGTCCTGCGACCATACCAAAGCTCCCTGCTGCCAGAGACAACTCAGAAATTAATTCCACCTTGACCTGACTAGGCAGCTCAGTCCTTGCTAATAGTCCATAGGGGTCCAAAAAGAGAGAATCACCCGCCAAAATAGCCATATCCTCTCCAAACTTCTTATGGCTAGTCAAGCGGCCGCGACGATAGTCGTCATCATCCATAGCCGGCAAATCATCATGGATAAGGCTGCCAGTGTGAATCATCTCAAGAGCCGCCGCGACCTGATAGTGAGCCTCAGTCAGCTCTAGGCCAAAAGCTTGAATCAACTCCAATAGCAGTAAGGGACGAATTCGCTTGCCTCCAGCCTGCACCGAGTACAAAATAACTTCTGATAAATCCGGCGACACTTGCTGAGACTTATAAAAATCCTCAATCGTCAGACCGATTTTTTCCAGTTTCTCGTTTCTTGTCATTCCATTTCCGTTTCTGTGCCGTCTGCCTGCATGACCTTAACTAAGGTCTTTTCAGCCTTGTCCAGACTAGCCTGAAGTTCCTTTGAAAGCTTCATCCCCTTTTGAAATTCCGCAATCGCCTCTTCCAGCGCTACATCACCATTTTCAAGCTTTTGGACAATGACTTCCAAGTCTGCTAAGTTTTCTTCAAATTTCTTTTCTTTGGACATGTTTTACCTCTACTTCCAGCTGCCCATCCCGCATAAGCAGGGTCAGCTCATCTTTTTCTTCAATGCCTGCACTTGACTCGACAACCTTTTGATTCTTTTGGACAATAGCATAGCCACGCGCCACGATTCGACTGGTATCCAGCATAAGCAAGGCCTCGGATAATCTCCTGACTTGAGCCACCTTGTTATCATAAATGACCGCCATGTTGCTGCGCAGCAAACGCTCCAGCTGGGCAATCTGCTCTTGAAGACGCTGAACGCGACTGAGCGGATTCAATGCTTCCAAACGATGCTGCAAGATTTTGACCCGCTGTTGCTCTTCACTATAATATTCGCGAATTTTTTGCTTGAGTCGCAGGTTGAGCTGGTCTAACTTCTGCAGATGGCCATCGTAAAGCCGCTCTGGCTGTCGGAAGATAACCGACTGGGTCAGTTTATTCAGTCTCTCTCGATAATAGCTCAGGCGATTGGAAATCGCGCGTGACATGCGATTTTCCTGCTGCTGCAAATGGCCCAGCAGGTCTAGCTTGGTGACCGGTGTTGCTAGCTCAGCCGCAGCCGTTGGAGTCGCAGCCCTGCGATCTGCTACAAAATCCGCCAAAGTCGTATCTGTCTCATGGCCGACGCTAGAGATAACAGGAATCCGAGACTCAAAAATGGCTCGAACTGTTTCCTCTTCGTTGAAAGCCCAGAGATCTTCAATAGAACCACCACCTCGACCAATAATCAGTCCATCCAAATCCGACCGCTCATTGGCCAGTCTGATGTGGTCAGCAACTTGAGCTGCAGCCCCATCTCCCTGCACTTTTGTCGGATAAAGGACAATCTCCACTCCCGGAAAGCGACGGCTGACCGTCGTGATAATATCCCGGATGACCGCTCCGCTGGGACTGGTAACGACGCCGATTTTCTTAGGAAATTGGGGTAAGGTCTGCTTGAATTTATCTTGAAAAAGCCCTTCTTCCCCCAATTTTTTCTTAAGCTGTTCAAACTGGATAGCCAAAGCTCCGATACCATCCGGCTCCGCTTTTTCAATGATGATAGAATAGGAACCGCTCGGCTCATAGAGCTGCACCCGGCCAATGACATTGATTTTCATGCCTTCTTCCAGCTCAAAGCCTAGCTTCTGGTAGACACCAGACCAAATCGTAACCTGAATGACGGCCTTTTCATCTTTCAATGAGAAATACTGGTGATTGGGGCGCCGGCGGAAATTGGACACCTGGCCAGTCAGATAGACCCGCTCCAAATACGGATCCCGCTCAAACTTTATCTTCAGATATTTAGTCAAGGTCGAAACTGACAAATACTCTGGCATGTCCTTTTCCTTTCTTTTCTAGCTTTTCCGTAACTTTTATTATAACAAAAAACTGCATAAAAAACCGATTACAAAGTCCAAAAATACCCTGAAAAGCAAGAAAAAAAACTGGGCTTCTACAAGAGAAACCCAGCTGACTTAAAACCCAAGAAAAAGTCTACTGACTCATCTTCTTCATCCACCTTGGAACGGCTCTACTGATTGCCGTTGGCAGGACGACATAAGCTTCCTGAGTCAGTTCATCAGCGATAAGGGAGTGAAGAAGAGTCGCAGCCGCCACTCGCTCAAAGAGACTGCTTGACTTGAACTGACCCGCAAATGCGGCAATCATACCAGCCAACGTATCCCCCATGCCACCAGTTGCCTGATAAGGTCCGCCTACTGTCAGCTCAAAGACCTGCTCTTGACCACTTTGATAGATGGTAGTTCCATGCTTTTTCTGCACAACAATACTGCCCAGAGGCAGCTGATTGACCGCTGCCTGATTGGCTGCCGCTGTCTGATCTGACAAGCTCAAACCCGATAAGCCTTCCCACTCCTTCTGGTGAGGGGTAAAAACTGTTCGGGCTTTTGGAAATGGCAAAGCTGCTTTGCTAAAGAGTGAAATGGCGCCGCCATCCATGATAAGTATCTGCTGCTCTGCCACAGTCTGAACTACCATTTGTAGGATATCTAGACCTAGCTGATTCTCCGCTAAGCCAGAACCAATCAAGACTAGATCTGATTTAGCCAGCTGCTCTGTCAATTGGTCTTGCTCCTCTAAGTCAAAGGCCATGGCCTCCGGTAGATGACTGTGCAGAGGGGCGATATTGTCTCTATCTGTAGCAACAGTCACCAGACCTGCTCCACTATTGACTGCTGCTAAAGCTGCCATGATAATGGCACCTCCATATGGATAGGTCCCCCCAATCAATAAAAGACGACCGTAATCGCCCTTGTGACTATCCAAGGGACGTTCCCTAATGACTTTTTTTAAAATATTTTCAGGATTTTTTACCATGATATTCTCCTAGACCAACTTCATCCTGCACCGGTCTCAAGACGACCAAACCTATCTTCATTATACACCAAAAGGCACCTAAACAGGTGCCTCGTATCGAAAGAAAGTTATTTTCTTCGGAAATCTGCAAATTTTTGTAAGATTCTTGCTGCGACTGCCTTGGGTAAATTTTCCTGAAAGGCGACCTGCTCATCCGCATAATCGCTCAATCCTAGGAAATCCCCAACCTGCACAGCGTAGAGAGAATTCTTAAAGAGCTGGATATCATTTTGATCATTACCAAAAGCCACATAATCCGAACCGCAGAGTTCCTTTACAGTTGAAGCCTTATTGGTTTCAGCCGGATTGATATAAAAACATTTCTCATGTTCATGATAGTCTAGACTTAGACTAGGCAAGTTTGTAAAGCGAGCCTGTAAATCGTCTAAGAGTTGCTCATGATTCCCCATGTAAATAACAAGCTTAATAGGATGCTGGAGTTCAGTTAGTTCCAGACGTCTTGCCCGCTTGAGAGGATCTACACTGGCAATAAAAGGGATTTTTTCTAAAATCTGGCCGCTGTAGTCAAAAGTATTATCAACGAAAAAAGGCAAATTATAGGTCAAACAAGTGTCTAGAATGGCTTGATAACTTGACTGATGCAGCTGACGCTCAAACATCAGCTGTCCCTTCTGATAAGCTACTCCGCCATTCAGGCCAATCACTATCCACTGGCTCAATTCTGGACCCAATAGTCCCAGACAATCTCGATAGGAACGCGCTGAAGCAAACAAAACTTCATGCCCAAACTGAGGAGCCGTTAGCAGAACCTGCTTAATCTCCTCATCAATCGTCATATAATCAAAGGACAAGGTCCCATCCAAATCAAAAACAAATTTCATGATTCAAGACTCCGTTTAAAGGCTTGGTAGGTCTGCTCCATCAGCATGGTAATGGTCATGGGCCCAACACCTCCAGGTACAGGGGTAATCAGACTGGCAAGTTCAGACACTTCATCAAATTTAACATCGCCAATCAGCTTGCCATTCTCATCTCGGTTCATACCGACATCAATGACAACAGCTCCTTCCTTGACAAAGTCCTTGGTCACAAAATGTCCACGACCGATAGCCACCACCAAAATATCTGCCCGCTTAGCAGTCTTAGCTAGATTGTGGGTCCGCGAATGCGTTAGGGTCACTGTCGCATTCTTAGCCAAAAGCAGCTGAGCCATGGGCTTACCGACAATATTACTTCGCCCGATGACGACCGCTCGCTTGCCTTCTAGTTCAACACCATATTCATGGAACATTGCCATAATGCCTGCAGGAGTAGCTGGAATCATAACAGGGTGGCCGCTCCATAGCTTGCCCATATTAAGCGGATGAAAGCCATCAACATCCTTGTCTGGATCGATGGCCAGCAGCACAGCTTCATCATCAATATGCTCAGGCAAAGGTAGTTGGACTAAAATGCCATGCCAGTCAGGATTTTGATTATAAGTTTCAATCAAGCTCAAGAGCTCTTCTTGACTGGTTTCTTCTGGCAGATGTTCTATCTTACTCCGAAAGCCAGCAGCCAAGGCCGAGCGCTCTTTATTACGCACGTAGATTTGACTGGCTGGATTATTTCCCACCACAATCACTACCAAGCCCGGAACCTGACCTGTCTTTTCTTTGAGGCGAGCCGTTTTTTCGGCTAATTTTTTCTGAAGCTTCTCTGCCAAACCTCTACCATCAATAATCTGCGCCATGTCATTCTCATTTCTTTTTCATTATCTTTTTCATTATACCAAAAAAATCTGTGCCCAGCCTATAACTTTTTCTTATACAAGGTTATAAGACGAGGTTTCATTGGCACCTGGTGGTAAAATTTTTAGACCTACTAAATCTTTTTCAAAATAAGATAAAAAGAGTAAAAATAAAAAGCAGCTAAGTGCTTTTTAGTAGAGTAATTCATAGATTTCCATTGCAATCAAATCGATGCTGTCGAAAGTATAGGTCTCACGCGCTGCAACGTCACGCAATGTGAAGACAGAGCCGTTTTCTTCGTCGTAACTGTAAGCTACTTCTGCTACAACCACTCCTTCACGCTCAAAATTACGTTTTAAATTTCCGCCATCCTTAGCCATAGCTTCTAAGCGGTTAATAATTCTAACTAAATGTGATTCCATTTTGTTTCTCCTATTTACTTAGTTCCCTCTTATTTTACCATAAATAGCGACTGAAATACCACTAAAAGCCCATTTTTTGTAATTTTTCAAGAATTTGTTTTCATTCTGCTCGGTCTAAGGGAGGATTTTGTAGTAAATTCTTGCAAAGTTCGAGAATACTGATATAATGAAACTATAAAACTTTGACTATTTTTGACCTTTAATTATTTCTATAAATAGCTTGCACACTAAAAGAAAAGAGGTATCTGCATGCTTTGTCAAAATTGTAAAATCAATGAATCTACGATTCACCTTTATACCAACGTAAATGGCCATAAACAGCAGGTGGATTTGTGCCAAAACTGCTACCAAATCATGAAAACAGACCCTGAACATTCCTTGTTCGGTGGAATTGCCAATGCCAACAATCATGGTACGGATCCTATCGATGACTTCTTCAACAGCCTCAGCAATTTCCAACAGCCTCAGGAACCAACTACTCCTCCTACCCAATCTGGCGGAGCCTATGGAGGCGGTGGCGGCTACGGCTCCAATCCTAGCAAGAGTGGTCAGCCTCAGCCAAGTCCGCAAAAGCCAAAAGGCCTGCTGGAAGAGTTTGGTATCAACGTGACTGAGTTGGCTCGCCGAGGCGAGATCGATCCTGTTATTAGCCGTGATGAAGAAATTGTCCGTGTCATTGAAATCCTCAACCGCCGCACCAAAAACAATCCTGTTCTCATAGGAGAGCCAGGAGTCGGAAAAACAGCCGTGGTGGAAGGTCTGGCCCAGAAAATTGTCGACGGTGATGTACCTCATAAACTTCAAGGCAAGGAAGTTATCCGCCTAGACGTTGTCAGTTTAGTACAGGGAACTGGTATCCGTGGCCAATTCGAGGAGAGAATGCAGAAGCTTATAGATGAGATTCGTTCTCGTCAGGATGTCATTCTCTTTATTGATGAAATCCATGAAATTGTCGGAGCAGGCTCTGCTGGCGATGGCAATATGGACGCTGGGAACATCCTCAAACCAGCTCTGGCTCGCGGTGAGCTCCAGATGGTTGGAGCAACCACCCTCAATGAATACCGTATCATTGAGAAGGATGCAGCACTGGAGCGCCGGATGCAGCCAGTTAAGGTAGACGAGCCGACTGTTGAAGAAACGATTACCATCCTCAAAGGGATTCAGAAAAAATACGAAGACTACCATCATGTCAAGTACACAGATGCGGCCATTGAAGCTGCTGCGCTTCTCTCCAACCGCTACATCCAAGATCGCTTCCTGCCAGACAAGGCTATTGACCTCTTGGATGAGGCTGGTTCCAAGATGAATCTAACCCTCAACTTTGTTGATCCCAAGGTCATTGACCAACGTCTGATTGAGGCCGAAAACCTCAAGGCTCAAGCAACCCGTGACGAAGATTTCGAGAAAGCAGCTTACTTCCGGGACCAGATTGCCAAGTACAAGGAACTCCAGCAGACAAGTGTACTGGATAAGGATACTCCGATTATTAGCGAGAAAACGATTGAGCACATCGTAGAGCAAAAGACCAATATCCCAGTTGGCGACCTCAAAGAAAAAGAACAGTCTCAACTAGTTAATCTCTCTAGTGACCTAAAG
Source organism: uncultured Streptococcus sp. (assembly GCA_965245685.1). Taxonomy (GTDB): domain Bacteria; phylum Bacillota; class Bacilli; order Lactobacillales; family Streptococcaceae; genus Streptococcus. The sequence goes on along the minus strand of CBDFAZ010000032.1, from coordinate 7,943 downwards.
GCCCATGTCATCGGCCAAGACGATGCTGTGGATAAGATTGCCAAGGCCATCCGTCGCAACCGGGTCGGACTAGGAAGTCCTAATCGCCCAATCGGCAGCTTCCTCTTTGTCGGACCAACTGGTGTCGGTAAGACTGAGCTGTCTAAGCAACTAGCCATTGAGCTATTTGGCTCGGCTGACAGCATGATTCGCTTTGATATGAGTGAATATATGGAAAAACACAGCGTAGCCAAGCTGGTCGGTGCCCCTCCGGGCTATGTCGGCTATGATGAAGCTGGTCAATTGACTGAGCGCGTTCGCCGTAATCCATACTCACTCATTCTACTGGATGAGGTAGAAAAAGCCCATCCTGATGTTATGCACATGTTCCTGCAGGTTCTGGATGATGGCCGCCTGACCGATGGTCAAGGCCGGACTGTAAGCTTCAAGGACACCATTATCATCATGACATCCAATGCTGGAACTGGCAAAGCTGAAGCCAGCGTTGGATTTGGAGCAGCGCGTGAAGGACGCACCAATTCCGTCTTAGGTGAATTGGGCAACTTCTTCAGTCCTGAGTTTATGAACCGCTTTGACGGCATTATCGAATTCCAGGCGCTCAGCAAGGACAATCTGCTGCAAATCGTCAACCTGATGCTGGACGATGTCAATCAACGTTTGGCAACCAACGACATTCATCTAGATGTTACAGAGAAGGCCAAGGAAAAATTGGTTGATTTAGGCTACGATCCGAAAATGGGCGCTCGCCCACTGCGCCGCACCATTCAGGACCATATCGAAGATGCTATTACTGACTTCTATCTGGAAAATCCAAGCGAAAAAGATCTCAAAGCTATCATGACCAGCAATGGTAAGATTCTCATCAAGTCAGCCAAGAAAACTAAAAGCACAGAGTCCCTTAATTCATCTCAAGAAGAAAAATAATTTTCGACAAAATAGAGCAGAAAACAATTAGTTTTCTGCTCTATTTCTTTATTGATCCTTCTGAACCTTGTAGCGCAGAATTGTTTTCAGCTTGCTAGGGTCTGTCCGATTCAGATTATTGAGGTAGATTTCCCTATGAGTGTGTGAAATCCGTTTCAGCTGATGACTCTGGCAAAAGACATCCATTTTAGCGAAGGATTGAGGTTCTTCGTCAAAAGGACCCAGATGCAGTATGGCGATACACGCTCCTTCCGTCATTTCTTCAAAGCGAATCTCATCATATAGAGGATTAGGCTTTTTGACACGGACTTGTTCCAGAGCCTTTTTCACCATCTCTTCAGTGATAAAGTCCGGCTGCCCAATCATAATGGTATAAATCAATTCTTCTTTAATCAGTTCTCCTGCTTGCTCTTGCTGCCAAAGTCCTTCCAAGGGATAAACTGTAAAATCAGTAAATTCTTGCTCGGCCGCTGTCTTTTTGTAGTTCATCTTGATAGCATAGGCTAAGCTGTACAGAGCACCAATTCGTTCCGAAAAGTCAGCAGCATTAGGATTGCCCTTGCCGTCAATCATGATAAAAGACTGGGCAGGAAGATCTATGAGACAGGGTACAGACTTGATTTGATAGATTTCTTGATTGGCTTTTCTCCATTCATATTTCATGAGAGAGCCCTCCTTTCTTTACTACAAACAGTATAGCAAAGAAAAGCTGACAACCTCTGTCAGCTTTTATAAATATCGGCAATAGCTTTTAACTTTTCTTTGAATTCTTCCCGTAACCGAGGCGGCTCCATGATTTCAACTCCATCCAAAAAGGATAGCAAGTAGGTATAAAGACTATCGTGACTCGGCAAATGCGTTTGGACAGAAAGGCTCCCATCAGTCTCCTCTATCTCTGCTTCTGAAAACTCCTCGTACACTCTAAAGGCATGCTTCCGGTCAAATTTCAAGAGGACTTTTACAGTGCCTCCTAGCCGCTCCTCAGGACTAAATGTCTCATCCAAGACTCTCTGTTTAAATCTTTCCTCTAACATTTGACAGTCTCTCATTCTGCTGAGTTTAAAAAAACGCGGAGCTTGTCTTAAACGACAAAAGCCAGCAACATACCAATCTTGACTTTTAAATACTAACTTCAGCGCCTCTATCTTGCGCTGCTCTCTTTCTCCTAGCCCATTCAAGTAAGAAAAAGACAAGACTCTTCTTTGCAATATTGCTTGCTTAATGGTATCAAACAGTTCTTTCTGATCTGCTTTCTTGCGCCAATCAGTGAAATCCACCTCTAGCCAGGATGTTGCCTGAACTTGAAACAAAGACTGCAACTTAGACAGGGTCTCTACTTGCTCGCCATCTGTTAAAATCTGCAAGCCTTGAAGAGCAGCTAATAGCTCATCCCTCTCAGACTCTGAAAATAAGGCCTTGTCTAAGACAAAATCCTTCATCAGAAAAATACCCCCGCCCTTGCCTGGGCTGCAATAGACGGGTATTCCTGCCAAACTCAGCTTGTCTACATCTCGATAGATGGTCCGAATAGATACTTCAAATAGTGAGGCCAATTCGGGAGCTGTTGTACGGCCTTGCTCTAAAAGAAGATATAAGATTCTAAAAAGTCTGCTTTCTGTCATAAAACCACCTCGCTACTATTATAACAATTTCTTCTATAAATGTTTTACCATTCCCATAAAGAAGAGTTTTTTTAACGGTCGGAGGAAGGAATTTATTAATTTAAAGGGGATTTCTTTCAAGGACTATCATTCTTTTTCTGTCCAATAAACTGAGTAAATTCTTGACAGCTGGTCCTTAGTCCATTATGATAGATAGTAAACTGACTAGAGATTGAGGATATTAGAATGACAAATCCAACCTTTGGTGAAAAGGAAGCAAATGTAGAATATGTGACCCGCTACGGAGTCTATGCCGTTATCCCAGACGAAAAGAAAGAAAAGATTATTTTGGTTCAGGCGCCTAACGGGGCTTGGTTTCTGCCCGGTGGAGAGATTGAAGAGGGGGAAAACCATCAGACTGCCCTTGAACGCGAGATGATGGAAGAACTTGGATTCACAGCCCAGCTTGGACGCTATCTTGGACAAGCTGACGAATATTTTTACTCCCGCCATCGCGACACCTACTTTTACAACCCAGCCTACCTGTATGAGGTCACCTCTTTCCAAGAAGTACAAAAACCGTTGGAAGATTTCAATCAACTTGCCTGGTTCCCAGTCGAAGAAGCTATTGAAACACTCAAACGCGGCAGCCATAAATGGGGTATCCAAGCTTGGAAAAATACGCTTAAAGCTTAAAGAAATCATTCACAATTTATAGCAAATATGTTATAATAATAGCAGGTATAAAGCAGGAGGAAATCGTATGAAGCTTATTAATACAACAAACAGTCATGCTGACCTTGTCAAAAGCCAATTGGAAAGCACCGATGCGATATTAGTCGAAGTTTATTCTGCTGGAAACAGCGATGTTGTTTTTACACAAGCTCCTCTTCACTATGAAATTTTGATTTCAAACATGCACCGTGCTGTACGTGAACAGGAAATCGAAAAAATTAGAGAATTTTTCTTGAAGAGAAAAATTGATGCAAACGCTATTGATAAAGCTGCTATCCGAACGATTTACGCTAATAATCTAATCGAAATTTCCATTCCTGTTAAACAGTAAAAACTAAGGCCAGGCCTTAGTTTTTTATTGTTTATAGATCATGGTAATGTGAGGCGTCGATTCAAAAATAAAGGGTTTGCCAACCGATTTGAAGCCATACTTTTCATAGAGAGCAGCCACCTGCTCCTGAGCCTCTATTTCAATTTCCTTTCCTGGCCATTTTTCAGCACATAATTGTAAGATTTCTCTGATAAGCTGTCCTCCTAAGCCCTGTCCTCGTACAGACTGAGCTGTGACTACTCGACCAAAGACTAAATGCTCTCCCTCTTCAAAGACCCGAGCATAAGCATCGATTTCCCCTTTTTCATTAGCATGGTAAACGTGCACTGCTTCTAGGTCCTTCTCATCCAGTTCATGATAAATGCGCTCCTGCTCCACCACAAAGGTGTCAATGCGCAATTTTAAGATTTGATAAAATTCTATCGGCTTCAACTCTGTTAATTTTTTCCTAGACCACATACTTGTTTCCTCTATCTTTTTAATGTATAATAAATGCAAATGCAACTATCAAGGAGTTCCTATGGATTACCGTCAACTTTTCCGTCAAATGGGCTTTATTTCTAGACAGGCTATGATGAAAATGAATCAGAAAGCCAGTAACTACGGCCTAGACAATAATTTGTTTCTACTTCTCATTCGCATCGTCGAAAATGAAGGTCTCAGCCAATCACAACTGGCAGAGATGGTGCAGATTGACAAGACTACCCTCAGCCGCTCTTTACGAAAGCTGGAAGATAGGGGCTTGATTATCAAAAAGACCAAAGCTCAAAATAAGAAGTTCAAAGAGCTCTATCCTAACAGTCAGGCTCTCAAACTCTACGACCAGCTAATTGGCTTTGAAAATACCTATGCCAGTCAAGCCCTGCAGCAACTGACTTCCTCTGAGCTCTTTCAGCTCCAAAATATTCTAACCAAAATAGATACTCCTAAGTTATAAGTAGTATAACAGAAAACAGTTGCAAATGCAACTGTTTTCTTCTAAGCTAGCTCTAAACCAAAACATCCTCAAATCTATCTAAAAAATGGCTTACCACTAAAGGGTAAAGCCATTTTATATTTTCAAAACTTACTTGGCCTCAAAGCCTTCTGCAACTGCTTCCGAAAAGTTTTCTTCTAAAATTTCTGCACAGTGGTCACAGACAAGAGCTTGATAACTGCGCTCTTTAACTGTTGTATCAATGCGGCGGCAGCGATCACAGACTTGCCCCTGCGCATGCTCTACGACAAAAGCTACATCTTCAAAGACTAGAGCGCCTTCTGGAGCAGGATCATCAGCAATAGTCAACTGAGAAACGATAAGAAGCTGAGCCACATCACTGTTGACTGCCTCAAGCAATGTTTTGATGACTTCATTTGGATAGACAGTCAGGTGCGCTTCCAGCGATTTTCCGATAACCTTCTCATTGCGGGCTTCTTCTAAGGCTTTCTGAGCTTGACTGCGGAAGTCCATAAAGGCAGACCAAGTGTCCAAAATTTCTTCTTGATTTGGGAAAGTCTGAGCTTCAGGCAATTCGGATAACTGAACAAATTCTTCACCTTCATGCTCCAAGTAAGACCAGATTTCTTCTGCTGTGTGTGGCAGAATTGGTGTCAATAGCTTGGTAATCTTGACCAAAATATCATAAAAGACAGTCTGCATCTGACGACGTTCCAATGATTTAGCTGCTTCGATATAGACGACATCTTTGGCAAAGTCCAGATAGAAAGCGGACAAGTCAACGGTCACAAAGTTGACAATCGCTTTATAAATAGTTAGAAACTCAAAGTCTGCGTAAGCCTTGCGAATAGTCTCTACTAATTGATTGAAGCGGATAGTCATGTATTTATCAACAGAGCGAAGTTCTTCGTAAGCTACGGCATCCTCAGCTGGATTAAAGTCAGAGGTATTGGCAATCAAGAAACGCAAGGTATTCCGAATCTTACGGTAGGTTTCAGAAACTTGACCCAAGATATCCATAGAGATACGAACGTCGTTGCTGGAGTCTACACTGGTTACCCAGAGACGCAAGATTTCCGCACCAAATTGTTTTTCCACGTCACTTGGAGCAATCGTATTTCCAAGGGATTTAGACATCTTTTCACCCTTGCCATCTAGGGCAAAGCCTTGTGACAAGATTTGTTTGTAAGGGGCCACGCCATGGTTAGCAACTGATGTGATAAGGGATGAATTGAACCAACCACGGTATTGGTCTGAACCTTCTAGATAAAGATCAGCCGGGTAAGTCAATTCCGGACGGTTGACCACTACCCCATTCCATGATGAACCTGAGTCAAACCAAACGTCCATGATGTCCGTTTCCTTGGTAAATTCGCCGTTTGGAGAACCTGGATGAGTAAATCCTTCTGGTAAGAGGTCTTTTGCTTCACGCTTCCACCAGACGATAGAGCCGTGCTCCTCAAAGAGCTGAGCCACGTGTTCGATGGTTTCTGCTGTCATGATTGGTGTTCCGTCTTCGGCATAGAAGATTGGAAGTGGAACTCCCCAAGCCCGCTGACGAGAGATAACCCAGTCACCACGGTCACGAATCATATTGTAGAGGCGTACTTTCCCCCATTCAGAATGGAATTTAACCTTGTCAATTTCATCTAAAATTTCTTGACGGAATTTAGAAACAGATGCAAACCACTGTGGTACTGCTCGCCAGATGATTGGCTTCTTAGTACGCCAGTCAAATGGATAAGAGTGAGAAATTTCTTCTTGAGCAAGGAGCAAATCACCAAGCTTTTCAATAACCGTTGGCACAACCTTATCATAGAACTGGCCTTCAAAGTCAGGACCAGCATTTTCCATCATGATACCGCGCTCATTGACTGTCACAGCAACTTCCAGTCCATTGGCTACACCGACATGGTAGTCATCCTCACCAAAACCAGGTGCAGTATGGACAATACCAGTACCAGAGTCTGTCGTAACATGGTCACCCAAAATGACCAACTCATCTACAGCAGTATCCCATGGGTGAGTCGTCACGATGTGGTTCAATTCTTGACCACGGTAAGTTGCCAATACCTGAACATCAGCCCAGCCAAATTTCTCGGACAAGCTGTTCAATAACTCAGATGCTACAATAAACTTGCGACTTTCACCCGCAGGCTGGACCAAAACGTAGTCAATATCTGCTCCAACTGTCAAACCACGGGAAGCTGTAATGGTAAATGGAGTTGTTGTCCATACGACGATGTAAGTATCTGTGTCCAAGACCCCTTTGCCATCTTTGACGCGGTTAGCATAGTAGAGAGATGTGGAAACCAAATCATGGTATTCAATTTCCGCTTCAGCCAAAGCTGACTCTGAAGACCAAGACCAGTAAACTGGCTTAGCGCCACGGTAGATGTATCCTTTCTTAGCCATTTCACCAAAGACGCGGATCTGAGCGGCTTCATAATCTGGTGTCAAGGTTACATAAGGATTTTCCCAATCACCAGAAACACCCAAACGCTTGAAATCTTCTTTTTGCTTTTCGACTTGGCTGAGAGCATAGTCACGACACATCTTGAGGTATTCTACCAAGTCTAGCTCTTTGCGTTTAACACCTTGCTTTGCCAAGACCTGCTCAATCGGAAGACCATGCGTATCCCATCCTGGAATGTAAGGCGCATAGTAGCCAGCCATAGACTTTGAGCGAACAATGATATCTTTGGAAATCTTATTCATAGCATGGCCGACGTGAATATTCCCGTTAGCATAGGGAGGGCCATCATGCAGGATAAAGTGCGGCTTGCCTTCATTCAGTTCCTGACGGCGCTGATAAAGCTTAGCTTCATCCCATTCCTTCTGCCAGATTGGCTCCTTATTTGGAAGACCGGCCCGCATAGGGAAAGCAGTTTTCCCAAGATTGAGTGTTTCTTTCAGTTTCATTTTATTCCTCTTTATTTTTTTTATTACAAATTAAAAACCGCAAACTTCTCCAAAAAGGACGAAAATTCGCGGTACCACCTTTGTTTAGGCAAGACAATAACATGATGCTCCTCTTGCCCCTCTTTGTCCGTAACGTGGACTGCCGTCTCATCCTACTGATTTCAGATGAAAGTTCTGTAAAATGATAGCCCAAGCAAGATGGACTGCAGATCTCCCACCATCATCTGCTCGCTGAAAGTATTTTGCTTGGTCTGTGTTTTTACAATCTTATCTTATTCAAAATTATAAAATATTTACTGGAACTTTTTGTTCCCCATTTGTATCATCATCGTGATGGTCAGTTTCTGGTTTTTCCTCAGCTGCGTGAGCTTCTATATCTTCATCACTGAGCGGAGAAAAAGCTTGGGTCGCAGCTAATTCACGGTTAGCAGCTTCAATGCGCTCTTGCAGCTCAGCCATTTCTTCTGGAGAAAATTGACGAGTCACATCCACT
>CBDFAZ010000031.1:0-17074 GCA_965245685.1 uncultured Streptococcus sp. | reverse complement strand
TGGATAAGCTGCTCCACATTTATGAAATAGAGCAGGAACTGGCCAGTCATATTGGAGATAGCTATGTACTCAAGAAAGCCAAGCAAAATGGCTTTGCGGATACTAAGATTGCTGCCTTGTGGGACATGACAGCCGAGCAGGTGCGTTGCATCCGGCAGGAGCAGAAGATTGTGCCAGTCTACAAGATGGTGGATACCTGTGCTGCAGAGTTCGAGTCTGCGACGCCTTATTTCTATTCCACCTATGGCTTTGAAAATGAATCTGTCAAATCCAGCAAGGAATCAGTTCTGGTGCTGGGCTCAGGTCCTATCCGAATCGGGCAGGGAGTCGAATTTGACTATGCGACCGTCCATTCTGTAAAGGCTATTCAGGCAGCTGGTTATGAAGCAATTATCATGAATAGCAATCCGGAGACTGTATCGACTGACTTTTCTGTCTCTGACAAGCTCTACTTTGAGCCGCTGACTTTTGAGGATGTTATGAATGTCATTGAGCTGGAGCAGCCTAAGGGGGTTATCGTACAGTTTGGTGGACAGACAGCCATTAATCTTGCAGAGCCACTGTCCAAGGCTGGTGTTAAGATTTTAGGTACCCAAGTGGCGGACTTGGATCGAGCTGAGGACCGGGATCTCTTTGAGCAAGCTCTGAAGGAGCTGGATATTCCGCAACCGCCGGGTCAGACGGCTACTAATGAAGAGGAGGCAGTAGAGGCCGCTCGTAAGATTGGCTTCCCTGTTCTGGTTCGGCCTTCCTATGTCTTGGGTGGCCGTGCCATGGAAATCGTAGAAAACGAAGCGGATCTACGTTCTTATATGCGGACAGCGGTTAAGGCAAGTCCAGACCATCCGGTTTTGGTCGATTCTTATATTGTCGGTGATGAGTGCGAAGTGGATGCCATTTCTGATGGTCGTCAGGTCTTGATTCCCGGGATTATGGAGCATATCGAGCGGGCAGGAGTTCACTCAGGAGATTCCATGGCGGCCTATCCTCCACAAACCCTATCGCAGAAAGTTAAGGATACCATTGCAGACTATACCACGCGTTTGGCTCTGGGACTGAACTGTATCGGTATGATGAATATTCAGTTCGTCATCAAAGATGAGCAGGTCTATGTCATTGAGGTCAATCCACGGGCCAGCCGGACTGTTCCTTTCTTGTCCAAGGTGACTGATATTCCGATGGCACAAGTAGCGACTCGTTTGATTCTTGGGGAAAGCTTGGCAGAGCTGGGCTATGAAGATGGCCTTCATCCAGAAAGTTCCATGGTTCATATCAAGGCGCCAGTCTTCTCCTTTACCAAGCTGGCGAAGGTTGACAGTCTTTTGGGACCTGAAATGAAGTCTACCGGCGAAGTCATGGGCAGCGACCGCACACTCGAGAAAGCTCTCTACAAGGCTTTTGAGGCTTCCTATCTCCATCTGCCAAACTTTGGAAATATCGTCTTTACTATTGCAGGCGATAGCAAGAAAGAAGCCTTGCAGCTGGCTCAACGTTTTGCCAATATTGGCTATGGTATCTGGGCAACCAAGGGAACAGCCTCCTATTTTGAAAATCATGGTCTCCATGTTCGTCTGGTGGAAAAAATCGGCAGTGATGATAACAAGGACATCCCAGCCTATATCCGCAAGGGCAAGGTTCAGGCTATTATCAACACGGTCGGAACCAAGCGAACAGCAGATAAGCATGGTCAAATAATCCGCAGCTCAGCTATTGAGCACGGAGTTCCACTTTTCACAGCCTTGGACACAGCTGATGCCATTCTGAAGGTGCTGGAAAGCCGCAGCTTCACTACAGAGGCGATTTAACAAGGGACAAAAATCAGGAGAGAAGTGAACAAAATGTTGTTCCTTCTCTTTTTTTATTATTTACAATATATTTTTTTGGCTGATATTATGATAAAATAAACAAAAAAAGAACGTGAGTTAGTAAAATAGAAAAAATTTTATTTATCATGAAGCCAGATGGTGTTCATCGCGAATTGGTAGGTGAAGATTGGGTGGTCTAAATTTTTATGCTGGATCGTCAAGATTTCTTTCGGGATTTAGTAGGAGATTTTAAATGAAATATCTACAGTCAAAAAATATAGTTGCTCTTGCTTTCGTACTATTTATTCTTCTTGGGATTTGTGTTTGTTTTCTCTTTTTTAAAACAACATCAGTGCAGCACTTTAAATATAAAGAAGTGAAAGCTGTTAATATGGATAAGGTTCAGATTAATCAATTAGAGAATGGTCGAGTTATTCTACTGTCGCCTCCAAAGAATCAAGGTCGTTTTGAAATGGGACAGGACAGCCTTTACATGCAAGCGTGGAAAATCAGAGTGAACGAAGAGGGCTTAAATGATGATAAAAGACAAAATGAGGGAGAATACTATTACCTTTACTCTTACGATTTAAATAGTAAATAAAGAAAGAAAAAGTTGAATGTATATAACATTATTAAGAAATATTATCCAAATGCAGGTATCGACTTGCCAGGAAATATTGTTTACTATCAGGGTGCGGACTATTTACATGTAGTTTTAACTGAGCAAGGGACGTGGACTACTCTGAAAGAAGTCCTTATTAATACAGAAACCGAGGCAGTTATAGATTATCCAAAAGAACTTAAACAGGCTGAAATAATTTTTACTGTTGGTGTTGGGAAAACTGGTTTAATGGAAATTTTAGCGAATTATAGCGTGAGTGTTAATTTAACAGGTATGGGTGCATATGCGAATGAGACAACTGAAATACCGAACACGCTCAATCTTTCTCAGGCTCACCCCAACCTTGTTAAAATAATGAATAGTAATCAAGGTCGAACTCTTGTTCGTAAAGGTGAAAAAAGCGAGGAAGAATGGTTCAATATTGCGATGCGCTGGTTTGCACCGGCTGGAGAGGAAAAATTAGTCCTGTCTATTAAGGATGAGAAAACGGGTAATGTGACACCAATTAACTCCTATCAAGACTATCTAGCTTGGCGGGAGGCACATCCAAACGATGAGGAGGTAAAACTAAGTGAACAAGATTGAAAATATACTGCTCTCTAGCCTGTTTCCAATCTTATTCTATCCTTGAATAATCATAATAAAAAACCTTTCAAATATAATGAATTAAAAGCAAAGAGGAAGTGGGAAAGAATCCTACTTCCTTTTTGCTTTATTTTCTTAAAAAAACTTGACAAAGAAGTTGACAAAGTGTATTATATTAACCAGTTAATAAACCGGTTAATAATAAGTTGAGGAGAAATTGTGAAACGAGTTTTAAAATTCTTAGCCTGCCTTAGTCTGCTGGTCCTGTCCTTGTGTCTCTGGGCTTGTCAGTCTCAAAAGGAATCCAGTCCCTCGCAAGGATTGAAAATTGTAACTAGCTTTTATCCTATCTACTCCATGGTAAAGGTTATATCGGGCGATCTGAATGACGTGCGCATGATTCAGTCTAGCAGTGGCATTCATGATTTTGAGCCTTCAGCCAATGATGTGGCAGCCATCTATGATGCAGATGTCTTTGTTTATCATTCACGGACCTTGGAGTCCTGGGCTGGCGAGCTGAATCCTAGTCTCAAGAATTCCAAGGTTCAAGTCCTTGAGGCTTCCCAGGGTATGAAGCTGGATCGAGTCGCTGGTTTGGAAGATGTCCAAGCAGGAGAGGGAGTGGATGAGAAGACGCTCTATGATCCTCATACCTGGTTGGATCCTCAGAAGGCTGCGGAGGAAGCTCAGATTATCGCTGACAGACTGTCGGAGCTGGATAGCGACCATCGGGATACTTATCAGGCCAATGCTCGAAAATTTCAAGAAGAGGCCAAAAAGCTGACAGAACGCTATCAGGAGATTTTTGATAAAGTGCCCAACAAGACCTTTGTCACGCAACATACAGCCTTTTCTTATCTAGCCAAGCGCTTCGGGCTGACTCAGTTGGGTATTGCGGGTATTTCACCGGAGCAGGAGCCTAGTCCGCGTCAGCTGACAGAGATAGAAGACTTTGTCAAGGAGCACAAGGTCAAGACCATTTTTGTGGAAAGCAATGCTTCTTCCAAAGTGGCTCAAACCTTGGTCAAGGCGACCGGTGTACAAATCAAGGAACTGAATCCTCTGGAAGCAGACCCAGCCAACCAACTATCTTATTTAGAAAATTTAGAAGAAAATCTAGCTGTTTTAGCTAAAGATTTGAAAGGATAAAGGAAAACCATGAAAAAGAAATATTTCCTAGCTTCAGCAGCTGTATTAGCTCTCGGCCTCGGAACTTACGGGCTTATCCAATGGCAAACTCAGCCCCGAACTCAGACAAAAGATAACAAAATAGCCTATATTGAGGACAAGACTTCGGGTGACAAGACGGATAAAAATTTGACATCTGAACAAATCAATGATGAGGAAGGTATTGAAGCAGAGCAAATTGTCGTGAAAATTACGGATCAGGGCTATGTCACTTCTCACGGAGACCATTATCATTACTTTGATGGAAAGGTGCCTTTTGATGCCATTATCAGCGAAGAGTTGATTATCCGAGATCCTAATTACACGCTGCAGGAAGCAGATATAGTCAATGAGGTCAAGGATGGCTATATCATCAAGCTAGATGGGAAGTATTATCTCTACCTCAAGGATGCCAAGCATACCAGTAATGTCCGCTCGGTAGATGAGATTGCACGGCAGAAGAAGCTGCATAAGACCAAGGAAGAAGGCGATAGTGGCAAATCTTCCACTACAAAATCAAGCAGAACTCGCGATTTCAGTCAACCTAGCAAGTCCTTAGCTGCGGGAAAGACGGCAGCAGACCTTGCAGGAATTTCCCACCAAGGGCAAGGGGGATATAAAACGGATGACGGTTATACTTTCAGCCCCTCTGACGTCATCGAGGATACTGGCGATGCTTTTATCGTGCCGCATGGCGGCCATTTTCACTACATTCCCAAGAGCGACTTGTCGCCGGCAGAATTGGCTGCGGCTCAGAGCTACTGGAATAGCAGACGGGCTGGCGGACGAGTGAATCCGCCTAACTACGGCAGGACGGTTGCTTCTTCCAATACTTGGAATCAGAATAGTGCTGACAATCAGGGTGGACCAGTCTCAAATCCGACTCCACAGCTGCCAAATCATTCAAAGATTGAGCAACCAAGCCCTGGCTTAGCGGTTACTCAGCCGAGTCCGTCTAATTCGCTCCAGCCGTCTCAACCATCTCAGCCATCCTTGCCAAGTCTGCTGCAGCAACTCTATGCCCTGCCTCAATCTCAGCGCTATCATGAAGGGGACGGCGTGGTGTTTGACCCGCTGAAAATCAGCCGTCGGACAGAAAATGGAATCGTTATTCCCCACGGAAATCACCATCATTTCATTCCTTATGACAAGCTGTCAGACTTGGAAGCTAAGATTGCCCGCTTGATTCCTATTGGTTATACTTACCAGCCTCTGGGAGATCCACTGCAAGCTTTGAAGCCTCAGCTACCGTCACAGCCTGATCACGACCATGGTTTCCATGCGGAGGCTGTCATTGGCAAGGACGACCAAGGCTACATGGTATCGCATGGAGATCATGCTCATTACTTTTACAAGAAAGACTTGACTGCTGAACAGATTCAAGCAGCGGAGCAAGACTTGGCCAAGCAGCAACCAGTAAAACCGTCTGCAGCAGTCAATGACGCTGAACGTTATTCACGCGATGCCAGCGATGAGGAAAAGATTGCTTATATCTGCCAAACCTATGGCGTTCCCAAGGAAGCGGTTCGCATCTCAAATGGTTTCTTTGTCTTTAATAACCCTGACCAAGCCTATGATCCGACGCATATCCACCCCTATGCTGTTCGCAAGGAGCATGTCCGCATTCCTCTGGTAACGGGCAATGCAGAGCTGGACTTCATGAATGAGCTCTACACAACAGCCTTACGCTCAGGTCTTTCGCCTTACAGTCTGCAGGTGGAAGATGGTCAATTTGTGATTCCTCATGGCGACCATAACCACTATATTAAAATCCAGTCCAAGGGCGCTGTAGAAGCCTTGAAAAATCGTCTGCCTCAGATTCAATCTAAATATGAGCATGGCGATTATGATGAGACCGTTGTTTTGCAGAAAGTAGAAAGGCTAAAAGCGGATAGTCAGCGTCTATATGCTGATGATCCTCTTATGCAGCGGCGAATTGAGCTGGCTTTGGGGCAGTTTGTGGAAACCATGAAGAAGCTACCTAGCAACTCAACTGCTGGCTACCTGAGCAGTCTGGATAACTTTGATAAGCAGTTTATCCATGTGGATCAGACGGTCAAGCCAATCCAAGAGACCGAGCTGGACAAGAACTATCAAGGAGTTTTGGAGAGAATGAACCGGCTTGACACAGATAGCTATGGACTGAAGAAAGCTGACTTGCTGCAGCGTCTGCAAAATGCTTATGCTGGCCAGAATCAAGCTGAAATGGCAGAGCTAGGACAATTACTATCAGCTTTAGAAGATTATCATGATCGGACAGGCGTCACAGCGGTTGATTATATTCGCTATTTCTACCAAGCATTAGAGGATGGACGTTTGAGCCCTGAGCTGCGCAGAAAAGCAGCCGAGCTGACCTTGACTCTCTATAAGTCTCAAGCCTTTATAGAAGCGACCAATCTCCAACAGCTTTTCCCTGCTCTCTATCAGACTAAAAAAGAGATTGCAGCTGCCCTTGCTAGCGGTCAGCCTTCTGCGTCCTCTGAAAAGACAGAGCTAGATCAGGGTGAGCCAGATCAGCCAACCTACAAAGCCATGATTTATGAATTTTTGAAAGGTATTTATGATGATTTTGGCACCTCGAATGATAGCGAAAAGAGCGCTCAAGCTCTTGTCTTCCTTGGAAAAGCGCAAGAACTGCTTGGAGAAGTAAAGGACCAAAACAGCCGAGCAGACTATGCAGCTAAAATCTTAGAACTAGGCAAGGAATTAAAGAGCAGCAGCTCAGACAAGCAAGCTCTGCTGACAGCAAGTCAGAAGCTTTTGGACCAGATGAGCCGGACCATTGCTGGGCAAAAGGAAGAGCCGTCTAATACAGAAAATCAGGAAGTTTATCAACAGCTTTATAATCTGCTCATGTCTATCCATCAGTATTTGGAAAAGAATCAAGGAAGTCAGCAGAAATACCAGCAGCTTGACCAGCTTTTTGATAAGCTTGGACAGAAATCCACTGATAAGAAAGAGCTGCTCAAGGAAATTCTGGCCTTCCAGCAGTCACTCGTCCATCCTGAGGGAACAAACGAGTCCGATTCTCAGCATAGGGACGATGATGACTATCACTTTAATCTGCAGGATATGGTCGGAGCGGATGAGCAAGGCTATCGGGTAGCTCATCTGGACCACGAGCACTATATTTACAAGAAGGACTTGTCAGAAGCTGAGCGCCAAGCAGCGGACGCCTATGCGGTGCAAAAAGGCTTCCTGAAAGCACCGGCTGAACAACCTGCTTCTGTTCTGCCAGCCAGCAGCAGTGCTCCAGAAACTGGCCAAACTGGCAATCTACCTTCCGAATCTGCCACTGGAGAAGCAGCTCAAAACCAAGCTGATAAGCCAGTAGAAGCTTCGACAACTGCAAATCCAGCTGGTCAATCAAGCTTAGCAGCGAGTTTTGGCATGACAGAGGAAGCATTCAACCAGAAATTGCAGGAGCTTTCTCAGCTCTACGGTGTCAGCCCAGAGGCTTTCAGCTACAATCCAGCAAGCAGAAGCATCAGCTTCACAGGAGCTGACGGCCAACTGAAAACTGTTCAGATTAACTAAGCTTACATTTTGATGTAAAACAAGAATAAAACGAATGATGAAGACCAAGACAAGTCTAAGACCATCATTCGTTTTTGATTTTCACAACCCTATACTTTTTTGATTGATATTGTGTTAAAATAAACAGAGACTGATAGATGAAAGGACTATCATCATGACAGAAAAAGAACTACCCATCAAAGAATATCCTAGAGTAAAAAAAGAAGCTATTTATAGCCGCCTTATATTCTTGCTAACGGCCATTACAGGAGCTATTCTGTCCTTTATTTTGGTCTATTCAAGATCTAGGAATCTAATCTTTGAAAATATTTCAATTGGCTTAGTTGTGCTTGCAGGTGTTGTTATATCAAGACCGTATTGGACAAAAAAGAAACAATATGAGGCTCAGTATCCAGAATTGAAAGGTATATCTACAAGAGGTGCCCAAGCTTCTGGGAATTTTTGGGGAAGACATCTGATTGTATATCCAGCCATTCTTGTTTATATGTTTTGGGCCTTTTTCGCTTATTATCATCCTGTTCAAAATCAGGAAATAATAGATGTTGATCTTCCAGCGATTAATACAGAAACTGAGTATAGTTTAGATTTTCCAAAATCAGATAGTTCAGCGAGCACTGGAGACAGTCAAGTCGACAATCAATCTGAGGCTTCGTCGGTCGGACAAAACGAAAGTGGGGAGTAGACATAGATAAACTTATAATTTGAAAGTTGGATTAAGGTATTGATTACTAAAAAATTTAAAAATATTTAAATAGTGAAATTTGAATCATAAAAAAGAAACGAGAGAAAAATGACCAAAGAAGAATATTTGATTTTAAAGAAAGAAGCGAATCTTCGCTTGCTCTTCATCATATTGCTTGTGATTTTAGGAGCTGTTTTATCACTTGTTATGATTGCAAATCATTCTCCATATCATAGTTTTATGTCTGTTTTCACAATTACGATGTTTGGACTTAATTTTGGGTTTCTGTTTCCTTGTTGGCAACGCAAAAAAGCAATCGAAGCTGAGCATCCTGATTGGAAGAAAATTAAGGGAAAAGACATAAAGATTTTAAGCGAAAATCTTTTAAAATCTATTTCGATATTTCTTGGCGCTGGGCTTGTACTCATTGTTTCTTTCTTCTCGCTTTATAGGCCAGTTGTGACAAAGCCATTTATTATCATTGATCCTAAAGTATATGAAAGCATTGAGAATCAGGAGCCAGCCCAATCCTCAACAGAGATATTAGAAGAATCGTCTGAACAGCAAAATACAGAAGATACTTCTTCCTCGAAAGCAGACAGCTCTACTAATAGTAAAATTCCGAACAGTAGCATGCTAAAGCAAGTTCAAGAGGAATTTCTTGAGGATCTTCATAAACAACGTGAGGAAGAAAATCAGAATAATAATCAATAAGGCTGTGAATAAGTTGAAAATTCATTAACCTAAAAGAAGATGAGATATGGCCTTAGAAATAGGATATAAATGGAATTAAGAGATACATTTTCAGATAAAAATAATATAGATGGACTTATAAATATTTTTCAAAAAGCTATTCAGGATTCTGAAGGAAGAATTCAAGAAATTGAACAAGATGAACAAAAAGCGATTCAAAAATTTTCTTTAGTTAAAAAAATAAGATTTTAATTATGAAAAATAAATACATGAAATATACAAATAAATTACAAGATTTGATTGACTTAGAATATCCGAGTCAGAAATTATATCATGGAATCATACAGGATATCTACAACTTAACTGAACATATAGAACGAGAAGAAAATATCGATAAAATTAGCTTTTTTAGTTTAGCGAGAAGATTTGTAGATGAAACAATGGATCATAAAAGTGAGATTTTAGTAGTCTTAAAACAATTGGAGAAAGAATTAAAAAACAAAAATGATGGATAATACCTTAGATGAAATAAGTCAAAAAGTCAGTAAGCAGGGTTTTCATCTAGATATGAGTTTAGAATGCTTGAAGGATTTGGCGCAATTCGTTCGAGAGAATGATGTCAAAAATGATCATGAAAATATTGACGATTTCTTTAATAGCTGGGTTTATCTTGGTGAGGTTTTTCGCTTACAAGCTAAAGGAGCCTACTGGACAGTTGGTACTGAAAATCCGAAAAACTTAAATTATGGGTTAGAGTATTTGACGGGTTATAATACAATTGGTTCGGAATTTATTCCGTTATTAATTATGAATAACTTTACTTTAAGTTCACCTGATAGGTTAAATAATAATTTTTTTTATGAATTAGTATTGAAACGTTTAAATCCTAAACCAATAAATCTAGATCATCTTCCAACTGAAGAGAGTTAAAGTGAAATAAAGGTTGTTTGGCATTAATAAAGGAAATATAAAATGGCAATACGAGATACTTTAATTACAGAAAAGAATTATAAAGATGGCCTAATGCCAAATAAAGAGGCATTGCAGTATTTTCATGAGAAATTAATAAAACTTCAAATTGATTTAGATAATTGTACATAGAGGCAACGGATTTATTGTATATGAAACAGACGGCTATTACGAAATTAGCTTTTTTAAAGAAATTGGCGGGGTCATGGGACCAGAAGTTCGCTATCCTATTACTAAAGAACTGATTGATAGAGCATTTGAATCTTCTAGGGGAGCATATGAAGTTATGATTTATGCTGAAACAGGGCACTGGCCTTTATAGTAAGGTGGATTACATCATAAGAACAGCCAATAAATAGGGAATAAACAATTAGTAGACATTTGGTAAAAGCTAAAGGAGATAAGAATGGAATCAATTTATGTAAGTCAAAAAGACATGTTGGAAATCTGTCAAGATGGTGATAAGTATTTCTTGCGTTATCCAACTTTTAATATTACAATGCCAGAAGTAGTTCAAGAAATCCCCAAAGAAGCTGCAGATAGTTACATGTCGGGAGAACATACTGGGAAAGAGTTGATGAATTATGCGCAGTATGGTTTTTGGAAATCTAAAAAACAGTATACACAAGATGAATCCGATAAGCTCTTCATCGAAGATCATCCTTCCTTTATTTTTAAAAATCCTGAAAATAGCTGTCCTCTTTTTACAGCAGAAGAATTTAGACAACTCGCCACTCAAGGCATCTCTTCAGAACTCAAGCCAACTGAACTTGACGCTATTGGTACAGTTGATAATCATTTGGAGCTTCTTCTAGTGGATCCAGTTGAATGGCAGGAAGAAATAGAGGCAGTCCATCTGGAAATTCTGCAGGAAAAAATTAACAACTATATCTACTTCCTCGAAAGCAAGCAGTATGTAGCACGATATGGCGATATCTTTGATAAAAAGGTCATTCATATCACCTTCCAGTATTCTCCATCTGATAATGGACTGGCTTTGCTGGCAGCTGTTCAAAAGACATTGCAGAATACAGATATGAGTTTGAAGATAGAATTGCCAGAGTGAGAAAAAACCACAGAAATCCTTTGTGAACTTCTGTGGTTTCGTTTTTAATCTTGATAGGAAACAATGCCGATGATGGTATCAACAGCGCGTTCCATGGTTTCTAGGCTGACATATTCAAAGCGACCATGCATGTTTTCGCCGCCGGCAAAGAGGTTGGGGGTCGGGATGCCCATAAAGGAAATTTTAGAGCCATCAGTTCCGCCACGGATAGGCTCGATAATAGGCTGGATGTCCAGACTTTCCATAACTGCTTTGGCGATATTAATAGGTGTCATGTCCTTCTCAATGACCTGTTTCATATTGTAATACTGGTCTTTGAGGGTCAAGATAACACGCTCACTGTCCAGCTCTTGGTTCATCTTATCAGCGATAGCCTGCATAGCAGCTTTGCGATTTTCAAAAGCCTCTGTCTCAAAGTCGCGGACAATATAGCTAGCTTGAGCTTCTTCAACAGTCCCGGTCAGGTTCATCAGGTGGTAGAAGCCTTGGTAGCCCTCAGTTTTCTCTGGTCGGTCGGCTTCTGGCAGCTGGTTGTGGAAGTCAATAGCCAGCTGGAGAGCATTGACCATCTGGTCTTTGGCAGTTCCCGGATGGACATTTCGGCCTTGGAAGGTCAGTTCTGCTCCAGCAGCGCTAAAGGTTTCGTACTGGAGTTCTCCTAGAGGGCCGCCGTCTACTGTGTAGGCAAAGTCCACATCGAAGTCTTCAGCGTCAAACTTATCAGCCCCGATACCGATTTCCTCGTCTGGTCCAAAGCCAACTCGGATTTCTCCATGCTTGATTTCTGGATGGGCAGACAGATATTCGATAGCAGTCATGATTTCAGCAATACCTGACTTGTCGTCTGCTCCCAAAAGGGTTGTGCCGTCAGTTGTAATTAAGGTTTGGCCCTTGTATTTATGGAGACTGGCGAAGTCCGCAGGATCTAAGTTAAAGCCAGATTGTCCTAGCGGAATCACACCGCCATCATAATTCTCGATGACCTGCGGCTGGATGTTTTCCGCATTGAAGTCTGCCGTATCCATGTGGGAAATAAAGCCAATCTTGCGGGTAAAGCTAGTGTCGTTAGCAGGCAGAGTTCCAATCGCAAAGCCGTTGGGTAGATAGTAGACATTTTCCAAGCCAACCCGCTTCATCTCAGGGATGAGGACATTTTTGGCAAAGTCCACCTGACTCTGAGTGCTGGGTGTAGTAGTAGATGTCTCGTCTGAGCGCGTGTTGACCTTGACATAAGTCAGAAAACGCTCTAAAAGATTAGGATATTTCATAAATGCTCCTTTTTCATTTCATTTAAGTCTATTTTAGCATATTCAGGGGAGAGTGAGAAATGTTTTTCGTTTCTTGAGGGCAAAGGTAAAATCTAGCAATTAGTTTTATATCTTGTCAAAATCTGGTAAACTATATCTATGAAAATGGAAAAAACAATCAGCAAAGCTGTGATTTTGGGGGCTTCGGGAGGTATAGGTCGTCAGTTGGCTAGAGAACTGGCTCAAAGGACAGACCAGCTGGTCTTGGTCGGCAGAGATGAAGCTAAGCTCACTCAGCTGCAAGAGGACTTGTCTGGAGTTCAGACCAAGATTTCCTACAGAGTTTTGGATTTGCTAGATGCAGCTGCTGTGGACGATTTTGCTCAGCAGCTAGAGGCAGATCTAGTGATTAATTGCTGCGGTTTGGCTAATTTTGGTCCAGCTCTATCTCTTTCAGAAACAGATGAAAATGTCCTCTGGCAGGTTAATTACCAAGCACCGGTTCGATTGATGAAGCAAGTCGCAGAGCGCAATCGCAAGATAAGACTTGTCCAGCTTTCCTCTCTGGCAGCGCTTTGTTCCCATCCTTATCTGGCGGCTTACAGCGCTAGCAAAGCCGCTTTGCAGACCTACTGCTTAGCCTTGCAAGAAGAGCTGCGGCTAAAAGTCTCTGAAGTGACAGTTTGCCTTTACATACTGGGACCGGTTCGGACTGCTATCTTTCCTCCAGAGCAGCAGGATGCTTTGGGTGGAAGTCAGTTGCAAATGAGCCCGGAGATAGCATCACGGCGCATCCTCAGACTGCTCCAGCAAGGCCGTTCTTATGCAATAGTTGGCAAGAGATATCGACTACTAGCTTGGCTCATGAAGCTACTTCCGCAAAGATGGATTATCTGTTTGATTGGCGCATATCTAAGAAAGGGGCTTTGATCATGAAACTTATTTTTTTCCTGCTGACTGCTGCTTATCTGCTTCTCTTTGTCTTGCGTTGGCTCTTGTCTTTGGCTTATTTGAAAAAAGGGCAGAGCTCTTCATCAGACTTTCAAGAGGAGCTTTATACGGTGGTCCAGCCCATCCTATCTGGTGACCCTCGTTTGGAAAATGACTTACTAGCCAATCTCCAGCAGACAGAAGCGGTTGAGTTTTATTGGCTGATTGATCAGTCTGATCCAGAGGCGCAGCGAGTGGCTGATAAGATTTGTCGAAATCCCTCTTATGCCCAGCGCATTCGCGTTTTTCTCATGGAGGATGTCCCTCAGGGGATTAATCCTAAGAGTTATAAGATTGAGCAGATTATAGATGAGCTGGCCCGGCCTTATCTGATTGTTCTCGACGACGACAGCGTCATTGATTTTTCAAAAATGGGGGAGTTGACAGATTATCTAGGTGAGAATGTTATTTTGACCGGCATTCCCTATAATCAGGAGCGAAGCAATTTCTGGTCCAAGCTAGTGGCAGCTTTTGTCAATGGAAATTCTTTTATTACCTATTTTACCATGGCAGAAGTCAAAGCTAATCACTCGATTAATGGCATGTTCTACATTTTGCCACTTGAATTGGCTAGAGAGCAAAAACTTTTCAGTGCTATAAAGGACTACCTATGTGATGATTTGGCTGTAGCTGATTTTCTGCGCAGCAAGGGAGTGGAGATTATCCAGACGCGGGTGACTTGTAATGTTCGGACAACTATCAATGATGCCAAGCAGTATTTGCTGCAGATGAAGCGTTGGCTGCTTTTTAGCTCTATATATCTGAAAGAGCACTTGGACTGGAAGGTTATTATTTTAATTGCTCTGCCTAGTTTCCTGCCCCTTCCTGCCTTGCTCATTAGTTTCTTTCTTGGCTGGCCTTTTGTGCTGCTGGCTTTGCTTTTGCTCTTGGTCAAGGCGGTTTGGATGCTGGCTTATCGTCGCCTTATCCTAACCGGCCGGCCGTATCTGGATGAGGTGTTTTACGAGGTACTGAATGACCTTATCTTGCCTTGGCTTTTCATCTATGTCTTGCTTAGTCCGCGGGTGATTAACTGGCGAGGAAGGAAGATTCGAGTGACGGATGGGAAAATCCGCTATGAGTAAGATGAAGCAGTACTTGGATAAGTTGGATGCTCTGTCGCCAGACCAATCCATGTTAAAATCCAGCAAAGTCTTGCTTTTTCTCAGTGGCAGTAGTCATATGGACTGCGCTAGTCTGACTGCAGGACAGCTTGAGTTTCTTGACCAGATTTGTCCACCAGATTTCTCAGTGGTGGCTAGCAATTTTCCATTTAATCAGGGATTTGAGCACGGGATACAAACTCAAGTTTCCTTGTTGACAGCTTCCATTTCCAATATCCGTTACTATTGGCATACTCTCTACAATTCTCGCTTTCAGGAGGCTTTGCAGCGGCATTTGTCTCCTTTACTGGATGTTGAGGATGCTGTCATTATCTGCAAAAGCTCGGGACTCAATATGCTAACACAGTGGCTGGAGGATTTGGGTGAGGAAAATCTGCCGATCAGACTGAGAGTGATTGCACTGGGGCCTGTTTCACGGAGACTCCTAAATCGCAAGGATATTGACTTGCTGGTCATCAAGGGCAGGAAGGATATTTACAGCAGATTTCTAGATGGCCATCCAGCTGATGTGATGGTGGATAGCAACCATTTTGATTATGAATACAGGGAAGATGTGAAAGGATTAGTTCATGACTGGATTAGAAAAAGTGATAAAGATTGATGTGACTAGTGTGCCTTTTAGTGGACATTTGCTGCCTACTTTGACCGTAGTCAAGCCTCTGCTAGCGGATCCACGTTTTCAGATTCGGGTTATCACTGGCTGTCAAAAGAAAGAGTTAGTAGAGGAAATCGGTTTTGATTGTCTAGCACTCTTTCCAGAAAGACCGACGGTGATGGAGGACATCGCCAACACCCCGCAGCAAAGCAATCCTTTGATTACCTATCAGCAGTTTCGAGCCAATTCTAGACTAATTCCAGAAGTTGTAGACGAATTAAATCGAATTTGGCAAGAAGGTGGTAAACCGGATTTGGTCATAGCGGATTTTGTTGCTTCACCAGCAGGCCTGATTTCTGATCGTTTTGGCATCCCCTGGATAACCACGATTCCGAGTCCGGTTGCGATTGAGTGCCGGACGACAACTCCGACTTATTTGGGAGGCTGGAAACCTCATCAGGGCGTCCTGTACAAATTCAGAGATGCCTTAGGCAGGCAAGCTATTCGTTGTGGAAAGAAAATGGCCTTTGCTTTAGTCCGGAAGAGTTTGGGAGACTATCAAGATTTTAAACTCTATCGGGAAGACGGTACAGAAGCCATTTATTCGCCGTACTCTATCTTAGCTTTGGGCATGAAAGAGCTAGAGTTTCGAGACGATTTTCCTAAGCAGCTTCGCTGGGTTGGTTACAAATGCCTGTCCTTTGATCGTCTGCCTGCAGCCCATGAGTCTTATTTTGAGACCGATAAGAAGCGGGTTTTAGTGACTTGCGGTACGCATTTGAAATGGGAGAAGGAGCGCATGGTGGAGCGAGCGAAAAAGCTAAGCCAACTCTACCCAGATTATCTCTTTTATGTCACCTTGGGTGAAGCTAGTGGCTTGGGCAATGCTCCGAAGAGACTTGCGGAAAACCTGCTGCTCTTTGACTATCTGCCCTATACAGATATTCTGGATAAGGTAGATTTCGCCATTCACCACGCAGGAACGGGCATCATGATGTCTTGTATTGAGCACGAGATTCCCAGTCTCATTTTGCCGCAGGATTATGACCAGTTTGACAATGCCGTTCGTGCTGAGCTAGCCCAGGTGGGGTTGGTTGCTCGCAGAAAGACCGATGCAGAAGTGCTGCGGCTTTTTAAGGAATTGATAAATCGCACGGACTGGTCTCACTTGAAAACTCTTGCCCAGCAAAGCAAAGAATATCAGCCTACAGAGATTCTCTATCAAGAGCTGGGGCGGTTGCTTAAGCTTGATTTATAACTGGAAAACTCAACAAACTATTAAAGCATACTTCCAATATTAAAGTGTCTGAATTATTAAATTTCCCTATTCTTTTCAAGGAATAAGTTTTTTGGTCTATTCAAGTCTTTTTTAAGATGTTAAAATGAAAGTGATTACAAGAAAGTCGTTGGAAAGTCAACTTGGCTTTCTCTGAGTGACTGAAGAGGAAAGATGATGAAGAAAGCAATTCTAATGATGACTTTTGGCTCGCCAGAGGAGATTAGCTTTGAGGGAGTGGCTGAATTTTTTACCAATATTCGCCGCGGTGTCAGGCCGCAAGACCATGAAATTCAGACCCTCTATGATAACTATGTCCTCATAGGTGGAACGCCTCTGCAGCGTATTAGTCTAGAAGAGGTGGAAAAGGTCCGTCAGGGTTTGTCTGGTGAGTATGCGGTTTATTTTGCCAATAAATTCTCACGTCCTTTTATCCCAGACATAATCGAGCAGATGGAAGTGGATGGTATTGAGGAATGTATCTGTTTAATCCTAGAGCCTCATTTTTCTTACTATTCTGTCATGGGTTATGAGAAGTTTATCCAGAGTGACTCCATCCGCTTTAATATCATTAAGGAATGGTATCAGGAAGAAGCTATTCTTGGTTATTGGGCAGAGGAACTGAGAAAGATTCTTACAGAAGAGGTTGGAGAAGAGACCTTCAAGATTTTCTTTTCAGCCCACAGTGTTCCTATTCTGGCCTTGGATTTCGGAGA
>CBDFAZ010000030.1:0-17802 GCA_965245685.1 uncultured Streptococcus sp. | reverse complement strand
TCGACAATATCTTGGCCCTTTAAGATCTTGACTCTAACAGCATTTGGACGCTTGCCATCTTGGTTATGTGCCTCATCCCACTTCTTCTGACCGGAAACCTTGACCGTTTCTGGAGTGTAAGAGTTGGTGATGTTGTAGCCGTCCACCTTGCTTGTGTAGCCTGATACAGCTTCTTCTGCAACAGTATAAGCAATTTCTTGGCCAGCTGCATATTTAGGAAGAGGATTGGATTCATATTTCCAACCGTTGGCAGCAGTCACTTCCTGTACATCGACAATATCTTGGCCTTTCAAGATCTTGACTCTAACAGCATTTGGACGCTTGCCGTCTTGGTTTTCCGCATCATCCCACTTCTTCTGACCGGA
Source organism: uncultured Streptococcus sp. (assembly GCA_965245685.1). Lineage (GTDB taxonomy): Bacteria > Bacillota > Bacilli > Lactobacillales > Streptococcaceae > Streptococcus. The sequence goes on along the minus strand of CBDFAZ010000030.1, from coordinate 17,437 downwards.
AATTTTGATGGTTTCTGGTTTATAAGTGTTGGTCACTACAAAACCATCAGCAGCATTGCCAGTTACCTGAGATTGATAGTGAGGGACCGCGTCTTCTTCCAGAGAATAAACAACTTCTTGGCCATTTTCATATTTGTTCAAGTTGGTGAACTCGGTTGCCCACTGGTCAGCTTCGGTCAGAGTTCTGTTCGCAACTTCTGATTTCTGACCGCCGACTTCTTTATAAAGTTTTACAACAACATTGGCAGGACGTTTGCCGTCTTGATTCTCGGCATCGTCCCATTTCTTGCTGGCTTTGATAGAAATTTTCTCTGGCGTACGAGTATTGGTAACAGTGAGATTTTCCTGATCTACTTCTGGAGCATCGTAACCATCAAGCTGATCTTCACCGATTGTATAGGTGATTTTTTGACCGCTTGCATCAAAGATTGGTAAATCAGTTGTCTGAGCTGTCCACTCCGCATCAGTACTCCCACCAGTTACGGTCACTGTCTTATCAGCTAACTTTTGACCGTTAGCGTAGACATCTACAGCAATAGAAGCTGGACGCTTGCCGTCCTGATTGTTTCCATCTTTCCAAACTTTCTTGACTGTCAGCTTTTTGCTGGCATTTGGATCCACCGTATTCTTGACTGTCTTAACCGCTCCATCAGCCTTGATAGTCACCTTCATCGGATTGCTGTCCAGTACATATCCTTCCGGAGCTGTTACTTCTTCTACTGTGAATTGACCTTTCTTGATTTCTTCACTTGAGAAAGGCTGTGTAGAAACCCGACCGTTAGCATCTGTCGGCGGCAGAGTAATCTCTTCACCGCTAGGAGTTGTCACCTTAAAGACAGCACCTTCCAGCATTTTGCCAGTCTTAGAATCTTGCTTGTAGAGAACCAGACTGTTGCTGATATCCGCTGTAATGACACCGCCTTCTGTAATCCGGCTGCTACGCTCTACTGTAGAACTCGTCTGACCAGGACGGTCATCTCTGAATGGCAGTTTTGTATTATCAACTTCCATCTCAGCCGTATTCGATACTAAAGAACCATCAGCAGGTGAAGTTGTCATATAGTTCAACATAAAGGCACGATTGCCTGGGTTATTGATGGTTAGAGTAAACTCTGTATAAGTGTCATTATAGGCAACCGTATAATCTTGACCTTCTTTCAAGATAACAGAATTCGCAATACTTGATAAACTCTGTGTGTACTCCCCTTGGCGAAGGACAAGTTGCTCCGGAACGAATTGCATTGGTGCACTGCTATCTGGAATGACATCCTTGATAACAATCGGAGAATTATAAGTCTTTTGCTGAGTATTGATACGAACAGTCCAGTTGTGCGAGTAGTCACCGCTCTTTCCTAGAATAGCCGAATTATATGGCTTCTTAGCAATGACTCCTCCAATCTTAGCGTAGTTTTCACCGGCTGTTGAAAAACTGCTCTGTTTGCGCTCGTTAATAGTTACCTTATGGCTCATCGCCCCTTGAGTTTCCTCAGGCTTATAATTCCAGTCTTGCTCAGCGCCTACTGTTGTCGCCTGAAAATCAAAGAAGAAACTTCCTCTTACTCCACTGGCAGTTGTCTTAGACTTGTAATCGGCCAAATTCTGAATAGTAACCGTAATCAGACCGCCCTTACCCGAACCATTCGACGTCATCTTAGCAGCTCCAAGCTGGACCTGCGTTTCATTATCCGTCAGGGTAAAGGTTGTACCATTAGCAATGGTTGCACCGTTTGGTACTGTAAAGGTAAAGGTGTCCCCATCCTTGAGCTGGTTATCGTATGCAGACAAATCAAAAACTAGCTCATAACGATAATTCCCCCCTTGAACCAAATTATAAGCACCATTAACCTTGGTTGCTTCGCGGCCATTAGAGTGGTCCCAGATTTTAATATCTGTAATTGCATTCTTCAAAGCATCTGCTTGAGCAGTTGCTGTAAACAGCTTCAAATCCAGCAAAAACAGAAGGGGCAACATCAAAAACAGCAGCCATTTTTTCAGTTTCATAACATTCTCCTTTTTTATTTCGTTACCTAAATAAGTAATTAATCTAATTGTAACAAATACTTGCTATAATGGCAATATCATAGAACTATTTTAGTAAAGAAAAAATAGAAATTTTTCTGCTTTTTTCATACAGTGAAAAAAACTGATATTCTCTATTGGCATTTTCACAAAAATAAGTTATAATAGAATCTCAAGCGGAGGTGGTGGAACGGCAGACACGCATGCTTCAGGCGCATGTGCCCGTACGGGTGTGAGGGTTCAAATCCCTTCCTCCGCATAAAAAGCAATCCTATCATGATTGATAGGATTTTTTGTTATTATGAAGTAGAATTACACTACAGAGAAAAGCCAGAAAGGTCAGTCCCCCAGTTAAATACTTCTCTAAGAGACTCGCGGTCACAAAGAAATTGAAAACAGTAGCCAAAAAGAGAAAAACAGTTCCGCTTAAGATGATCTTTCTCAGAACAGAAGACTTCAAGCTACTTCTTAGCCAGCATCCAAACGATAAATAACTGAAACCAAAGAAACCCCACAGCAAGAAAAGTAGAAAGTTAACTGGCCGCAACCATGAAGGAAATACTATATAAGCTCCGCCAAATACCAAACGTCCCATAGGCAGACCTAGCATAAGCAGGAAATGGAGTAAAGACTGCGAAAACCAAAGCAGGGCAGAAAACAAAGACAGATATTTCACTTTCATATGTATCTCATTAGCAAAATAGAAGATCAGCTATACAGAGCGGATCTTCTATTTTTTTATAATCCTTCAGACTTCAAAGCGTCTGCCAAGCGAGCAAATTCTTCGAGGCTCAAGGCTTCTCCCCGAACACTTGGAGACAATTCAGCTTGCTCTAAAGCAGCTGTTAATTTTGCCTTGGTCTCCTCTGACTTTCCAAAACAACTGGTCAGGTTATTCCATAGGGTCTTCCTACGGTGGACAAAGCTGGCCTTGGAAACCTTGAAAAAGAATTTCTCGTCCTGTACTTCAACAGCTGGCTGGTCTCTGCGCACCATCTTGAGAATGGCCGAATCCACATTTGGCACTGGTACAAAGACTGTCCGTGGCACGATAAAGGCAACCTTAGCCGTCATGTAATACTGCACCGCGATTGACAAACTACCGTAGGCCTTGGTATTAGGCTGAGCTGATATCCTATCTGCCACTTCTTTTTGCATCATAACGACGAACTCACTAAAAGGAATTCCGCTTTCAATCAAATGCATGAGAATCGGCGTCGTGATGTAGTAGGGCAAGTTCGCCACTACCTTGATAGGCAGGTCTGGATTCTTCAACTCTGCTATGTACTGAGCCAGATCAACCTTGAGAATATCCTGATTGACCACTGCCACATTGTCAAAATCGCGCAGAGTATCCGCCAAAATCGGTACCAGCCGATCATCAATCTCAAAGGCCATGACCTCCGCGGCACTTTCGGCCAAAAATTCCGTCAAAGCCCCAATACCGGGCCCAATCTCGATGACATTGACCTTTTTGTCAATCTCAGCTGTGTCCACAATCTTCTGGAGGATGTTGGTATCCGTCAGGAAATTCTGACCGAAAGATTTTTTAAAGGTGAAACCGTGACGCTCCAGAATGGCACGGGTCACACTATGGTCTGCAATACGCATGTTTTCTTCTCTTTCTATTTTTTCTTCTCTTTCTATTTTTTCTTTTTCTTATCCATTGTCTTCCTGTGTTTATTTTAGAAGTATCCCCAGTAGAGTAATTAATTTCGTAGCCAGGATAAATGTTATAAATATAAATATCAAAACAATAGCCTTTACCATTAACTTTCATAGGAACATGTGCTTCATCAAATCCTACAGCAGTCATCCTTACTCCTCGCGGAATCACTTCGCTATCTCTATAAACTGGAGTCACCTGATAATATACACGCATTTCAGGAACTTCGTTAAGCCATTCCCAAACTCTAGCCTCAAAATGTAACATTGATACTTCATCCCCAAAATCTCTATCATCATTTAAATAACGAGTTCCGGTAAAAAATTGCCCATATATTGCCTTCTTATTCACAAATTGATAAGCAATTAAATGACACCTATTATAAAAATAATTGCCCTGTGCCATTTTTATATCTCTATACCCTGGCGATTTTGCCTTTGACACTCTATTTTCTCTTTTACCTCTTTTGAGTTCTCTATCAATACGTTCATTCTTTGTTTGTTTTACGAATTCTTTTGTCAACACAATTCGAGCACCTCGGATTCTCTTAACGGGGTAGCTCTCAAATCCATCAAATACTGACTCTCCTTGTTTAAACGAGCTATTTGAGAAAAAAGTATCAGTCATGAAATCAGCCTTAAAGTCTTCTAACAAATTTCGAAATCTAACTTTTTTAAAATCTAATTTGGATAATTTATCATTTAAATCTTCTTCAATATCCAACTGCAAGACACCTTTCTTTACTAATATGCTTACTTATGTTTTAAATCCTTATTGTACCTCTCCATCACTTCTTCCACTTCCACCAAAGTCACCCCAAACAATTCCAAGCGTTTGAGGAGCTGCTTGCCGTTAGAATAGCCGATGCGGAGCTCTTCTCCCAGATACTCTCGGCGCTGACGGCTGTCACTTCCCATAAGCAGACCTAGTCGCACAAGATCGCTTTTGGTGATGTCAAAATTATCCTCATCATCAAAATATCCGACCAGCCCAGCCAGAGCCTGCTGTAAATCCTCAAATGATGCATGCTCTACTCCAAGCGATTTACCCTTATTCTTAGACTTAGGAGCCGCCTCATCTCGACGGAGAAAGGCATGCTGAGCAGTTGGTACTGCCTCCATAATCATTCGACGGATACGCTCGCCATTGTAGTCTGGATCGGTAAAGACAATAACCCCACGCAGCTGGTGCAGTTTCGCTATCCGCTCTAGGTCTTTTTCATTGATAGCGGAACCTCTCGTCTCGTAAGTGTCAACATCGTAAAATCGCTGCAAATTGGCTGTGTCATCCTTTCCCTCAACGACGATTACCTGAGGGATTTTTATCTTCTCAGTCAAGCCCAAACACCTTCTTTGCATTTTCATAGGTCGCTTGCGCTACTTCTTCGACAGTCAACTCACGAAGCTCAGCAATTTTCTCTACCACATAGCGAGTATAGGCTGTTTTATTTTCTCGACCACGCTTTGGAACAGGCGCCAAGTAAGGTGCATCCGTCTCAACGAGGATTTTATCCAAAGGCAGGTTCTGCGCAGCCTCCTGAATATCCGTCGCTTTTTTAAAGGTGACGACTCCAGAAAAGGAAATCATCATTCCTAGCTCGATAAAGCGCTCTGCCATTTCCAAAGAACCGGAATAAGAGTGCATAATACCGCCTCGAGGACCAACTCCCTCACTCTTGATAATCTCATAGGTATCGTCTAAAGCATCGCGCGTATGAACGACAAAGGGCAGGTTCAGCTCTTTAGAGAGCTGGATTTCGCGTCGAAACACCCGCTCCTGAACATCCTTGGGCGCAGTCATCCAGTGATAGTCCAGCCCAATCTCGCCCAGAGCCACAACCTTGGGGTGATGAAGCTTGTCCAGCAGATAGGCTTCCACCGCCTCATCATAAGTCCCAGCCTCAGTCGGATGCCAGCCGATCGTAGCATAAAGCTGATCATAGCTGTCTGCTAACTCCAAGGCGCGCTCAATAGTCGGTCGATCAAAACCGACAATATTTATTTTGCTGATGCCCATTTCTGCAGCCAGCTGCAGCTCCTCTGCCTCTCGACCAGCAAATTCTTCCACATTTAAATGCGTGTGTGTATCAAAAATCTTCATGGTTTACTTCCTTGTATTTCCTGTCCTTTATTATACCAAAAATGACCTGAAAAATCAGAAGACTCTTCAAAGCAGAAAAAATAAGCTAGCTACCATTCAACAGCTATCCGAATCCGTCTCCAAGTTCTCCATTGGAATAATTAAGTAGAAAGACAGTGCCAGCATTAACACAAGTGGGAGGAGAATATAAATAATCCCCATGCTGCTGGCAATAGCTATCAACAGCATGGATAAAACACTCGGAACAGCCATACTAAATAGATTAATAGCTGACTGGATGGCTCCCATCGCTTCTTCTGGAATCATACTGAATACAGATTTCTGCAATCTTGGACTCAGAAGACCGACTGTAACAGAGCAAGCAAAGCTTGCTATCAGGATAAGTAAAAAGTTTTGCCAGAAAAAACCGCAAAGAATAAAGCCCTCAAATACTTGGCTTGCATACATAGCAAGCTTAGTCGAAAGTTTTTTTAGCAAACTGCCACTCAAAATATTCCCTAAGATTATACCAGCGGAACTTAGAATAATTAACACGGCAATGGACTGACCAATCTGAAGATTCCAAAAAGGCCTTTTCAGCAATAAAAGAGTCGCTACTGGCGTCAGAATGTTCAGAGTGACTTGCCCAAAGGTTGAAACCAATAACAACCTCACAACGTTTTTCAATCCCAGCAAGACTTTAAGAGAATCCAATAAATGCTGCCAATAATTCTCTTTATTTAGCTCCTTGGCACTGCTAAACTCCGGTTCTAAGTTCTGTAAGCTTTTACTAATATGCCAAAAGCCAAGGTAAGCTAGCAAGAATGTCAGAGCATTCAGTCCCGCCAAAGCTCCGATATTCATCCAAGTGATGAGAAAACCGCCAGCTAGATTCCCCAAAATATGAACCAGACTCATACTAGCCTGCCGAAAGCCCATAGCAGAGGTCATATCTTGCTCAATCACTTTGACATAAACTGGGGTCAGCATGGCACCTGAAAAATAACTCAGACTATCCGACAGAAAGTTAATCAAGCAAATCAAAAGCAGAATCAAGAAAGAGAAATCTTGTCCAAGCAGCAAAAACGTTACCAAGCTATATAAGAGCACCTTACTAAATTGTATAAGCAGGTATTTATGAATGCGATTCTCCTGAAAGTCCGCCGCGACTCCAGTAAAAACTTGAATTAACTGAGGTAGCGTTTCAGAAAGAGAAATCAATAAAACCGCAAGTGGAGCAAAAGAATAAGCGGAGACATAGTTCATCAAAGCCAAATAAAAAACAATGTCCCCAAAACCTGAAATCCATTGATTGATGAGCAACTGGCGAAAATTTTTATTTTTTGCAAAAACAATCATACGACATCTCCTTTACTCTTGTTAGATTTTTATTTAACAAATAATAACAGTAAATTAGGTGTTTGTCAAATTTATATTAGATTATTGTTTTACAAAAAGAAGACCTAGAATGAATCCAGGTCTTCTTAAACTATGTTAGGTCCTGTTTGAACTTCTCTATAATCTTTCGAATCAGTTCTTTATTGACCGTGTATTTAACAGAATCATCATCCATCACAAGCTCCAGCAAGCCAGAATTTAGGAGCTTCTGCGTATGGAATGAGATAGAGGCTCTTGTAAGCCCCAGTTTTTTAGCTATATCTTTATTCTTGGCATGTGGTTGAATCAATTCAATCAAGACTTTATAGCGGGTTTCATCTCCAAGAGTTTTGAAGGTCAGAGCCAATGTTTCATCTTCAAGCTCCGATTCCGCCTTTGATAACTGGGAACTTCTCGTCGAAAGGACTAAGGAATAGGAAGTGAAATCAGGAACCTTTTCGAGAAAAGAGTCAATAAACATAGGTGACAGAACAAAGACTTGTGTGTCCTTTTCAAGAAGCTTGGCATTCTGCTCTTCATCATCCATCACATCAGATAGGCTAAATTCTTGTTCAAAAGCTAGTACTTCCTGCTCAAACTGCTCATAAATAGGCTGATAGAGTTCGAACACTCTTTCCAGCAAGGAAACTAATTGATCCCGAAGCTTCTCTGGATACTGAATAGCTTGGTACCAGTACCATTTATTTTCCGGAGACTTGTCACTATTCTCTATAAGAGACAGTAGATCCTCAGGACGTCCCTTGGTGACTTCTCCAGCAGAAAGCTTAAGCGATAAGCAATAGATGATTTGCTCTGCGTCTAGTTTTTTCAGACATTCTAACAAGTCATGCGGATTGGCAGGATCTTCTCCTTTTTCTAACAAGTAGAGGTAGAGGAGCGGAGCCAGTCCCACTGTAGCTCCTTCAAACAAACTAACCGCAACAAGCTCGCTTTTCAAAGGAAGTAAATCCTGATAGAGCTTATCATAGTGTGGCTGTACATCAAGAAGTAGCTCCTTTTGATTCTGCCTTAAATCCATCCACATATGTTTATCATCCCTTGAAACGATGGCAGGCACCATGAGAAATTCATATAACTTACTACGATAATGAACAAGCTTTACACCCACAGGCTCTTCCCTCCTTACATACACATACTCCGCTTCTGACCAAAAAGAGTATACAATTCCTGTTTTTCATTATACCAAAAATCAGGCGAAATATTCATCCCCTTCTGCTCTGTTCATCTCCTGACAAGAAATCCATCTCTATACAAAAAGAACTTTTTAGAAACTTTCATCTAGTCCTTAAGACCGATTTTATCTTTTTTCGATATTTTCTTATTGATTATCGATAATATTCGTGTTATAGTTACTAAGAAATGAAACGTTAGTCGGAGGAAATTATGACAGACAAAATGAAAAAGACTGCTGAAGATATGAGCATCACTCTTACAAAAATCAGTATCAGCCTTTTATTTATTGCTTCCATTATCCTGATAGCCCTAGGACCTTGGGTCGTCAACCTAGTTATCGAATTTCCTTCTCCTTTCTTTCAAGGAGAGATACGCTTTTGGGTATTACTGCTGCTTGGCTATGTCCTAGGCTGCCTGGCTCTAGCCTGCATTGTCCATCTCTATCGACTCCTTAGCCGCATCGGTAAAAATCAGGTCTTTATCACACAAAATGTTCAATACATGCGCTACCTTGGCTGGGAAGTAGGCACTGTCGCTCTTATCTCCCTCTTTATGGGGCTGACAGCCTATTTGCCCATGCTCTTAGTCACTGTTTCTTGCAGTATCTTGACCTTGATTATCCGTGTCATCCGCAATGCTTTTGGCAAGGCCATTGAGCTGCAGGATCAAGTAGACTACACTATTTAGGAGGTATTATGATTCAGATAAATTTAGACCTTGTCATGGCGCAAAAGCGCATCAGTGCTGGCCGTTTAGCAGAGTTGATTGACCTAACACCAGCCAATCTATCTATCCTAAAAAACAATCGAGCCAAGGCTGTCCGCTTTTCAACACTCAACGCTCTCTGCCGTGAACTAGACTGTCAACCCGGCGATATTTTGGAGTATATCCCTGATGAGGAGGAGAAATAATTATGGAATACCCAGCACAAGAACAGATGAATGTCCAGCCTTGTCTGCCCGCAGAAGCAGAACGACATACCATCTTCACAGGCCTAGAGGACAAGCAACTGCGATTCTTTAAAATCAGCTATCTAATCCTCTATCTTTTAACCTACTTTTACTCTGCAGTATTTTTTAATTATCAAACTGCATCCTTTTTCCCTTTTGCAATCGGCCTTATATTATTAAGCGAGGCCTTAATCAGGAAATTAGCCTATCCATCTCTGCTGATAAAAAATCTTGACAGCAGATTAGAGGCTCGAAGCTTTCTGATCATGACGCTAGCTCAAGCTCTGGCTTTAAGTCTCTGGGGGCTTCATCCTCAGCTAGAATTTTTCCAATTTCTAGCCATCCACATCTCATTTGCTTTCTATATTTTGTCCCGCACCGGCTGGTTAAGCCAGGGGCGTTTGGGTATCCTGATCTGGTTTGATGCCATTCAAGCCTTCTGCATCCTGCCCTTTAAAAATTTCATTGCTGCTATTCTAGTCTTTATAGAGGGCAAGCAGCAGGACTCTTCTGACAGCTCTGACAGTATATCTTCAAAGAAAGCTCAACAGCTCGCTATTATTGTCAGTAGCTTCTTTGTCGCGGGAATCTTGGTATACTTTGTCTGGTCCCAGCTGAGTCAGGTTTCAGACAGCTTTGCCTCTTTCTTCAGCAATACCGCTGATTTCATTGAGAATCTATTTGACTCGCTCTTTTCAAGTCTTGATAGCAGCACGATTCTCTTCAAGGCCTGCCTGGCTGTCCCTGTTAGTCTGTACTTGTATGGGCTCCTTGCCGGCAGTCTGTTAGGCAAAAAAGATACCAAACTTAGCTACAAAAAATTTCAAGCAAGCATCCGCCCTTTGCGAGTAGCACCCGCTTTCGCAGCCTACATTATCATCGGCAGCCTCTGCCTGACCTATGCGCTCTTTTTCCTGACGGGTCTGGGGGAGCTCGGTCAGCTCCTAAGCGCTGGAACAGTAGCTCAGGCTATTTCTCCGCAGAATGCTTCGACTGTTGCCGTAGCTGGTTTCTGGCAGCTGGTTCGGGTGTCTATCCTTAACTTTGCAGTCCTAGGCGTTTTCTATCTGATTGCCAAAAAACCGCTCTGGGACCAGAAAGGGACGCGATTCGCAGCTACTATCCTCTTTATCTTTACTGGTCTGCTGGCCTTGCTAGCTGGCTGGAAATTATTTGGCATCTACATCTACCTTTACGGACCAACACCGCTGCGCTTGATCTCAGCATGGTTCATCCTAGTTCTCTTGGTTTGGTGCCTACTGACCCTGATTCGTTTCTACAAACCTATCCAAGCCATTCGCATCGGCATCTTTTACGCCCTGATAAGCTTTACCTTGCTCTGCTATCTTTATCCAATACTTTTACCAGCAGGATAAGGAGCAATGGATCTTAACGACATTCAAAAACCAGAAAGTAGATTATGAACCGCACCCCAAAAGTTAGACATAAAAAATCTAACTTTTGGGGTGTTTTTTAAATGAAATTAACTTATGAGGACAATGTTCAAATCTATGAACTCAGAAAAAAAGGACAAAACTGCTACCACTTATCAAGTACTGAACTTCGTTCTATAGAGTCCTCTCGTTAAAAGCGCAAAAAAACCAGCGGTCTCGAGTCTCCGCTGGTTTCTTGATAAATCGTTTGGATTAAGCAGCCAAAACTTTGCGTCCTTTACGACGGCGAGCTGCCAATACACGACGACCGTTTTTAGTTGACATACGGTGGCGGAAACCATGTTTACGCGCACGACGGATTTTACTTGGTTGATAAGTACGTTTCACGATGAATACCTCCTCTTAGATTCTTGTATTCGTTTAGCCGGCTAGTTGTGATCAGTTACTAAACATACTTTACTATTCTATATGATTCCGAGGCTTTTGTCAATACTTACTTAAATAACTTTCTCTTTGTAAACGTAATCATAAAGCCCGAGTCGCTTCATAAAAGGGAATCAAGGCTGTCATGGCCTCCTGCAGCCGGGACAGCACCTGCTCTCTTGAAGCGGCCTGAGAAAGGGGAACATCGTATTTGACCAAGACCTTACGAACCTGACCAGCTACTAGCTGCTGATTAAGGAACTGGCGATTTTCCTCTGTTCCTTCAAAACGCTGACTCACACCATCTATCTGGGCAAAATAGTAAGCTGGCGGCTGAATAGGCAGCTCCAAGACCCGATTTTGCTTGCTGAGGCTGTGCTCATCTTTCTTGCGCTCCATGAAGCTCACCTCCAGCGACACTCCGAAATCTTCTGCACTTCCATACAAGCGCAGGGCGAACATTGGCTCAGTAATTTCTCCATAGCCTTTAAGATAATTCCAAAAATGGGGTCGTAGTATCTGCGCTTGATTCATCCACTGGCTGGTTCGCTCCAAGGTCAGCTTAGGATAGAGGCTCTGAAAATCCTTGACCAAGTCTGCAAACTCCTTGCGTGCTGCCTGACCCTTAGCTCTTAGCTCCAACATAGACTCACGCAGCTGCCCTGCCTTGTCTGGAGATATATACTTAGCCCCTTGATGAGGCAGATAACTTTCAATAGCTGGAAAAAGTGACATAAAAATCCTTTCTATATACAAAAACCAGCATCTCTGCTGGCTTGCTTTTTATTCGCTGTCAATATCCACAACGACATAGCGGTTAGGCTCGTCGCCTTCGGAATAGCTAGTCACGCCATCAATGCGAGAGATGATGCGGTGGATAATTTTGCGCTCGCTGTTAGACATAGGGTCTGTGTGCTGACCGCGTCGGTCTTCCAAAGCCCTCTGAGCCAGTTTCTGCGCATAGCTTTGCAGCACTTCAGCCCGATGCTCAACATAGTCATTGACATTAATGGAGATATAGAAGCTCTTAGAATATTGGTTATAAAGATAGTTTTGCGCCAACAGCTGCAGAGCTTTCAAGACTTTTCCGTGGTAGCCAATCACGCGCCCCGGTTCATTGGTATCAATTTGCATGTTGATAGTTCGACGGTTGTGGCTACTGGAAATGCCCGCTTCAACATCCATCTCATCAACGATTTTCTGAACATAGTTTGTTACGTTTTCAACTACTTCTTCAATATCGTAGTCTGCTTCGACTTGGATACCTAAATCCGCAAAAGAGCTTTCTTCTGTTTCTGTCGGCTCAGCCTTGTCTTTAGCTGCTTGTTCAAAAGAGATAACCTTGCTATCGTCCGCTTCTGCTTGAGCAACTGCCTCATCAATAGCTTGGTTGGTCTTGAGAAGATCAATAGTGCCAGTCTCTTCTAAAATCGTATTGGCTTGCTTGTCATTTTTGAGAATTTCAGCCTTGACCTCATCCGAGATAACTTCGCCTTCTCCTTCGACCTTCTTGATGGCAGCTACGACACGGCCCAAATCAACCGTTGCTTCACTAACAGACTGCACAGGCTCATTCTGAGCATTAATCTCTTCGGGAACACCTTTTACAGCCTTTTGATTGGCCTTGACAACTGTCGTCTCAGCAATCGGCTCGACATCCACCTGAGCTGGCTTCTTGCCAAACAAGCCTAAAAAGCCTTTTTTCTCACGTGAAATAACAGTGATATGCGCTCTCATACGTGGAATATCCAACGTTTTTAAACCATTTTGAATGGCTTCTTCAACACTTGCTCCTGTAAAAATAACCATTGCAAGAGTCCTCCTTCTTACTTACTTTTTCTTTTTCTGTGCTTTTTTCAGGGCACGTTTCTTTTTCTGTTCCAATTGACGCTCTGATCGTTCCTTAGCTTCCCGCTCGGCGATGATTTTAAAAGGATTGCTCAGCAGCAAGGTCTGAACCACCTGATAAGCATTTGAGACCGCCCAGTAGAGGGCTACTCCGCTCGCCGCATAAAGTGCAAAAAAGAAAATCATCACTGGCATCAGGTACATCATGACTGTCATCCCGCCATTTCTCTCAGGCAAGGCCTTGTTTGAAAGCCAAGTACTGAAGAAAGTGAAGAGAGCCGCTAACAGAGGAAGAATAAAGGTCGGATCTGTCGCTCCTAGATTGAGCCAGAGGAAGTGACCTGTTTTCATAAATTCAACCCGAGTCAGGGCTTGAAACAGAGCCAGGAGCACCGGCATCTGGATAAAGAGCGGAATGAATGAGGCGTAGGGATTGACACCCATTTCTTTGTAGAGCTTTTGAGTTTCTTCAGCCAAGGCTGTTCTGCTCTCCATATCCTTACCAGGATACTTTTCCTGCAGCTGCTTGATATGCGGCTGTACTTCCTGCAGCTTGCGCGAAGAAGTCGTCTGGAATTGGAAGACCGGCAGGAGCACTGTCCGGATAATCAAGGTAAAGAGAATAATCCCAATCCCCTTGCTTCCACCAAAGGATAGAAAACGAATGGTGTCGGCAAAGAAATAGACCAGCTTCTCCCAGAAGCCATTTGAATCGGCCGTTACTTGACTGGTGCCGCAGGCTGTGAGAAAGAGCAGCGAGGCAACCAGCAAAATCCCTAATTTACTTTTCTGTTTCACAAATGAATCCTTCCTGATAAAGTTTAGCAATTTTTAATACATGCAATAAATTTTGTTCAACTTGGTGGTAGTCCAGCTCTTCTACTCCTTTGCGAGCGATAACCACGAAGTCTGCCTGGACTAACTGTTTTTGATGCTGCATCAAGACATGGCGAATTTTTCTTTTAATACGATTACGAACCACTGCATTCCCCAGCTTTTTACTGACGGAAATTCCTACTCGAAAATGCTTTTGCTCTTTTTCTAACATGTAAACGACAAATTTTCGATTAGCAAAACTCTGCCCTTTTTTAAAAATCGCATTAAAATCTTTTTCGCTCTTGACGCGATAGTTTTTTCTCAAAACTCAACTCCATCCACCAAAATTATATCTATTATACCATATTTTTCGAAAATGCCAATAAGTCCTGCTATGACGCTGTTTTTGCAAATATTTAAAAGGTCGATTCACATTAAAAACACCGCAATTTCCTTGCGATGTTCCCTATATCTTATTCCTTTTCCAGCTGTTTCTTCGCTCTTTCCAACTCCTGACGGATCTGCGCAAATCCAGTTCCGCCAAGGGAATCCCGCTTTTGTACAGCAGTTTGTGATTCGAGCGCTTGATAAATATCTTCCTCAATCAGCGACGACACTTCCTGATAGCGGCTCAGCGGGATATCTTGTAGATAATAGCCTGCCTTGCTACATTCCAGCACCAACTTTCCGACAATCTCATGGGCTTCCCGGAAAGGCAGTCCTTTCTTGGCCAGATAATCAGCCAACTCCGTCGCATTGGAGAAGTCTTGCTGAGTTGAAACCAGCATTTTTTCTTTGTTTACAGTCATACTAGACAGCATACCCGCCATAATATCCAGCGATTTTTGGATGGTATCAACTGTATTGAACATACCTTCCTTGTCTTCCTGCAGGTCCTTATTATAGGCCAAGGGCAGGGATTTCATAACCGTCAGAAGGCTGAAGAGATGGCCATAGACCCGGCCACTCTTGCCTCGAATCAGCTCCGCCATGTCCGGATTTTTCTTTTGCGGCATGATGGAAGACCCAGTACTAAAGGTGTCTGACAGGCTGACAAAGCCATATTCATAGCTGCACCAGTTAATCAGCTCCTCGCAGAGACGAGACAGATGCATGATGAGAATGCTACTGTTAGATAGAAACTCCAAGATAAAATCTCGATCACTTACCGCATCCAAGGAATTGTGGTAAATGCCTTTGAAGCCCAATAAATCAGCTGTCAGCTCTCGGTTAATCGGAAACGTTGTCCCCGCCAAAGCCGCTGCTCCCAAAGGAGATAAATCCGTATGCTCCAGATTAAAGGCAAAGCGCTGACTATCACGGCTGAACATCTGATAATAGGCCAGCAGATGATGGGCAAAGCTAATTGGCTGGGCATGCTGCAGATGGGTATAGCCTGGCATGATAGTCTCCACATGCTCCTCAGCCAAGTCCAGCAGCACCTGACGCAGGTTTAAGAGTTTATCCGTAATCTGACCGAGCTGATCCTTGAGATAGAGGTGCATATCTGTCGCCACCTGGTCATTACGGGAGCGAGCCGTATGAAGCTTACCAGCCACTGGCCCAATCTCCTCGGTCAGAAGAGCCTCCATATTCATATGAATATCTTCATTACGCACATCAAACTCAAGCTCTCCAGACTCATAACGTGCCAGCAGCTTTTCCAAGCCTGCCTGAATAGCAGCCGCTTCCTCTGGAGCAATGATTCCTGTCTGCCCCAGCATTTTGACATGGGCTAGGCTACCCTCTAGATCATAGGGAGCCAGACGATAGTCAAATCCGATGCTGGCGCCAAATTCCTCTACCCAGCCTTCCAGAGAGGCTTCAAAACGTCCGCCCCACAGTTTATGATTCGCCATAGAAAAGCCCCTTTCTATTTGTCCTTGTGAGCCTGAACCTCTGCGTGAACCTTAGACGGAAGCCCCCATAGCTTAATAAAGCCAATTGCGGCATCCTGGTCAAAAGTATCTGCACTGGTATAGGTAGCCAGACTTTCGTCGTAGAGAGAATTGTTAGACTTACGCGCTACAACTGTCGCAGATCCCTTATAAAGCTTCACTTTAGCTGTTCCATTAACCACCTGCTGGGTGGACTTAAGGTAGGCAATCAAGGCTTCTGTCGCTGGATTAAACCAGAGGCCATTATAGATGAGATTAGACAGCTCATTTTCGATAATCGGCTTGAAATGAGCCAATTCTCTGACTAGAGTCAGATCCTCGATTTCCTTGTGGGCAGCCAAGAGAGTCACCGCCCCAGGGCATTCATAGATTTCCCGAGACTTAATCCCTACCAGACGATTTTCCACATGGTCAATCCGACCAACACCGTGTTGTCCAGCTAGGTCATTTAGCTCAAGGATCAAGTCCGCCAGCTTCATCTTTCTACCATCTAAAGCAACTGGCACGCCAGCCTCAAAGCCAATATTTACATAGACTGGGCTGTCTGGCGCTGCTTCTGGCGCAACTGTCAAATCATAGGCGTCTTCCGGTGCTTCATTCCAAGGATTTTCCAAGACACCACACTCGTTGGCCCGTCCCCAAAGGTTTTGATCGACTGAGTAAGGGCTATCCAGATCTGCAGGAATTGGCACACCATTAGCTTTGGCGTAATTGATTTCTTCTTCCCGAGACCATTTCCACTCCCGAACCGGAGCAATCACCTTGAGGCTGGGATCCAAGGAGGCGATAGCGACTTCAAAACGTACCTGATCGTTTCCTTTTCCGGTACAGCCATGGGCAATGGTTGTCGCCCCTGTCTTGTGAGCAATTTCAACCAATTTCTTAGAAATCAAAGGTCGGCTCAGGGCGGACACTAGAGGATATTTTCGTTCGTAGAAGGTGTGTCCTTGCAGAGCAACCAAGACGTAGTCTTCCGCAAACTCGTCTTTAACATCAATAACATGTGATTCGATAGCGCCAACTTTCAACGCCTTGTCATGAATGAAATCTAAATCATTTCCTTCACCTACGTCCATGCAGACCGCGATCACATCATAATCCTTGTCCAGCCAAGTAATAGCCACGGAAGTGTCCAAGCCGCCGGAATACGCTAAAATGACTTTCTCTTTAACCATGCGATTACCTCTATCCTTCTACATTTTATTTTTAAACATTCTACTGTATGAAAATGCGAATGTCAAGAGGAAATTTAATATTTATTAAAATAAAAACGTTTTATCAATTTTTATTCAAAATCAATATATTATATACTGGACTTAAAACAAGAAAAAAAGAGTCTGTCAAGACTCCTATTTTACGCGGTAAAAAACATCGGGATGTTCGGAAACGCTCTGAGTAATGATAAAGCGATCTTGACTGGTATCAGTTGGATCCGCCCCATTGACAGTCTCCCCAGCTGGCAGACTCTTTCCTGCTGGGATTATTAAGAAAAGCAGCACCGGTTTGGTTTTTCCAACGAATCCCTGCTCGGTAAATCCCATTTTCATCTGGCCCAGAGTAATCTCCTGTCTCAAGCTTTGCAACATCTGACTCAATACCTGACGCATCGAATGTATAACTGTTCCCTTTGGCATCCTGCCAAGTACCAATCATGCTGGAAAAATCTCCAGAAGCAATAGCCTTCATATCCAAACTAGAAGTTGTTGCAGTCTCTTTCTTTCCTTTGCTAGCTTCCTTGGTAGACTTTTCACTTTCTGTTTCCGAATGCTGCTG
>CBDFAZ010000029.1:0-18039 GCA_965245685.1 uncultured Streptococcus sp. | reverse complement strand
GAATGAGGACTACCATAAGGTCTATGATGCTCTGACTTCTATGAAAAATGTAGAGAAGGTTACTTTTTCTAGCAAGCAAGAGCAGTATAATAAGCTAACAGAGACCATGGGTAGTGAGTGGGATGTTTTTGATGAAGAAAATAATCCTCTTTACGATTCTTATATTGTTGAGACCAAGGCACCTAAGTATGTAGAATCTGTTACAAAAGATGCTCGGAAGATTGATGGTGTATCAGAGGTTCAAAATGGTGGTACCAATACCAAAAATCTCTTTGCGTTTTCTAATTTCATCCAAACATGGGGATTGATTGGGACAGCGCTTCTGATTTTCATTGCTATCCTTCTCATTTCCAATACTATTCGGATTACCATTATTTCCCGAAGTCGCGAGATTCAAATTATGCGCTTAGTTGGTGCTAAGAATAGCTATATCCGCGGACCATTCCTGTTTGAAGGAGCATGGATTGGCTTGCTAGGAGCAACAGTTCCGTCACTTGTAGTGTATTTGACATATGGTATAGCCTACCAGACTATGAATAAGAGCTTGGTAGGTCAAGGACTTTCTATGATTGATCCAAAACTCTTTAGTCCGATTATGATAGCAGCACTCTTTGTGTTGGGAATTCTTATCGGATCATTGGGATCTATCATCTCTATGAGACGCTTCTTGAAGATTTAATAAATCATAAAAAACAGAGTTTGAAGAATTTCAAACTCTGTTTTTGTTATAGATAACTATAGGTAAATGTTTAAATGACTACTGAGCTAAAAATGGGTTAAAGATTTTTTCATGTGAAATAGTGGTATCATGACCATGACCAGGATAAACAGCGTAGTCTTTAGGCAATACAAGAAGTTTCTCACGAATGGACGTCAGCAATTGCTCCATATTTCCTGTCGGCAGATCCGTTCGTCCGATGCTTTCCCGAAAGAGGGCATCGCCCGTCAAAACAAGGCGGTCATCAGGAAAGACTAGAGAGAGACCACCGATGGAGTGGCCAGGTGTTTGCAATACATAGAAGTGGAAGCCACCAAGGTCATAGTCTGTCTCGTAGGAGAAAAACTCCTCTGCTGGTCGGCAAATAATATCTTCCATGTCATCATGGCGAGCTAGGCCAGATAGATTGTCTGTCGGTGTGTAGAGCCAGCTGCTTTCGCTATCGGC
This sequence comes from uncultured Streptococcus sp., assembly GCA_965245685.1. Lineage (GTDB taxonomy): Bacteria > Bacillota > Bacilli > Lactobacillales > Streptococcaceae > Streptococcus. Next base: position 16,874 of record CBDFAZ010000029.1, on the reverse strand, counting down.
CACATAGACAGGCGGGGCAGCATAGTGCTCTCGAACCTTTTCTAAACTCATAATGTGATCATAATGGGTGTGGGTTAGGAGAATAGCAATCACAGGCTTGGCGAGTTCCTCCAGCTTGCGCTCAATCTTTTTCCAGTCACTGCCAGGATCAACGACTAGGAGGCCCTGATCGTTCTCTAAGATATAGGTATTTTCAAAAGCAACAAGGTTGATAATTTTATGAATTTTCATCTGAATTCCTCGGAAAATGTATTCTGCTATTGAGTGTAACAGAAAAGCGTTTTTTTTGCACAGAATTGCTTTCTAGGCTAGGGCTGAAAATTTTCAGATGTCTCAGAATGGCTTTTATGATATAATCATAGCAGTATGACAGAAAATAATTATAAGTATGCTGTTGTGGACTTGGAGGCTACAGGAACGGGCAGCAGTGCAAAGATTATCCAGATTGGCATTGTTCTGATTGAGAATGGAATCATCACCAAGACTTATGAAACAGATGTCAATCCTCATGAGGAACTGGATGAGCATATCAAAGAGCTGACAGGTTTGGATGATGAGCGGCTTGGACGAGCTCCGGAGTTTTCTCAGGTAGCAGCTGAGGTATATGAGCTGATTCAGGATGCGATTTTTGTCGCTCATAATGTTAAGTTTGACGCCAATCTACTAGCAGAGTCTCTTTTCTGGGAAGGGTTTGACTTGCTGACACCGCGTGTGGACACGGTAGAGTTGGCTCAGGTTTTCTACCCGACTTTTGATAAATATTCCTTGGGCAATCTCTGCAATTTGCTGGATATTTCTTTGGGAAACGCCCATACGGCTCTGGCAGATGCTCAAGCAACGGCTCAGCTATTTTTAAAAATACAAGACAAAATCAAGAGCCTGCCCAAGGCCTTGGTTGAGAAAATGCTAACTTTGGCGGATAGCATTATCTATGAGTCGCGCTTAGCTATCGAGGAAGTTTATCAGACCATGCCGGATCAGCCAGACAAGGAGCTGCAATCCTGCCATGGTATTTTCCTGCGACGTCTCCAAAAGCTGACTTCGGAAAAGAAACTGTCGCAGGATTTCCTCACCAATCTATACCTGCTGGGCTTAGAAGAGCGGCCTGAACAGCTCAAGTTTGCTCGTTTTATGGAGGAAGCTCTGGACCAGCAGGAGGCTAGTTTTTTAGAGGCGCAGACAGGCTTGGGAAAGTCCTTTGGCTATTTGCTGCCCATTCTATCTAGAGGTCAAGAAAAAGTACTAGTGACGGTTCCGACCAAGATCCTGCAGGACCAGCTGCTGCAAAAGGAAGGGCGGTTGTTGGAGGAAGTATTTGGGATTTCTTTTCACAGTCTCAAGAGTCCGGAGAATTATCTCAAGCTGGACCATTTCTATCAGACATTGGATAGGGAATATGACAACCGTCTGGTTAACCGTTGTAAGTTGCAACTCTTGGTCTGGCTGACAGAAACCAAAACAGGTGATTTGAACGAAATCGGACAGGCTCATCGCTTCTCAAGCTACTTCAATGAAATCCGTCATGATGGCAAGCTAAGCAAACATTCTCTTTTTTATGAGGAAGATTTTTGGCGGTTGGGACAGGTCAAGTCAGCTACCAGTCGAGTTGTGATTACCAATCATGCTTACCTACTGACGCGTTTAGAGGATGACCAGTCTTTGCTGGACAATCGTATTCTGGTAGTTGATGAAGCACAGAAGATGTTTTTCGTCTTGGAAAGCTTCTCTCAGGCCAGTATAAATCTAACTAAAACGCTGCAGCAGATAAATCATCTCCTTCAGGAAGAAGGGGAACTTCTGCAGCAACGGCTTTTGCAAAGCATTCAGTTTGAGCTGGCTGATGCTGCAGAGAAGCATCGCAAGAAAACATCTGAGCTAAGTCAGGACAAGATTGCCCGGCTGTTTCAGGATGTGTCTGAGTTAAAGACTAGTGCACTGCCTGAGCTGCAGCACTTGTTCAGTGGCAAATACCGGTATTATTGGTTGGTTGATGAAGATTTGGCAGACCATCGTTTGATGACTCTGCATGCTGGCCGTTCAGAATTGCTGCATTTTACTGACTTTCTGACTGAAGATGCTAAAGTTATCTTGGTGTCATCTACTCTGGAAATCAGCTCTAAGGTCAATCTGGCGCAGTTACTAGGCTTTGAAAGTTATCACTTTTACAAGCTGAAAAGCAAGAAGAAGCCACTGCAGAAGCTCTTTTTAGATGAGAGTTTTCCAGCAGTAGTTGATTTGTCAACTGAGGATTTTGCCCAAGAGATTGTTGCTTGCCTGCAAGAAGTGGCGGAACTCGGTCTGCCTATCGTCGTCCTCTTTACCTCTAAAGACTTGCTTTTAACTGTTTCGGACTTGCTGGCTCTGCCGCATTTGGCCCAATATAAAAATGGCGATGCTGGCAATATCAAGCGGCGTTTTGATAGAGGAGAGGCAGGTATCCTTTTGGGATCTGGCAGCTTCTGGGAGGGGGCGGATTTTGCTGAGCAAGATCAGATTATTCAGCTGATTACTCGGATTCCATTTGACAATCCCAAGGATTTCTTTGTGCAGAAGATCAACAGCCGCCTGAAAGCGGAAGGTAAGAATGCCTTTTATGATTATCAACTGCCTCTTGCCATCTTACGGCTTAAGCAGGCCATTGGCCGGACCCGGCGCAATGAACATCAGAAATCAGCTGTTATTCTTTTGGACAATCGAATCTCTAGTAAACGCTATGGCAAGCAGATTCAGCATCATCTATCCCAATTGGCTTCTTTGGATATTCTGCCAGAGGCAGCCATTATGCGGGAATTACAAGACTTTTTTGACTGAAATTATCTGAAATCAGCTGAGTGTTATCGGCTGATTTTTTAAATTCATTCAGATTTTTGGGACAAAATTTGTTATAATGAGAGACATAGGAAAGAAGGTGTATTCGTGAAAAAATATTTACCAGGAATTTTGTTATCCTTTGGCATAGCGGCTGTTTCTATCTTTTTAGGCGGTTTGCTCCCCTTGATAGGCTCTAGTGTTTTGGCTATTGTCTTTGGGATTGTTTTGAACAATAGTATGAAGCTGCCGGCTGTATTTCAGGAAGGACTCAGCTATTCGGGGAAGAAATTGCTGCAGTATTCTATTATCTTTCTTGGGTTTTCCATGTCCATTGGTCAGGTTTCTGAGACGGGGATTTCTTCTCTTCGTATCAGCCTTATCACGATTGTGATAGCCTTTCTGGCAGCCTATCTGGCTGGGCGTTTCTTTAAAATGAACCGTGTTTTGACTATTTTAATCGGTTTTGGAACAGCCATCTGCGGTGGCTCTGCCATAGCGGCTGCTTCACCAATCTTGGAAGCTGATGAAGAGGAAATCGCCCTGTCCATCTCCACTATTTTCTTTTTCAATATCTTAGCAGTATTCATTTTTCCTTTTTTAGGGCATTTGCTGCAGATGTCGGATGCCTTTTTCGGGACTTGGGCTGGAACGGCCATCAATGATACTTCATCAGTAGTGGCAGCAGGCTATACATATAGCCCGTCAGCTGGGGACTTGGCGACCATTGTCAAGCTTAGTCGGGCCCTGATGATTGTACCGGCCTGCTTGATCTTCGCAGCTTATCGCTATATCAAGTCTAAGAAGTCGTCGCAAAAGACAAACTTGAAACAGATTTTTCCTTGGTTTATAGCTTGGTTTGTCCTAGCTTCGCTTGTCAGCAGTCTAGGGCTTGTGCCGGCTGCTGTCATCCCCTATACAAAATTCATTTCTCAGTGGCTGATGGCTATGGCCTTGGCAGCTATTGGCGCAAAGGTTTCCTTTAAGCAGTTTAAGCAAGCAGGAGCAGCGCCTTTGCTGACTGGTGCCTTCGCTTGGTTTTGCATTGCTGTTTCTAGCTTGATTATCCAGTATTTTTTCTAAAAAGGAGAGACTATGCCCTATCAAAGACGGACGTTTGAGTCTCGGATTGATTATAGTTTAATTTTGCCCGTTTTGATGCTGCTCTCAATTGGTGTTGTAGCTATTTACATTGCTGTTAGTCATGATTATCCTGACAATGCTTGGCCCATGGTTGGTCAGCAGATCGCCTGGATTGCGGTAGGCTTCCTGCTCAGCTTTATCCTCATGTTCTTTAATACCAAGTTTCTCTGGAAAATTACACCTTATCTCTATGTTTTTGGTCTTGGCCTCATGGTCTTGCCTCTGATTTTTTACAGTGAATCTCTGGTAGCCTCCACTGGTGCCAAAAACTGGATTGCTATTCATGGTGTGACCCTCTTTCAGCCCTCAGAGTTTATGAAGATTTCATATATTCTCATGCTGTCGCGGCTGGTGGTTCATTTTCTCCAGCAACATAAGCAGGATGAGCGAACCCTGGCTTTAGACTTTTTTCTAATCCTGAAGCTAGGGCTCTACACAGTTCCTGTTCTGGTTCTGTTAACCCTTCAAAGTGATTTGGGAACAGCTCTGGTTTTTGTAGCTATATACGGCGGTATCGTGCTACTGTCAGGTGTTTCTTGGAAGATTATCCTGCCGGTCTTTCTGACGGGGGTCTTGCTGTTGGGAGGATTTCTCTTTATCTTTATTTCCGATGGCGGCCGTGCCTTTCTGCATAATCTTGGCATGCCAACCTACCAAATCAATCGGATTTTGGCTTGGCTTCATCCTTTTGATTACGCTCAGACGACCACCTTCCAACAAGCACAGGGACAAATCGCTGTCGGAAGCGGCGGTTTGACTGGTCAAGGCTTTAATGTTTCGAATCTTTTGGTTCCTGTTCGGGAAAGCGATATGATTTTCACCGTCATTGCAGAAGATTTTGGCTTTTTGGGCTCGACCTTGGTTATCATGCTCTATTTACTGCTGATTTATCGCATGCTCAAGATTACGATTAAATCTAACAACCAGTTTTATACCTATATCTCAACTGGCTTTATCATGATGCTGCTCTTCCATATCTTTGAAAATATTGGAGCTGTGACAGGGATTCTGCCTCTGACAGGGATTCCGCTGCCCTTTATCTCACAGGGTGGTTCTTCCATCATCAGTAATCTTATCGGTGTTGGTCTCCTGCTGTCCGTCTCCTATCAGAACAGCCTGACGGATGAAAAGAAGGAGCGAATTCCTGCAGTCCGAAAAAAAGTCGTACTAAAGAAATTAAAATAAAAATAAAGCAAGTTTTTGACTCACAAATCAGATGCGATTTTGTGACTGGCTCATCTCAGAAAGGATATTTTCATGAAAAAAGCCGCTTTACTCTTAGCTCCCGGTTTTGAAGAAATCGAGGCCTTGACAGTTGTGGATGTCTTGCGCCGTGCAGGTCTTGTCTGTGATATGATTGGTTTTGATGAATCAGTGACTGGGTCTCATGCCATCACTGTTCAGGCGGATCAGGTCTGGAAGGGGCAGCTGGATGACTACGATATGGTCATTTTGCCAGGGGGGATGCCAGGATCAGCTAATCTTCGTGACGATGACCGTCTGATGCAGCTTTTGCAGGATTTTCAGCAGGCGGATAAATTCATCGCTGCCATCTGTGCCGCTCCCATTGCTCTTGACCGTGCAGGTATCTTGACTGGTAAGTATTTCACTTGCTATGATGGTGCGCAAGACAATATTAAAAATGGAACTTACCGTAAAGAAACAGTTCTTGTTGATGGGAAGCTGATTACTAGCCGTGGTCCATCGACTGCCTTGGCTTTCGCCTATGAGCTGGTTCGTCAGCTGGGAGGGGACGCTGATCAGTTGGCTGATGCCATGCTTTATACAGATGTATTTGGAAACTAAAAAGAGGCTGGGACTCAAAATATGTCCCAGCTTTTTTGAACACTTATTCATCTTTGTCGTCCTCTATTTGGTAGGGGTTTAGAGATGTTAGAAAGGACGAAACCAGCAGCCATTTTTAAATTTTAGATTCTTTGAGATATTTTGTTTAGAAAAAGGGTTGAAAAAAGTCGGAAAAGTGCTGGATTCGGGCAAATATTAGCCCCTTTTTCATGAAAATTATGGTATAATGAAAGGTATGAATTATCAAGATTACATCTGGGATTTAGGTGGAACACTCTTGGATAATTATGAAACTTCGACAGCAGCTTTTGTTCAAACCTTGAAAGAGTTTGGTCTGCAAGCTGGTCACGACGAAGTTTATAAGGCCCTCAAGGTGTCTACAGACTATGCTGTCCAGCAGTTTGCTTCCCAAGAAAAAGACTTTTTGAAGTTTTATAAGGCCAATGAAGCAGAAGAGTTGACTCATCCTGTCTTATTTGACGGCGCGGCAGACTTGCTTAGGCGGATTGTGGCCAAGGGCGGTCGGAACTTTCTGGTTTCCCACCGGGACAACCAAGTGCTGGAAATCTTGGAAAAGACTGCTATTTCATCAGCATTTACAGAAGTGGTGACAGCAGCAAATGGTTTTCCAAGGAAACCCTCACCAGACTCCATGCTCTATCTAAAAGACAAGTATCAGATTTCCTCTGGCTTGGTCATTGGTGACCGTCCACTGGATATTGAAGCAGGACAGGCAGCTGGCTTTGATACCTATCTCTTTGATAATATGCAGCATCTTGAAGAATTTATAGATATTGATTAGAAAAGGAACACTATGACAGAAGAAAAGCAACAAGATATACAGGCCCAGGAATATGATGCCAGTCAGATTCAGGTCTTAGAAGGCCTAGAAGCCGTTCGTATGCGTCCAGGGATGTATATCGGTTCGACCTCCAAGGAAGGTCTGCACCATTTAGTATGGGAAATTGTTGATAACTCGATTGATGAGGCGTTGGCTGGTTTTGCCAGTCACATTCAGGTCTTTATTGAAAAAGACAATTCCATAACAGTAGTGGATAACGGTCGGGGAATTCCTGTTGATATTCAGGAGAAAACAGGCCGTCCAGCCGTGGAAACAGTCTTTACTGTGCTCCATGCCGGACGAAAATTCGGCCGTGGCGGATACAAGGTATCAGGAGGTCTGCACGGTGTGGGTTCTTCCGTTGTAAATGCCTTGTCCACTCAGCTGGATGTCCGCGTTTATAAGAACGGTCAGATTCATTACCAAGAATACAGTCGCGGTCAAGTAGTCGCTGATCTAGAAATCATTGGTGAGACAGACCGTACAGGTACGACAGTTCACTTTACACCAGATCCAGAGATTTTCACTGAAACAGTAGAATTTGACTTTGAAAAGCTCAATAAGCGGGTGCAAGAATTGGCCTTTCTCAATCGTGGTCTCAGAATTTCCATCACTGATAAGCGGGATGGAATGGAGCAGGTCAAGGACTACCACTATGAGGGTGGGATTGCCAGCTATGTACAATACATCAATGAAAACAAGGATGTAATCTTTGAAACGCCGATTTATACTGACGGCGAAATGGACGATATTACGGTTGAAGTAGCTATGCAGTATACGACTGGTTACCACGAAACAGTCATGAGCTTTGCCAATAACATCCACACCCATGAGGGTGGAACGCACGAGCAAGGTTTCCGGACCGCCCTGACAAGGGTTATCAATGACTACGCTAAGAAAAATAAACTTCTCAAAGAAAACGAGGACAATCTGACTGGGGAAGATGTGCGTGAGGGACTGACAGCTGTCATCTCTGTCAAGCACCCTAACCCTCAGTTTGAAGGTCAGACTAAGACCAAGCTGGGCAATAGCGAAGTGGTCAAGATTACCAATCGCCTCTTCAGCGAAGCTTTCTCAGATTTCCTCTTGGAAAATCCTGCGGTAGCTCGAAAAATCGTTGAAAAAGGAATTTTGGCTTCTAAGGCCCGAATTGCTGCCAAGCGAGCTCGAGAAGTAACCCGCAAAAAGTCTGGCTTGGAAATTTCCAATCTGCCAGGAAAATTGGCTGACTGTTCGTCCAACGATCCACAGGAAACGGAACTCTTCATCGTGGAGGGGGATTCAGCGGGTGGTTCAGCTAAGTCCGGTCGTAACCGTGAATTTCAGGCTATTTTGCCAATTCGCGGTAAGATTCTCAACGTTGAAAAAGCCAGCATGGACAAGATATTGGCCAATGAAGAAATCCGCAGCCTCTTTACTGCTATGGGAACTGGCTTTGGAGCTGACTTTGATGTCAGCAAGGCCCGCTACCAAAAATTAGTTATCATGACCGATGCCGATGTAGACGGTGCTCACATTCGGACCCTGCTCTTAACCTTGATTTACCGCTATATGAAGCCGGTTCTGGAAGCTGGATTTGTCTATATCGCTCAGCCGCCAATCTATGGTGTCAAGGTCGGAAGTGAAGTCAAAGAATACATCCAGCCAGGTGCTAATCAGGAAGAAGAGCTTCAGGCTGCTTTGGCTCGTTACAGTGAAGGTCGCTCCAAGCCAACCATTCAACGCTACAAGGGGCTCGGAGAGATGGATGACCATCAGCTGTGGGAGACAACTATGAATCCTGAACATCGCTTGATGGCTCGGGTTTCAGTGGATGATGCAGCGGAAGCTGACAAGATTTTTGACATGCTGATGGGGGATCGCGTTGAACCTCGTCGTGAATTTATCGAAGAAAATGCTGTATACAGTACGCTCGACGTCTAAAAAAATCAGAAAAATCAACCATTATGGGCAAAAATATGATATAATCATTATGTTTGCTTTATAGTAACAATGTGAAGGAGTTCTATATGTCTATTGGACTAGTTATTCTCGTTGCTGTGGTAGCTCTGCTTTTGGTTGTCGGCTATGGTACTGCAGTTCTGATGAGAAAGAGAAATGAAGCTTTACTTCAAAATTTGGAGGAGAGAAAAGAAGCACTCTATAATCTCCCTGTGAATGATGAAGTTGAAGAAGTAAAAAATATGCATTTGATTGGGCAGAGTCAGGTAGCCTTCCGTGAATGGAATCAAAAATGGGTAGACTTGTCCTTAAATTCATTTGCTGATATCGAAAATAATCTATTTGAAGCAGAAGGTTATAATAATTCTTTCCGTTTCATAAAAGCCAAGCATGCCATCGGCAATATTGAGAGTCAGATTGATTTGATTGACGAAGATATCAAGATGATTCGTGCAGCCTTGGAAGATCTTAAAGAGCAAGAGTCTAAGAATAGTGGCCGTGTGCTCCATGCCCTGGATTTGTTTGAAAAACTGCAAACTCAGGTGGCGGAGAATGCAGACTCGTATGGACAAGCCTTAGCTGAGATTGAAAAACAGCTGGAAAATATCCAATCAGAGTTTTCTCAGTTTGTAACTCTTAATTCTTCGGGTGACCCGGTTGAAGCAGCTGAAATCTTGGATAAAGCTGAGAATCATATCCTTGCTCTGACACATATCGTTGAGAAAGTTCCTGCCATTGTCGAAGAGTTGACTGTGAAATTGCCAGATCAGTTGGAAGACTTAGAATCTGGTCACCGTAAGCTCTTGGAATCTGGTTATCACTTTATCGAAACTGATATAGAGTCACGCTTCCAGCAGCTTCATGCAAGTCTCAAACGCAACGAAGCCAATATTTCAGCCCTAGAGCTGGATAATGCTGAGTATGAGAATGAGCAGGCGCAAGAAGAGATTAACGCTCTCTATGAAATTTTTACGCGGGAAATTGAAGCCCACAAAGTAGTGGAGAAGTTGATTAAAAACTTGCCTAGCTATCTGGCTCATACAAAGGAAAACAACCAGCAACTCCAAAAAGAGATAGAACGTTTGTCTCAAACTTTCCTTCTCTCTGATACGGAAACTTCTCATGTCAAGGAGTTGCAGGCTGAGCTCTCAGCCCAGGAAGATGTGGTTTTGAGCGCGGTAGAAGATTCTTCTGAAACCAAGCAAGCTTATTCAGTGGTTCAGGAAGAGTTGGAAGCTATCCAAGAGCGTTTGAAAGAAATCGAAGATGAGCAGATTTCTCTTGGCGAAGCACTGGCAGAGATTGAAAAAGATGATGCCAATGCTCGTCAGAAAGTCAATATCTATGCTAACAAATTGCATACCATTAAGAGATATATGGAAAAACGCAATTTGCCAGGTATTCCAGATTCTTTCTTAGAAATTTTCTTCTCAACCAGCAACAATATTGAAGAGTTGGTTAAGGAATTGGAAGCTACTCGAGTCAATATCGAATCAGTTAACCGTTGGCTGGAAATTCTAGGAAATGATATGGAGCAATTGGAAGAAGAAACCTATCGTATTGTCCAAGATGCTACCTTAACTGAGCAGCTGCTGCAGTATTCAAACCGCTATCGTTCCTTTGATGATAACGTACAAGCAGCCTTCAACAAGTCCTTGTATGTCTTTGAACATGACTACGATTATGCTCAATCCTTGGAAATCATTTCAAAAGCTTTGGATCTTGTCGAGCCAGGCGTGACAGAACGCTTTGTGACATCCTACGAAAAAACACGCGAGAATATTCGTTTTTAAAAAAAGTTCCTGAGGGAACTTTTTTCTTTTACAAAGAGAAAGCTAGAGAACAGTCAGTAACAAGGATTCTGGGACTTCAATTTTCCCCAGCTTGTTTTGAAATAGAATTTCCTGTATAATACAAAAAAATAGAAAGAATGAGGTCGGACAATGAAAACAGTCAAAGGCTTGTTAGTCATGGATGTAGACAGTACCTTAATCATGGAAGAAGGGATCGACCTGCTAGGTGAGGAAGCGGGTGTAGGAGCTCAGGTTGCGGCTATTACCGAGCGTGCCATGCGAGGAGAGTTGGACTTTGAAGCTGCCTTACGTGAGCGTGTTGCACTTTTAAAAGGTCTGCCAGAGGATATTTTTGCTCGAATTGCAGAAAAGATTCACTTCACTCCGGGAGCCGAGGACTTGGTCAAGGAGCTGCATAAACGTGGTTATAAAGTGGGCTTGGTGTCAGGTGGTTTTCATGAGACGGTGGACAGACTAGCTGAGCAGCTTGGAATTGACTATGTCAAGGCAAATCGTCTGGAAATCCAGCAGGGCTTTTTAACAGGACAAGTCTTAGGAGAGATTGTCACTAAGGATACCAAGCTTGCCATGCTGAAAGCTTGGGCGGCTGAAAATAAGTTGGAATTAAATCAAACAATTGCTATGGGGGACGGCGCCAATGATCTGCCTATGATTCAGGCAGCAGGGTTAGGAATTGCCTTTATGGCCAAGCCAATCGTGCGAGAGCAGGCTCCTTATCAGATTCAAGAATGCAATCTCTATCGGGTCATTGATCTTTTAGACAATAGAAAAGAATAGGAGAGAAGCATGCATATTCTTATTGTACCGGATTCATTTAAGGAAAGTTTGTCCGCTACTCAGGTTGCTCAAGCTCTGCAGACGGGCTTTTCTCAGGCCTTGCCAGATGCCAGCTTTGACTTGCTTCAGGTGGGTGACGGGGGCGAGGGGACGATGGCTGCGCTGACAGCAGCCTTGGGCTGGGCTGAATTTTTCCACACTGTGACTGGACCCTTTGGTCAGCCAGTAAAAATGCCCTACGCCAGAAATGGTCAGCAAGCGCTTTTTGAAATGGCTGACTTGGTAGGACTTGCCTCTATTCCTCAGGAAAAACGAAATCCCTTGGCCATAGAGACCAAAGGATTGGGAGAATTGATTTTGCACCTGGCTGAAGACGGTGTCAGAAAGATTTTAGTTGGGGTTGGAGGTTCGGCCAGCAACGACGGTGGAATTGGACTGGCAGCGGGCCTTGGCTATGAATTTTTCGATGCGGATAACAATAGACTGCGCCCCATTGGCTCATCTTTAGGAAAGGTCGCCCGAATATCAACTGAACAAGTTCCTGCTTTCTTGAAAGAAGTTGAGATTGAGATTTTGACGGATGTAGACAATCCTCTTTGTGGAGTGCGCGGTGCGACAACTGTTTTCGGAGGTCAGAAAGGTCTATCTCCCTTATTATTCTCTCAAGTGGATCAAGCCATGGCAGATTTCTATCAGTTGGCCGATCCTCAGGTGATTGATATGGAGGGAGCCGGAGCCGGAGGCGGAATGGCAGCAGGACTGGTTGCTTTTGCCGGAGGAAAAATTGTTTCGGGTATTGAAACCTGTCTAAATTTACTGGATTTTGATGACAGAGTCAAAAAAGCGGACTTGGTCGTAGTGGGCGAAGGACAGATGGATCGTCAATCTTTGGCGGGCAAGGCACCAGTTGGGGTCGCAAGACGAACACCAGAAGGCATCCCTGTACTGGCGATTTGCGGCAGTCTGGCAGATGATTTACCGGATTTCCCAGTTGAGAATATCCAGGCAGCTTTTCCGATTATTGCGCGAGCAGATAGTTTGGATAGGATTCTAGAGCAGGCGGAGCAAAATTTGATTCGCACAGCAAGAAATATTGGCAATGTACTAAAAATGAAAAAAAGCGGTTAGTCCGCCTTTTTTAGTAGGTATTCAATTTCTTTAACTATCATGCCCTTTTCAAAGAAGAAGATATCACAAGACAGGTCACCAAAGTCATTTTCTAAAAGGGTAACAATCCGATTTTGGTCAGGACTAAGTTGATAATAAGTGCAACGAAACTGGACGGGGTTGTTATGGTAGACTTTTTGAATTTTAGTCAGGTAGTCAGATTTACCTTTGATGATTTCGGTTGTGTCACCTTCTAATTTCCAGCTTACATGATTAGAAAGAAAAGTCTCATAAGTTTGCCAATCTCGCTGATTTTCTGCTTCAAAGAAGGCGAAAAGTTTTTCTAAATTTGTCATCCTAACTAAACCATTTTTTCCAGAGGGGGCGTTTTTCTTTGGCCAGTTTTTCTGCTGGTTCGAGAAGGCTGGCAAACTGCAGGGTTATGTCCTTTTCCTCCACTTGGACAAGATGGTCGCTATGGACAATCAGGCCAAAAGGAGAAGACTGGTAATCGCTAGAGACAATAGTTGCCTCGCAGCCCAGCTCCTTAGAGGTTTTTAAATAAAAGATTTGATTGCCAGACTCAACTTCTGGGGAAATTTTGACAATTACCGGTTGGCAGTTTTTCATGATGCTGCTGAGCATTTCCTTGAAATGACTGCGAGTGAGAGAATCGTTAGCTTGCTCAATAGAGCAGGAGGCCAGCACTCGCTCCTCAAAAGTCCCTAAAAACCTACGCTGTTCATCAGGGTTGAGCTTGACTCCGCCCTGAGCTTTTTCCATGATTACTTTATTAATATCAGTCATAATAAAATTGTACCATAAAAGGAGAAATTCTAAAAGGTCGAATCTTCTTTCTGATTTGCCGAAAAAACACTTATATAGTAAATTTGGAATCGTTTTCTTGTGCAAAATTTCTCAAATTTGCTTAGATTCTCTATTTTTCCTTGAAAAAAAAGCGTTTTTGAGGTATCATAGACTAGTAAATAATTTTAAATAATAAGGAGAGTAAGAAATGTCAATTATTACTGATGTTTACGCTCGCGAAGTCCTAGACTCACGCGGTAACCCAACACTTGAAGTAGAAGTTTATACTGAATCAGGTGCTTTCGGACGTGGTATGGTTCCTTCAGGAGCTTCTACAGGTGAGCACGAAGCAGTTGAACTTCGTGATGGCGACAAATCTCGTTACGGTGGTCTTGGTACACAAAAAGCAGTTGATAATGTAAACAACGTTATCGCTGAAGCTATTATCGGTTACGATGTTCGTGACCAACAAGCCATCGACCGTGCAATGATCGCTTTGGACGGTACTCCTAACAAAGGTAAATTGGGTGCGAATGCAATCCTTGGTGTGTCTATCGCTGTAGCTCGTGCTGCTGCTGATTACCTTGAAGTGCCACTTTACAGCTACCTTGGCGGATTCAACACTAAAGTTCTTCCAACTCCAATGATGAACATCATCAACGGTGGATCTCACTCTGATGCTCCAATCGCATTCCAAGAGTTCATGATCTTGCCAGTTGGTGCTCCAACATTCAAAGAAGCTCTTCGTTACGGTGCTGAAATCTTCCACGCTCTTAAGAAAATCCTTAAATCTCGTGGTTTGGAAACTGCCGTTGGTGACGAAGGTGGATTCGCTCCTCGTTTTGAAGGAACTGAAGATGGTGTAGAAACTATCATCGCTGCTATCGAAGCTGCTGGTTATGTTCCAGGTAAAGATGTATTTATTGGATTTGACTGTGCATCATCAGAATTCTACGATAAAGAACGTAAAGTATACGACTACACTAAATTTGAAGGTGAAGGCGCTGCTGTTCGTACATCTGCAGAACAAATCGACTACCTTGAAGAGTTGGTTAACAAATACCCAATCATCACTATCGAAGATGGTATGGATGAAAATGACTGGGATGGTTGGAAAGCTCTTACTGAACGTCTTGGTAAGAAAGTACAACTTGTTGGTGACGACTTCTTCGTAACAAACACTGACTACCTTGCTCGTGGTATCAAAGAAGGTGCTGCTAACTCAATTCTTATCAAAGTTAACCAAATCGGTACTCTTACTGAAACTTTTGAAGCGATTGAAATGGCTAAAGAAGCTGGTTACACTGCAGTTGTATCACACCGTTCAGGTGAAACTGAAGATTCAACAATTGCTGACATCGCAGTTGCAACTAACGCAGGTCAAATCAAGACTGGTTCACTTTCACGTACAGACCGTATTGCTAAATACAACCAATTGCTTCGTATCGAAGATCAACTTGGTGAAGTTGCTCAATACAAAGGTCTTCAAGCTTTCTATAACTTGAAAAAATAATCTAACAAGATATAAGAGGAGCTAGGACTTAGTCCTAGCTTTTTTGGGGTAGAAAGATGAAACAATGGATATTTTTTGATTTAGGGTCAACCCTAATTGATGAAAGGGAGACCTATCATCTTTTCCGAGAACATTGCATAGAAGTTCTGTGTGAGGCTGGGCATACTTTATCTCTTGAGGAATTTAAGGCTAAAATGATAGCTTTTGCTAAGGAAAATAAAGATCCTGTTAAGGAGACATGGACTTTCTTTGCACCGAGTGCTCTTTCACGTCCCAAATGGGATCATACAACAGATATTCTCTTTCAAGATGTAGCAACTGTTTTGGGAGAATTGAGCAAATCTTATCGCCTCGGCATCATTGCCAATCAGCAAGAAAATCTAGCAGAGCGTTTAGAACGATTTGAACTAGGCTCTTATTTTGGAGTAGTAGTAGGTTCTGCTGATGTTGGATTCAGTAAACCTGATCTAGCTATTTTTGAATACGCTTTGGAAAAAGCAGGTATTTCTCCACAGGAAGCTATTTACGTTGGAGATCGTATTGACAATGATATGATTCCTGCTAAAAAGCTAGGAATGACAACAATCTGGATTCGACAAGGTTTAGGAAAATATAATCAAGAAATTCCTGCGTTTCCTTGTGACTACATGGTTGAAAAAGTGAGTGATTTACTGAAGATTTTATAGCTTTCTTGTATCAAAACCAGTCTTTTATGGTATACTAGCAAAGTGGAAGGAGGAGTACAATGGAAGAATTATTAAATCAGGTCTTACTATCACAGGATAGGGAAGTTTTCAATCAGATATTTGACGATTACTATCCCATTGATATTGCTCTTTCTTTGGAAGCCTTGGAGGATGAGGAAGGGAATCTCCTCAAAACCTTTACGGAAATGGCTAGTGATGATCAATTGGTGGAGATTTTAAAAGAAGCCGAGCCAGACTTGCAACGACAGATTATCCAATCGATTTCTTTCAAACGTACCAGCACTCTTTTTCATCTAATGCCAGATGATGATGTGGTAGATATTTTGGGTTACTTGAGTGTGGACTTACGTAAGCAATACTTAAGTATGATGAAAAATACCAGTCAAGAGAATTTGAAAGCTATGTTGGCTTACGATCCTCAGACAGCTGGTGGTCTGATGACGACAGAATTCATCACCTTAAAAGAAAATCTAACTGTATCCGCGACTCTCAATAAATTGAGGGAAATTTCGCCCAATACGGAAGTTATTGATACCTTATTTATTAGAGATGCTCATCATTCGCTGGTTGGCTGGATTGATATCCGTGATTTGTTTATTCATGATGCGGAAATGAAACTCAGCGAATTTATGAACACTCAGTTAGTGACTGTGACGCCAGAGGTTGACCAAGAGGAAGTGGCACAGCTCTCTGCCAAATATAATTTATCTGTAGTACCGGTCGTCAATCATCGGCAGGTATTGCTAGGAATTATCACAATTGATGATATCGTCGATGTTTTGCAAGAAGAGTATCAAGAAGATATCTTGCGGATGGGTGGTGTCCAAGAAAGTGAAGAAATTGGAGGACCTTTCAAAGAATCACTCAAGAAACGCTTACCTTGGTTGATGATTAACCTAGTAACAGCCTTTCTAGCTTCTGCGACAGTAGCACTTTTTGATGATACGATTTCAAAAGTTGTAGCATTAGCAGCGATTAGTCCTATTATCACGGGAATGGGCGGAAATTCTGCCTCTCAGACACTTGCTTTGGTTATCCAGGGAATTGCCTTGGGGAAACTAGATCTGAAAGAAGATCGGAATCTAGTATTCAAAGAAATCGTGCTAGCTTTGGTTAATGGTTTCTTTACTGGCTTGATTGCAGCGATTGTCATGTTTGTCTTCTATCAAAATTTCTATCTGTCTGTGATTGTGGTATTGGCCATGATGATCAATCTAGCATGTGGTGCTCTATTTGGTTACTTTGTACCGCTGATTATCAAGACACTGAATCAGGATCCAGCTCTAGCTTCGACCATTTTCATTACCACGGCAACAGATGTATTGGGTTATCTAGCTTTTCTAGGCTTAGCTCAGATTTTCTTACCATTGATTTTATAAAAAAGAATACACAAAAAACGCTTGATTTTTCAAGCGTTTTTGTTATGTTTACTTAGAACAAACCTTTAATTTTATCAATCGCGCCGCTAGCCATTTCATTTCCAGCTACTAGTTTTTTAGCTTGATCAAGGTATTCACCGAGTTTGTCTTTGTTTTCTTCAATAAATTTTTTGGCACCATCAAAGTCTTTCTTTTCAATCATTTCTTTTACTTGGTTAAATAAATCTACTG
>CBDFAZ010000028.1:0-18320 GCA_965245685.1 uncultured Streptococcus sp. | reverse complement strand
CCACACCATACTCACTCTTAGCCCAGATAAAGCCCTGATGCTGCTTGATAATTTCTTTAGCAATAGCCAGCCCCAGACCTGTTCCGCCCTGTGCACGGCTACGTGCCTTGTCCACTCGATAAAAGCGGTCAAAGATCTTAGGCAGGTCCTGCTTGGGAATCCCCAGACCTTCATCCGCAATCGAAAGAATCAACTGCTCATCAGTTGTCTTGATGGAAACAGTAATGGTTCCACCATCCGGCGAATACTTGATGGCATTGTTCATGATATTATCAATCACCTGAGTCAGCTTATCTGTATCAATCTCCACCCAAATCGGTGTAATGGGATAATCACGGATAATCTCGTATTTCTTGGTCTCGTCTTGATTCTTTATCTTGTCAAAGCGATTGAGGATAAAGGTGATAAAGGCTGTGAAATTCGTCAGCTCTACTTCCAGATGACTGGTCTCATTGTCAATACGGGACAGACTAAGCAAGTCCGTCACCATCCGCATCATGCGATTGGTTTCATTGAGGGAGACCTTGACAAAGTCTGGTGCTACTGGCTCAGATAAGGCTCCCTCATCCAGGGCTTCCAGATAGGACTTAACACTGGTCAGCGGAGTCCGCAACTCATGGCTGACGTTGGAGACAAAGAGGCGACGCTCCCGCTCTTCCTTGTCCTGCTCTGTCGTATCATGCAAGACAGCTACTAAACCAGAAATGAAGCCCGACTCCCGCCTTACCAAGGCAAAGCGAACCCGCAAGCTCAAGTACTCACCATTTTCATCCTGAGAATCTATCGTCAGCTCAGGAACATTGGTAATCAGGTCACGCAAATCATACTCGTCTGAAATCGAAAGCAGATCCAAAATACTCATATTTTGGACCTCATCTCTCTTAACTCCCAACTGCTTGGTTGCCATATCGTTGATAGTGATAATCTGCCCCCGGCGGTTGGTCGCAAGCACGCCATCTGTCATATAGGACAGGATACTGGAAAGGCGTTTTGTTTCTTGCTCAAGGTTTTCATGTGTCAGTCGAATGACCTCTGAAAGGTCATTAATACTGTTGGTCATATCTGTAATTTCCGGACTGCCCTGCATATCCAGCACTTCAGAATAGTCCCCTGCAATCAAATCTTTAACCTTTTGATTAAGCTGTACAAGCTTTTGGTTATCACGGCGATTTTCCAATAAAAGCAAGGCCACAACTACAATGAAGCCGATAATAATGATTGCAAAGACAAAATCCGCAGAAATCACAAATTGTTTAATTGCTTCAATCATTATTTCTCATATAGTAGCCAACTCCGCGGCGAGTCAGGATATACTCAGGTCGGCTTGGCGTATCTTCAATCTTTTCACGCAGGCGGCGGATGGTCACATCCACTGTACGGACATCACCAAAATAGTCATAGCCCCATACTGTTTCCAGCAAGTGCTCACGTGTCATCACCTGACCGATATGTGTCGCCAAATGGTGAAGCAACTCAAACTCGCGGTGGGTCAACTCCAACTCCTTGCCATGCTTCTTAGCTACAAAAGCATCTGGCAAAATCTGCAGTTCCCCAATGGTCAGCTCGTTCGGACCACTTTCTTCTACTTGGTTTTCCACCACAAGGTCTGCCCGACGAAGAAGTGCCTTGACACGCGCCTGCAGCTCACGATTTGAGAAAGGCTTGGTCACATAGTCATCTGCACCGATTTCAAGACCGATAACCTTGTCAAACTCACTGTCCTTAGCAGACAATACAATAATCGGCACATTACTAGTCTTACGAATAGTCCTAGCAACTTCCAGTCCGTCCACTTCTGGCAGCATCAAGTCCAGAATCAAGATGTCTGGCTGTTCTGCTTCAAACATTTCCAAGGCTTCCTTACCATCAAAGGCAGTCAAAACCTCATAGCCTTCCTTGGCCATATTAAACTTAATAATATCTGAGATTGGTTTCTCATCATCTACAACTAATATTTTCTTCATATGTTCACCTTAACATAAGATTGGGATTGAATCAACTCCATGATAGAAAAGTTGTGACATAGTCAGCTAAGTCGTCCTGCATCAAAACGTGCAAAAGGCAATCTAGTTTGCCTAGCTAGACTCCCAATCCAATTTTATTTATTTATCTAGTCTTATTATACCAAAGTTTTCTTAAAAAACACTAATTCAAGCCATTTTTATTCCACATTTGTAGAAAATGGACAATTCTCATCTAAAAAATTTTTTTCCTAAATGGAAATACTCATTTTTATTCAATTTGACAGTTTATTTATTCTATGGTAAAATCTATGTCATATTATCTAACACAAAGGAGAAAGATATGGCTTTAGTTGAATTTAAAAATGTCGAAAAGTATTACGGAGACTACCATGCTCTGCGCAATATCAATCTCAGTTTTGAAAAAGGACAAGTAGTCGTACTGCTGGGACCATCTGGCTCAGGAAAATCTACTCTTATCCGTACAATCAACGCTTTAGAAGGTATTGACCAGGGAAGTCTGATTGTCAACGGCCACGAGGTCGTGAACGCTGCTGCCAAAGATCTGGTCAACTTACGTAAAGAAGTCGGAATGGTCTTTCAACATTTTAATCTTTACCCCCACAAAACGGTGTTAGAAAATGTTACCTTGGCGCCTATTAAAGTTCTAGGAATGGATAAACAAGAAGCTAAAAAAATCGCTCAAAAATATCTAGAATTTGTCAACATGTGGGACAAGAAAGACTCTTACCCAGGCATGCTATCCGGAGGACAAAAGCAAAGGATTGCAATTGCCCGTGGTTTAGCCATGCACCCTGAGCTCCTGCTCTTTGATGAACCGACTTCTGCCCTGGACCCTGAGACAATCGGGGATGTTCTGGCTGTTATGCAAAAATTAGCCAAAGACGGCATGAATATGATTGTGGTCACACACGAAATGGGCTTTGCCCGTGAGGTAGCTGACCGTATTATCTTCATGGCAGACGGTGAGGTGCTGGTGGATACTACTGATGTTGATGCTTTCTTTGACAATCCTACCGAACCTCGCGCTAAGCAGTTTCTTAGTAAAATTATCAACCATGAGAGTGATAACGTGATTTCTTAGAAAGGAGAAGATCTATGAAACTACAAAAAATAATCATCAGCTTACTCTTACTCCTTTTGGCTCTAAGCTTGATTCACACCGCTCCTGCGCAAGCCGATTCCAGTACCAGCCAACAGGTCAAGGCCATCCAGAAACGCGGAGTCCTCAATGTCGGTGTCAAGCAGGATGTACCTAACTTTGGTTATCTCAATCCTGATAGCAATACTTACAGCGGTCTAGAAATCGATATTGCAAAAAAGATTGCCAAGGAACTAGGCGTCAAAATCAACTACGTCCCAGTTACCGCACAAACCCGCGGACCACTTCTGGACAACGGACAAGTTGACATGGTAATTGCGACCTTTACCATCACAGATGAGCGTAAGGAAATCTATAATTTCACAACCCCTTACTACACAGATGCTTCTGGTTTTTTGGTTAATAAATCAAGCAAAATTACAGACGTCAAGGACTTGAATAATAAGACTATCGGCGTCGTCCAAGGCTCTATTACTCAAACCTTGCTGGAAGAAATCGCCCAAGAGAAAAAACTCAACTTCAAATATGTGGAGTTAGGCTCCTACCCTGAACTTGCTGTTTCCTTGCGGGCTCACCGTATTGATGCCATTTCTGTTGACAAGTCCATCCTGACCGGCTATGTAAGCTCCAAATCAAGCATTCTGGATTACAGCTTCAAAAAAGCTGATTATGGTGTGGTAACAAAAAAATCCAATACTCAATTGAATGACTATGTAGATGGCCTAATCTCTAAATGGAAAGAAGACGGCAGTCTGCAGAAACTTTATGACAAATATGATTTAAAACCATCTTCTTCAACAGATGATTAGAAAGGAGACCCCATGAGTTTTAGTATTTCTTCTTGGCAGGCCTACTTTGCGGACTTTGGCAAGTTTTTCCAAGGATTCCTCTTTACCTTAGCCATTTCTATCGGTGCCCTGACCTTGGCTCTTCTACTAGGGATTTTCTTTGGAGCTATCAGCACAGGTAAGCACAAAGTTCTACGTGGTCTAGCTCGTATTTTTGTTGAGTTTTATCAGAATACACCACTCTTAGTGCAATTTGTAATTGTCTTTTACGGTCTTCCGCTAGTCAGCAATTACACCATCATGCCCTCAATCTATTGGACTGCGGTTCTCTGTGTAGGACTTTACCACGGTGCTTACATCGCCGAAGTCATCCGCTCAGGTATCCAGTCCATTCCTCGCGGGCAGACTGAAGCTGCACTATCTCAGGGCTTTACCTATGTAGAAACCATGCGATACATCATCCTGCCCCAAGCTTTTCGGATTATCCTGCCACCGCTAATCAATCAGATCGTCAATCTGATAAAAAACACTTCTACCGTCGCTATTATCTCTGGTATGGATCTGATGTTCGTGACCAAGTCTTGGTCTGCTCTGAACTCCAACTACATCCCAGCCTTTGCTGGAGCAGCTTTGCTCTACTTCCTCCTTTGCTTCCCAATCGCTAGCTGGGGACGTAAGGTAGAGGAAGCCAATAAACAAGCTTACAGCATCTAAGGAGGTCTCTATGGAAAATATTTTAAAAGTCTTAACCACAAACAACCTCCTCTTTATCCTTAAGGGGCTCTGGCTGACGCTGCAAATTTCTTTCATTTCCATTGTCCTATCCACGATTTTTGGAACTATTCTAGCCGTCATGAGAAACGGAAAAAATAAACTGCTCAAGCTGATTGCCAGCATTTATATCGAATTTGTCCGTAATGTACCCAATCTGCTCTGGATTTTCACCATCTTTTTAGTCTTTCAGATTAAGTCAACACCAGCCGGTATCATCAGCTTCACTGTCTTTACTTCGGCTGCTTTGGCAGAAATTATCCGGGGCGGCCTCAATGCCATTGATCCAGGTCAGACTGAAGCTGGCTTATCTCAAGGATTTACTCAGTTTCAGATTTTGCGTTATATCATCCTACCTCAAGCTATTCGAAAAATGCTGCCAGCCATCATTTCTCAGTTTGTAACAGTGATAAAGGATACTAGCCTGCTCTATTCTGTTATTGCGCTCCAAGAACTCTTTGGTTCTGCTCAAATTCTGATGGGACGCTATTTTGAAGCTGAACAGGTCTTCGCGCTCTACCTACTAGTCGCAGCCATCTATTTCCTGATTAACTTCGCCATTTCCAGCTTCTCGCGCAAGCTATCCCAACGCTGGGCTCAAGCTGCAGAATAGATAGCTCAAATAAAGATCTACTGTGCAAAAGTTGAGTTTACCAACTCAGCTTTTTTATTTTTCATATTTGTGGTAGAATAATATCAAAGGATAGACAAGGAGAACGATATGAAAAAACTAACATGGCTTTTCATCACTTTCTTAACACTAATCTTTCTCAGCGCCTGCGGTCAGCACACTAGCTTCCAGGGAAAATGGAAGGCTCAGAAAGCAAACGGAGAGGACATTGACATTGTCTTCAATGACAAAACAGGCAAGCTAGGTGATAAAGAATTTCATTATAAGATAGATAAGTCAGGTTATCAAGATAATACTAAATATTATAGTATCACTGTCAGTGACACCTATCACTACACCATCCTTTTCCCAGATGATGATATGAAAATAGCTACTCTTCTAGAACCTGACGACCCATCAAGTGACCCTCTCTATGGGGAAATGCTCTATGCCATGAATCGAAATGAGTATCCTGATTTTGATGATTATGTGGATAAATACTTGAATTAAGGTTAAACTTGCTAACATAATTAGTTAAAGAAGTTTCTACCTACAGATAGAAAACAATTAAACCCGAGCTAATTGCTCGGGTTTAATCGTTATCCAATGGATTCTACTTTTCAACGCGTGATTTGTTGGCAATGTCTGCTAAGATCTGCTCTACAAATTCGTCTACCGGTATTGTATGTGTTTCTTTTTGGCCATAGCGGCGAACGTTAACAGTTCCGTCTTCTACTTCCTTGTCACCAACGATTAGCTGATAAGGAATCTTGCTAGTTTGTGAGGCACGAATCTTGTACTGCATCTTTTCATTGCGCTCATCCACATCAGCACGTACACCCTTGTCACGCAGCTTCTTAGCCACTTGCCAAGCATAGTCAATATGGGCTTCGTTAGAAACAGGAATCAAAGTCACTTGATGCGGAGCCAGCCAGGTCGGGAAAGCACCCTTGTAATTTTCAATCAAGATGGCTGTGAAGCGCTCCATGGTTGAGATAACTCCACGGTGAATCATAACTGGGCGATGCTCTTCACCGTCAGCTCCGACATACTTGAGGTCAAAACGCTCTGGCAAGAGGAAGTCCAGCTGGATAGTTGACAGAGTTTCCTCATTTCCTAGGGCTGTTTTAACTTGGATATCAAGTTTCGGACCATAGAAGGCCGCTTCTCCTTCTGCTTCAAAGTAGTCCACACCCATTTCGTCCAAGGCTGCTCGCAGCATGGTTTGGGCATTTTCCCACATCTCATCGTTATCAAAATACTTATGCGTATCCTGAGGGTCACGAAGAGACAGGCGGAAACGATATTCTGTCAAGTTGAAGTCAGCGTAAACATCGATGATCAACTGCAGCGCACGCTGGAATTCTTCTTGAATCTGCTCTGGCGTTACAAAGAGGTGGCCATCATTCAAGGACATTTCACGAACCCGCTGCAAACCAGTCAGGGCACCAGATTTCTCATAACGGTGCATCATGCCAATCTCAGCAATACGGATTGGCAGTTCACGGTAAGAGTGAACATGGTGTTTGTAGACTTGGATGTGGTGAGGGCAGTTCATGGGACGCAGAACAAACTCTTCTCCATCACCCATATCCATGGTTGGGAACATATCCTCTTGGTAGTGCTCCCAGTGGCCAGAAGTCTTATAAAGCTCCACAGAAGCCAAAGGCGGAGTGTAGACGTGTTGGTAGCCTGAAGCCAACTCTTTGTCAACGATGTAGCGCTCCAACTCGCGACGGACAGTCGCACCGTTTGGCAGCCAGAATGGCAAACCTTGACCCACTTCTTGAGAAATCATGAAGAGATCCAGTTCTTTACCTAACTTACGGTGGTCGCGTTCTTTAGCTTCTTCCCGCATTTGCAGATATTTCTTCAGGTCTTTCTTGTCAAACCAAGCAGTACCATAGACCCGCTGCATCATAGCATTGTCGCTGTTCCCGCGCCAGTATGCTCCAGCCACGTTCAAGAGGTGGAAGATTTGGATACGACCTGTAGATGGAACGTGAGGCCCACGGCAGAGATCCACATATTCACCCTGACGGTAGATGGTCAAACCGCCCTCATCTTCTGAGTGCTCTTCAATCAATTCCAACTTGTATGGATCGTTTTTGAAAATGTCACGCGCCTCATCCTTGGTCACTTCCTCGCGAATGGACGGGAAGTTTTCTTTGACGATTTTCTTCATTTCTTCTTCGATACGAGGCAGGTCTTCATTTGAAATTTGCCCTGCTTCATTATCTGTATCGTAGTAGAAACCATCCTGAATAGCTGGTCCAACACCCAAGTGAATATCTGGGAAAAGACGGCGAGCAGCTTGGGCAAAGAGGTGAGCCGCAGAGTGACGCAAGATATCCAAAGCGTCCTCATGGTCAGGTGTCACAATCTCAATGCTGCCATCTTCAGTGATAGCACGAGTTGTATCAATCAGTTTGCCATTGAATTTACCAGCCAAGGCTTTTTTAGCTAGGGAATTGCTGATAGATTGAGCAATTTCAAAAGTTGTCACGCCAGATTCGAATTCACGCACAGCGCCATCTGGGAAAGTAATCTTAATCATGTGTTTTCTCCTTTAATATCTATTCTATTTATATTAGACAATTTAAAGATTCGAGCAATCTCTTCCGCAGTCTGCTTTTCTGATTGACGACCATCTGTCATGAGACTAGAATAACCTAATTTCATCGCTTCCTTACGAACCATTTGGGCAAAAAGAATGTCTCGCTGCATCCAGTTTTCAAAAGCTTGCTCAGGATTGGTTGTTCCCTCTAAGACATAAGGAACCCATTCTCTCTGTCTATAATGCTTTTTCTGAAAATCAGCTGTCGGAGTCAAGCATAGATAAGAGGGCACTGGGCATTCAAGCTCCTTTACCAAGTGAGGCAAAAGTCCTGCCCCCTCCACCAAGAGTGGTCTATCTTGATTTTTTATCAAGTAAGATTTTACATAAGGAAAAATCTCTTCATAAAAGCGCCATTCTTCATCTGCCATCTCTTCTGGATTTCTCATCCAGATTTGTTCCGGATTTCTGTCCTGTCTAAGAAGGCAAATCGGCTGTGAATCTGCACTTGCTTGACTCATCATCTCGTCTACCAAATCATCCAGTTTGATATGAAGCAGCTGATACTGTCTAGCAAGAAGTGAAGCAATTGTTGACTTCCCACTACAAGGCGATCCGCCAATCATATAAAGCACCATTCTCCCTCCTTCTGACAAAAGAAAAACGACATCCATAAAAGGACGTCGCAACGTGGTTCCACCTTCATTTATGCAAGTTAAAAGACTCGCACCTCGAATCGGCTCTAACGTAGCCACCGTTTTATGTTTGCATAAAAGCTGATAGAGTAGTCCCATCTGCATCCTCTACGCGATTTCCAGCTCCACGCGCTCTCTAAAAGATTTCCTGCAGGTGATTTGTCTCTAGAAAACATTATAGCACGATTGGAGAAATTTGCAAGAGCTATTGACCATCAAAACCAGAAAAATGATTTAGAGTCTCTTGACTCAAAGTGGCAGCTTGACGTTTTTTACGGTGTTGCTCTGCCAAAAGCATTCCTCCCAAAGAAAGGAATAACAAGACATGAATATCCCTAGCATTATAAAGCGTGGAAGTGATTGCATTATAAATCTTGTCTCCTGAGTAAAAAAGTCCGTCAAAAAAGTTTTTGAATAGGTAATAATACTGAACCCCTGGAATCAAAAGAAGAAAGGACAGTGAAAAACCTTGCATCCGAGTATTTATATAAACAATCACTGCGCCAATCAAAGGAAGCAGCACAGCATAATAAAATAAATTAAGATTAGAAAGCCAGCTCAAATCGCTTCCCATACTTTCTGTATTATTTATAAAATATTGCCAAATTTGTTCCCAAATCAAGCCCGAACCAACGACAATGCCATAGAACAAAAGCAACCACGGCAACTGTTTGAGATATTTTTTCATAAGATTTCTCCTCTATTTCTAAACAAAACCTTGCATAAATAGCTATTGCCACAATGACGCAAGGCATGTTTCTATTCTAATAATTTAGTAATATTCCTGATTTTTTTCACTTGCTTACTTGAAGCTTTGAGGATACGAACGGATCCATTGATTGGTAGAGAAATGACTTTTCCAGGCAGATAGGCCACTGTCTTGGCCAGACGCTTGGCAGCACTTTCCTCTGGGCTGAGCTCGTTATGGAAGTCTTTGGAAATGGTTAAATCCAGATAAAACTCATAGACTCTGCGACCAAAGTTCTCCGCTGAAATCTCGTAGAGCTTGTCTGCTAGCTTCTGCTCATCCATGTCAGGTGTCGCAATAATCGCCTCTAAAATAGCGCCTGATAAATCCCGCTCTTGGTAATAAAGGGTTCCAAAAATCTTGTCACTGATAACATTATCCAGATAAGGATTGCCATGGGCAATAATCGGCGTGCCGCTGGCTAAGCTTTCCAGATAAGTCAGACCTTGAGTCTCACTGGTTGAGGCAGAGATAAAGAAATCCGCAGCTTTATAGTAAAGGGCCGTATCACTAGGAGCAATCATCCCCGTAAAGATGACAGCTTCTTCAATCTGAAGCTTGGCAACCATTTCTTTCAAGTCTTCTGCATAGGGACCATCGCCGACAATGACTAGCTTGACTTTGTCATTTTCTTCAAGGACAGCAGGCATCGCCTCAACGATAGCCTGAATATTCTTTTCATAAGAAATACGGGACAGACTGAGCAGCATAATCTCGTCTTCAGCAAGACCTGACTTGAAACGAAGCTTCTTGATATCCTCACGCGAAATTTCCGGCCGCTCAAACTTCGCCAGCTCAATCCCTGTCGGAATCACCCGTTTTTCTGCTTCGATTTTATAATTAACCAAGAGGTCATAGACAATCTCGCTAGGGCAGATAACCCCATCCAAATCACTCATGAAACCACGGACGATGTATTTGACCATGCTAGGACGGATAACCATCCCCTTGGCAATATAGTGCACATAATCTTCATACTGGGTATGATAGGTATGTACTACCGGAATCCGCAGTTCTTTGGCAATCCAAATCCCCAGCAGACCTAGTGAAAACTCTGTCTGGGTATGGATAATATCCAGCTGGTACTGCCGAGCAATTTCCAAGGCATGAGAAAAGCCTCGGTAAGCCACTCTTCGGTCCTTAAAGGCAAAGAAAGGTACGCTGGGAATCCGAATAATCTGCCAATCCTCATAACGATTGACATCCTTGTCCGTCGTCGTAAAAATAAATACCGTGTGACCTAATTTTTCCAGCTCCGTCTTCAAAGTCCGAATACTGGTAGCAACCCCAGAGACCTGAGGAAAATAGGTATCTGTAAAAAGACCAATACGCATCTTACATCTCCAAAACTGTTTGATAAGCCTCAACTAACTGACCTGAGACATCGTCAATTGACCGGCTTTTAGCCACCTGATAGCCTGCTTCACGCTTATCCACCTTTTTATCTAGGATATTTCTCAGAGACTGGACAAACTCATCTACATTGTTGCAGAGCTCGGCTGAACGCTCATCCACCCAGCCCTGATAAACCGGGATATCACGCAGCACAACATTCTGCTCACTAGCCAAGGCTTCCAGGACAACAATTCCTTCAGTTTCCTCATAGGACGGGAAAAAGAAAGCATCCGCTCCAGACATGGCTCCCTGAAATACCGCTCCCTTAAAATAGCCGGGAAATTCAACATTATCAGGATGGTCAAAGAGAACCAGACGGCGAATCTTGCGCGGAATCAACCAGAGATTGATAGAGCCCAGCCAGATAAAGCGCACATCTGGCATCCTTCGGGCAACCTCTACAAAATCCTCAATCCCCTTGCGGCGGAAATAAAGGCCAGCACAGACGACCACCTTCTGCCCTTCTTCAATCTTAAAATACTTTTTAAAAACTTCTTCCTTGCGAGCATCTTTCTTATACTTAGGCAGGTCAATACCGTTTGACACAGCCACCATAGGCGTAGTGACCCCATAAGACTGGATCAGCTGCTTGGAATACTCCGAAGGCGTGATAATGAAATCCGCCTTTTTATACATGTGAGTTAGGTATTTACCAAAAAGCGGAGCGAAGAGATTGGAACCAATAAAGGAATTTTCAAAGTCCTCCTTGGTCGAATGCCCATGCATAATCACTTTTTTATTGCCCCTCTTGGCAGCATGCAGGAGAAGCAAGCTACGAGGACCATAGGTATTGATGTGGACCACATCATAATCTCCTAAAACGTCCGTCGTATAAGGAATTCCAGCCAAATCCAAGGCATGCATCTGATGCTGGAGGGCTCGGCCGATTCCTGATTTCTCCAAAACGGACTTTCCTTCAAGATACAGTAATACTTTCATACTTCCTATTATACCTAAAATAAAATAAAAAGGAAATCCACAAGGGCAAATGGGGTAAAAAATCCATCCAAAGCCTGATAGGATTAGAAAAACGCTCTAGCAGAACAGAAATACGAAAAAGAGGCTGGGACAAATGTCCTAGCCTCTCAATTGTCTTTGGATTGTCGAGCAAGACGCAGTGGTTGAGTGGGCTCTACTACGCTGATTTCATCAGCTTTTACAGCCCTACTCAACTGTGCGGAGGTGGGACGACGAAATCGAATTCTAACGAATTACCGATTTCTGTCCCACTCTCCTCGCTTCATAATCATAAAACTCTCTTAAAGCAGTAATCTGCTTGGTCTCTTTTGTCGCTTTTCAAGCTCAGAAGACTTGATAATTAAGCTTCTATCTCACCGCTTATTTCCGAGTTGATTTACGCTCGCTAATGCTGTGAGCTAGGAGAACTTCGCGTTCTTCCAATTCTTCCTTATGCATAATCTTAGTCAGCATGCGCATACTGATAGCGCCGATGTCATAAAGAGGCTGACCGATTGTGGAAAGGTTAGGACGAGTGAAACGAGCTACTTGCGAATCATCACTGGTAATGATTTCAAAATCTTCTGGAATCTTAATGCCTTGATCAGACAGACCATTTAAGAGGCCTGCTGCCAGTTCATCTCCTGTGACAAAAGCTGCAGTTGCTTTGGAAGCAACGACACGTTCTGCCAAGTGGTAGCCATCATCATAAGAATATTTTGATTCAAAAACCAAGCCTTCGCTGTATGAAAGCTTCTTGTTCTTCAAGCCATCTTTATAGCCTGATAGACGGATTTTCCCGTTGATATCATCTACAAGCGGCCCGCTGACAAAGGCAATTTTCTTATTGCGTTTAGCCAGTAATTCCACAGCATCAACTGTTGCTTGCTTGTAGTCAATATTGACGCTCGGAAGCTGATGCTCCACATCGACAGTACCCGCCAAAACGACCGGTGTGCGTGAACGTGAAAACTCTGAGCGAATTTTCTCTGTCAGATGATAGCCCATGAAAATAATGCCATCCACCTGCTTAGAAAAGAGCGTATTGACAACGGATACTTCCTTATCATCGTCCTCATCACTGTTAGCCAAGACAATATTGTATTTATACATTTCAGCAATATCATCAATCCCTTTTGCCAAGGTTGAGAAATAGCTATTGGTAATATTTGGAATGACAACGCCGACGGTTGTAGTCTTCTTGCTGGCCAGTCCTCGTGCCACTGCATTTGGACGATAGTCAAGACGATCAATGACCTCTAAAACTTTTTTACGTGTGTTTTCTTTGACGTTCTTGTTTCCATTCACTACCCGACTGACTGTCGCCATCGAAACTCCCGCTTCACGGGCGACATCATAAATGGTTACTGTGTCGTCTGTGTTCATATAGTTTCCTTTCTTCTATTGAAAATATCGTTTTCACTTTCCTACATTCACCATTTTATCACTTCTTGTAAACACTTTCAAGTATTTTGATAAGTTTTTGAAAAGTCTTGCTTTTTTTGACATTTTTTGCCAAAATAGAGGCATAGAAAGAAGGTTGTGACCATGACAAAAATTCAACAAATCACCCACTATCTCGAGAATGAGAAGCTAGATGCTGCTGTGCTGTCTGATCCAGTCACTATCAATTATCTGACTGGTTTCTACAGCGACCCGCATGAGCGGCAGATGTTTTTGTTTGTCTATCCTGACCATGAGCCCCTGCTCTTTGTGCCTGCTCTAGAGGTTGAGCGGGCTTCAGGAGCTGTTCCCTTTTCAGTCCTTGGCTACATGGATTCTGAAAATCCTTGGCAGAAGATTAAAGCTGCCCTGCCGGCTCACTCCTTCAAGACTGTCGCTCTTGAGTTTGATAACTTGATTTTGACCAAATATCATGGATTGAAAACTGTCTTTGAAACTGCAGAATTTACCAACCTGACTCCTTACGTCAACCGCTTGCGCCTGATTAAGTCTGCTGATGAAATCCAGAAAATGCTAGTAGCTGGGCAATATGCTGACAAGGCTGTCAATATCGGTTTTGACAATATCTCACTGGACAATACTGAAACAGATATCATCGCTCAGATTGACTTTGCCATCAAGCGAGAAGGCTATGAGATGAGCTTTGAAACCATGGTGCTGACGGGAAATAATGCAGCTAATCCGCACGGCATTCCCGGTGCCAATAAAGTCGAAAATAACGCCCTACTCCTC
The DNA here is from genome assembly GCA_965245685.1 of uncultured Streptococcus sp. Lineage (GTDB taxonomy): Bacteria > Bacillota > Bacilli > Lactobacillales > Streptococcaceae > Streptococcus. The sequence continues at coordinate 4,519 of CBDFAZ010000028.1, read as the reverse complement.
TTTGACCTCGGCTGCATGGTCAATGGCTATGCCAGCGATATGACACGGACCGTTGCTGTTGGCCAGCCGGACCAGTTCAAAAAAGATATCTACCATCTGACATTGGAAGCCCAGCAAGCTGCTCTTGACTTTATCAAGCCAGGTGTCACAGCTCATGAAGTAGACCGTGCTGCTCGGCAAGTCATCGAAAAGGCGGGCTATGGTGAGTATTTCAACCACCGTCTCGGCCATGGTATCGGTATGGATGTTCACGAATTTCCATCCATCATGGAGGGCAACGATATGGTCATCGAAGAAGGCATGTGCTTCTCTGTTGAGCCTGGTATTTACATCCCTGGCAAGGTCGGTGTCCGCATCGAAGACTGCGGTCATGTCACTAAGAATGGTTTTGAACTCTTCACCGAAACTAGCAAGGACTTGCTGTATTTTGAATAGAATTTTATAAGCCTATATTATGTCTTGAATGATTATTGGGTTTGGCAAAAGCCATCTGACTATTTTAGCTATCATTGTTAAATATCGTTATAGTTATCTTAGTCTTTACGCATTTATAATTTCAAAAAACGATAGAAAAGTTTCTGTCGTTTTTTCGTGTTTCCTAGTAATTATACTAAGTCATTTAGGTTCACCTGCTTTTCCTCCAATGACGTCGTCTGTCAGAGACATTCCGAAAAACTCAATTACTCCGCACTAACCAGTTCTTACACCAGAAACATGTTTTCATCACTGAAAAGATTTAAAAATTTTTTACCAATAGAAAGCGACATTAAGCCTTATCATATCAGAGTTTTTTATCCCTTCTTGCCCTTCTGATTTAAAAATGTTATAATTTTTTATGAAATTATCTAAAAATTCTAATCTTTGCTGTTAAGGAGGTCTGGATGCTCTTCAAAGGGTCAGAAAATCAAGGATTTTCTCGCTATATCTGCCTGCTCTTGCTTCTCATCATTTTTCTGGCTTTCTCCCTCTTTTTAGCTGTATCTTTGGGATCGGTCACTATTGATATACAGGATACTTACCGGATTATTTTCAGCAAGCTCGGCTTTAACCTTGGCACAGGCAAACTATCGTCGTCTACAATCGCTATTGTTTGGAACATGCGGGTTCCAAGAGTGCTCTTGGGAATCCTAGCTGGTGCTGGCCTTTCTGTCTGTGGCAGCGTCATGCAATCTACTGTCAACAATCCCATCGCAGAGCCTTATATCCTAGGAATTTCAGCGGGTGCAACCTTCGGAGCCACACTGAGCATTATCTTAGGGCTCAAATCCATTACTGGCACAGGTGCCTTTATAGGAGCCATTCTGGCATCGGCAGTGGTCCTTTTTATCGCATCCATGCAGGGAAAAATGACGACAAGCAGCCTGATTTTATCAGGAACAGTTGTAAATGCCCTTTTTATCGCCTTTTCCAACTTTATCATTTCTGTCGGTGCTAATGCTGACAGCCTTATGACAATCAAGTTCTGGACTATGGGTTCACTGGCCGGAACTTCTTGGTCAGATCTTGCCTTGCCAGCTCTTGTTGTTAGTCTCTCCTTTTTGTTTTTCTGTTCCCAGTATCGGATTTTCAATACTATGATGATGGGGGACGAAGCAGCTCTGACACTGGGAGTACCTCTTCGTTTTTACTGGTTCCTCTATATCACAGTTGACGCAGTCATGACTGCGGTGCTGGTTGCCTGCTGCGGCATTATTGGCTTCGTCGGACTAATCACTCCGCACATTGCTCGAAGATTAGTCGGTACCAACTACAAAATGCTCTTTCCTATCGCTACCCTGCTCGGCTCTCTCTTTCTTATCTGGGCAGATGTTTTAGCTCGAATTTTGGTTAAAAATGCCGAGCTGCCGATTGGAATCTTCACCGCATTGGTTGGTGCACCCTTCTTTATCTACATTGTAGCCAAAAACCGAAAGGAGATAAGCAGCTGATATGGATCTAACTTGCCAAAATATCCACTATGCTGTCGGCCAAAAAGAAATCTTAAGAGGGATTTCACTCACGGTCGAGGGAAATCAGTTTCACACCATTTTAGGGCCCAACGGAAGCGGCAAAACTAGTCTGCTCAAAACCATCTACCGCCAAATCAAACCTGACAGCGGGGACATTTATCTAAACGGTAGACCACTTGAACAGGTCAGCATAAAAAAAGCAGCCCAGAAAATAGCCGTTGTAACTCAGTTTAACCATCTTCAGTTTGACTGCACCGTCCAAGAAATCGCCATGCTGGGCAGGACACCGCATCTGTCCCTTTTTCAAAAAGAGAGCGAAAAAGACTACGCCCTTGTCCGTCATGCCTTGAGTCAGGTGGACATGCTGGACAAGAGAGAGCGAACCTATCTATCCCTGTCTGGTGGTGAGAAGCAAAGAGTCTTACTGGCACGCGCTTTGGCTCAACAGCCAAGCCTACTGCTCCTAGACGAGCCGACCAATCATCTGGACATCAAATACCAGCTGGATATGCTGCGTATCGTGAAAGACCTGAACATCAATGTTTTGGCTGTTCTACACGATATCCAACTGGCTTGTCGGTATTCAGACTATTTGTACCTCATGAAGGGAGGTGAGATTGCATACCAAGGCGCTCCAAAGGAGGCCATCACCCATGATTCACTGCAAGCCGTTTACGGTATTCAGAGCAAAGTGATCTGGACCAAGGATCGACAGGCCATGATTCAGTATCTATAAGAGTCTGTTTTCAGCTTTATCTATACAAGCTCCAAGCCCAAGAAAGGAAGGCAATATGAAAAAAACACTCAGTATCTTACTCGTCGCAACTGCTGCACTGACAATGGCAGCCTGCAATTCTTCATCTAAAGAAAGTACGAAAGAAAGCTCAACTTCACAATCTTCCTCCAAAACAGAAAGCGCGAAAAAAAGCACAGCAGAAACAAAATATCCCGTGACAATCAAAACTTACGATGCCGAAGGCAAGGAGATTGATCAGGTCTTTGAAAAGGCACCGGAAAAGGTCATCACCAACAACCTTTCGACGACCGAAATCTTGATTGAACTAGGATTGAAAGACAAGATCGCCGGTATGCTCAATCCAGACAATGATGTCACAGATAAATACAAGGCTGATATTGCCACCATTCCGCAAGTTGGCGACAAGAAAACCGTATCACAGGAAACTGTGCTATCCTATGAGCCAGACGCTCTTCTTGGCCGAAACATGATGTTTTCCGAGAAATCTCTGGGGACAGTCAGTGCCTGGAATGAAAACAAAATCCCTGTCTATACACAGAAGGCTTCCCTGTCCAATACCAAGCAAGACCTAGGCAATATCGTTGAAGATGTCAAGAATATAGGAACCATCTTTAATGTCCAAGACAAGGCCAATCAGTATGCTGACCAGCTGCAGGCAAGAATTGACAGTGTCAAGAAAACCAATAAGGCTAGTCAAGGGGAAAAGAAAAAAGCGCTCATCATGTGTGCCTACAACGATGAGACTTTCGGTGCCTATAAATCTGCCCTGCAGGAGAGCCTGCTTAACCAGCTCGGCTATACCAATGTAGCGACTGGAACCTCTGACCTAACCTTGGAAAATCTGGTATCTATGGATCCAGAAGTCATCATCTACGTGACCAGCGACCGCAACAAGGCCATGGATGAGCAAGCAGTTGATCTAATGAAAGCCAATCCAGTTCTGGAAGATGTCCCAGCGGTCAAAAATCAGAAAATCATGACCATCTCCTATGATGAGTTCATGGATTATGGTCCTGCTGTAATTGACTCACTCGAGAAAATCAATGACTTTGTCAATAAATAAGACCTTTGTCTGGGAGGGTATCACTGTCAATATTGCCCTGCCCCAAGATTATGACGGATCACGACCTTATCCAGCAATCTTGCTAAATGATGGAAAGATAAACTACCTGAGCAGACTTTCTTCATCGGTAATCTTAATCGGACTGATATCAAACAACAGGCTGGACGATTATACACCCTGGAAAGCCAATGCTCTAAAGCCTGGCAATCCTGATTTTGGCGGCAGAGCAGATAGCTACCATCAGAAACTATTCAGCAGTATATTAGCCGAAATCAGACAGCACTACCTACTGGATGACAAGAGAATTGCCTATGGTGGCTACTCTCTCGGTGGACTAGCGGCTGTTTACAGTCTCTATAGCGTCTCCGAGATTCCTTGTGTTTTTTCTATCTGCGGTTCTTTTTGGTACCCAGGTTTTAGCGACTATTGCCAGACCCAGGACTTGAAAAATAAGGACTGTCTGGTCTATTTGCAGAATGGAGAGACAGAAGGTGCGAATCACTCGAACCGACTTTCCAAGGCTCCTTTCTATGCTGAAGAAATTCATCGCTTGATTCAGAAAGAAATCCTTACCACTTGCTCCGTCTTTGATCCTTACGGTCATCATGAAGCCCTCAAAGAGCGCTATGCTGCCTTTGCCGACTGGCTGGCCACACAATGGCATCTCGACTAATGAAAAATCCCTTTGTCACTCACTGAACTGCACCCCAAAAGTTAGACATAAAATCTAACGATTGGGGTGCTATTTTT
>CBDFAZ010000027.1:0-18938 GCA_965245685.1 uncultured Streptococcus sp. | reverse complement strand
AGAAATATCTCCACCCGGAGGGGATACGGCTCCGATAGCAGTGATAGAGCCTTCACGCGCAGTCGAACCGAGCGTCTTGACCCGGCCTGCCCGCACATAATACTCCGCAATCCGGCTGCCAAGATAGGCTGGATAGCCTTCGTCACCCGGCATTTCTTCCAGACGGCCGGACATTTCCCGCAGGGCTTCCGCCCAGCGAGAGGTGGAATCCGCCATGATAGCCACGGAATAACCCATATCACGGAAGTATTCTGCAATCGTAATCCCTGTATAAATAGACGCCTCGCGAGCCGCCACCGGCATATTGGAGGTGTTGGCAATTAGCACCGTCCGCTGCATGATGGATTGGCCAGTCGCAGGGTCGATTAATTCTGGAAATTCATTAAGTACGTCGGTCATCTCATTGCCACGCTCACCGCAGCCGACATAAATAACGATGTCAACATTGGCAAACTTGGCCACCTGGTGCTGAACCACAGTCTTACCAGCCCCGAAAGGTCCTGGTACGGCTGCTGCTCCGCCCTTGGTCACTGGGAAGAAGGTATCAATGACCCGCTGACCTGTCACCAAGGGCTCAACCGGAATCAGCTTCTGAGCAAAAGGACGCCCGCGACGGACTGGCCATTTTTGCATGAGAGTCCCTTTAAAGACAGACCCGTCCGCCTGCTCAATCTCGTAAACAGTCTCTTCAACAGTGAAACTGCCAGCTGAGATATTGGTCAAACGTCCACTGACTCCGACTGGCACCATGATGCGGTGCTCCACCAGATTGGTCTCCTGCACTGTTCCCAGAATATCGCCAGCCTCAACCGCATCTCCGACAGACAGACTTGGAACAAAATCCCACTTAGTCTCTCGGTCTAGATTTGGCAATTGGACACCACGGACAAGGAAGTCGCTCTCCGTGATGGTTTGGAAACGCTCCAAAGGCCGCTGAATCCCGTCAAACATCTGAGAAATCAGACCTGGTCCCAGTTCAACGGACAGAGGACTTCCAGTCGTGATGACTGGCTCTCCCGGACCTAAGCCAGAAGTTTCTTCATAAACCTGAATAGAGGCTTGGTCCCGCCGCATTTCGATAATTTCACCGATCAGCCCCAAATCGCCAACCCGGCAGATATCCTGAATATTCGCTTCCTGCATCCCTGATGCCAGCACCAGAGGACCAGAAACTTTGATAATCTTTCCTTGACTCACAATCTTCCTCCATTCTTGGGAGATTTTTGTTCCTTCTCCATGAAAATCAAAGAGCAAACTAAGTTAGATACGAACCTAGTTTGAATTTAATTTCCAAAGAGTATTATTGTTTTTTTATTTTAAAAATCAGATAAGGCTTTTATTTGCTGACCCTTTTCGTCGAAATTGTCTGGGCTTAGCCATTTTTCTAGACGGCTTTTGACGGCCGGCCAATCCTTGTCAATCATAGATAGCCAGTCAGTATCTCGGTTGCGCCCCTTATAGACCAGAGCCTGACGAAATCTGCCTTCATAGGTGAAACCAAGCCGCTCTGCTGCCCGCCTTGACGGCTGATTGAGGGCATCGCATTTCCATTCATAGCGGCGATACTCCAGATCTTCAAAGACATAGCGTGCCAATAAGTACTGGGCTTCAGTAGCCAGTCTGGTTCGCTTCAGCTTGGGCGAATAGGTCACAGCTCCCACTTCAATAACGCGGTTATTTCGGTCAATCCTCATCAAGGCAAAAGTTCCTAGAGCCTTACCGCTCTCCTTGTCCACAATGGCATAGTAGAAACGATCCTGTGCTGCCAGCATCTGATCTAGCTTCTGGGACCATTCTGCCTGACTTTGGGAAGGATTTTGAAAAAGATAGGTCCACATATCCGCAGGAGAATCCGGACCATACACTTCGTATAAATCCGCTCCATGCTTTTCCTTGGACAAACGCTCGATAATAACATACTGGCCTTCGATTCGCTCCAGGTTAGGCAAGTCCCCCGGCTGAAAATCCGGCAGAGCATCCCCAATGGGCTGACCTAGTTGATTGATTCGCATAAAAACCTCACAATATATCTTGTCCGACAGCCTTTTCGACATTTTCATGAATCCTCGAAAGAGCCAGACCCGTGCTCCCCTTATGGGTAGGAATGAGCACAAGAGCAGGAATCTCCAGCTGGTCATAGTAGGCCAGGGTTTCTGGAATATCCGCTGCCATATCCTCCGTCAGATAGATAATGCCGAAATCTTCACGAGCGAGCCGACGCAAAGTATTAATCGTCTCCTGAACTTCCTTCACTGGAAAGGTCTGAAAACCAATCAGCTTAAATGGGAGAATGGTGTCGCGATTCCCCACGACTGCAATCTTGTAGCTAGTCTTGTCCATAAATCGGTCGCATCCTTTCTCTGATAAGCTCTACGGGCAGCTGATTGTCCATCCCGGTCAGAATCAACCGCAGATTCTTGACTTCCAACTCCTTGCCCATAAGATAGCGGGCCAGAGGAAGCGGGCCATCTGTCTCAAACTGACCAGCCGCCAGCAACTTAGCCTGCAAGAGGTCCGCTAGATATTCTAACTCTACTGTCGTCAAGGTTTGGTTCCGCATTTTCTCCTCATAGGAGCGCAGATCCAGATCGTAACCACAGGGATTGACCTGGCTAAACCAAGTCAAGAAATCCCCCTGCTCTGCCATGGCAATCCAGTTGGCAGCAGAAAGACTTCCCTCATCAGACAAGAGCTGCCTCATAAAGCTGCGTGGTTTGCCCAAACCAACAGCTCGCTTGACGGTGATGGCATTGTAAAAATCAATAGTCAGATTCACCAGCTGCAGCAAGCTCTCATCTTCCAACTCCTGTGTCAGTCGCTTAAGATGCTGGAAGTAGGCCATATCCATGCCAATCTCCAGCACGCGCACATCCTGATAATCCTGGTATTCCTGCCAGGTCGCAAGCACCTCGTCCAGCATGAAATCTGGGCAATACTCAGCCGAAAAGGCCATGACCAAGTGCTCCAAAACCTCCAGCGAATAGGTCCCCACTGGCATCAGCAAATGCTCCAAGGACTGACCGGTCGCCCGACCCTTAAGGAAAACTTTGAGATTGTGGTAAGTATAGCGGAGCGTGAAAATCTCCACCAGCTCCTTACTTGGACTAATCTCAAGCGCCCAATTATAAACGGAATACAAATGCCTCATCAGTACTTGCTCAATGGCATTGAGATCCTTGATCGCTTCAGCATCCATGGCGTAGACCGTTCCCTGCAGAAGAGCCGAACGACTGGTAGGATCGTCAGCCTGCAGCAACTGTTCATATTGCTGGGGCGTCAAAAAGGAAGCCTCCTGCACACTAATGGCTGTATTGACTTGAGAGAAGCTTGTTTCACTCATGGTCCGCCTCCTATTCTGCCTGGTCTTTGAAAATATCCTGAGCCAGACGGTAGCTTTCCTCCTGCCAGACAGAGTCCAGTAAGTCACGATAGAGATAACTATCATCCACCCGTCCTTGGCTCAGCACAAAGCCTGCCTGACCTGCTATGGGCTGGTCTGAAAAAGACACTTTTGGAAAGGCCTTTTTCAAGTCTTCTAACTGACTGCAGCTGAATTTCTCAGCTGATAGAGCGCCGAAAGTCAGTGTCAACTCTTCCTCTGGATATTTAGCCAGGATACTCTTTAGAAAATGCTCTTCTTCAGCCTGTGACCAAGCCACCATCTGAGCATAGGCTTCCTCAAAAAGCTCTCTGAGAACCCGCTGCTTGATGACCAAGGTAGACTGGCGCTTTTGATTTTCTAACTGCTGAATATCGCGCTGACTGCGTCGGCTGATTTCTTTCAGCTGCTGCTCCCGCTGTCCAAGCTTTTGCCGAACAAGCTGGGCCTCACATTCCTTGGCTTCCTGCTCTATTTTCTCAGTAGCCTCGGCTAAGAGCAAACGCCCCTTTTCATGAGCCTGCTCCAAGACAGAAGCTTTGAGATCTGATATGTCAGACATAAAAGCCTCCTTACTTCACATTCAGAACCATGATGAAGGAAACAACGAAGGCCAAGATGGCGTAGGTTTCAACCATGGCCGCAAGGATAACTCCTTTCATGACCTCTTCCGGACGCTTGGCTAAAATCTGAATACCAGCTGTCGCTACTCGACCTTGGTGCTTGGCTGAAAAGTAGCCTACGATGGCAACTGGCAGAGCTGCTAGGAAATAAGCCACGCCTGATTGCAGAGCCAATTCCGGCTTGATATTAAAGAAGACGGTAATCCCGATAACAAAGCCATAGAGACCTTGGGTACCTGGCAAAAGCTGTAAGATCAGAGCTTGTGCGAATTTTTCTGGCTGTTCTTTCAAGAGAGCTGCCGCTGCCTGACCGGTGCTTCCAACACCCAGCGCTGAACCCATTCCGCTGAGAAAAACCGCCAAAGCTACTCCCAGACCTGCAAAAAAGGCGCCGCCGTAAGTTCCAAAATATGATGCTAAATGTTCCATGATTTACTCCTATGAAAATGCTGTAATCATCGTAAAATCAACAGCTAGTTTAATGAATGTTGCTTGTTTTGATGTTGTAGAAACTGTATTTCTTAAGATGGGCTTCTCATCTCTTACCCTAGTTTCTAACCTTTATTTCTTGCTTTGCTGAACGTATTTTTCACTAGGTTTGAGCGGAGTGAAAGGCTTGCCGCCTCCGTCGTAGAATTTCCCGAAGAATTCCACAAAAATCAAACGCGCTCCGTGCACATAGCCGGACAGAAAAGATAGAAACATATTGACCAGATGCAAAGCAATAAAGAGCAGAATGCCAATGCTAAAGCGAGCGACAGGTGGAAAGAGGCTGACAATCAGGTTAAAGGCCGAGCCAATGCTAGCCCCCGAAAGTCCCAAAGCCATCAGCCGCGTAAAGCTGACAAGATCTCCCACATAACCGCTGACATTGTAAAGATTAAAGAGACCTGATCCCAATCCTGCCAAGCTCTTAGCGCTGATAATCGATACTGCCAATACGCCAAGTGCATTGATGATGGCCAGCCACTGACCAATCGTTGCCACAAAGGACAAGGATGGGAAGAAATTCCCCAGGGCCAAGAGCAGCAGCCCTAGCAAAATCAGTACCCAAGCAAAGCCTGCATTATAAGCTTCTGCATAATCCTTGATGCGAATATTTTTCAGCCCGCTGAGGAAGAGGCCCGCCAGCACTGTAATGAAGCCAAAGACGACCGAAATAACCAGAATCGTCATGGCGTCGGAACTGGTGCTAATCAGAGCGAAGGGCAGTTCAAATCCAAAGAAAGAACCATAAACTAGTCCCCATATGATGACTGCCACACCCAGCAGACGGAAGAATCGCAGATTCTTAGCCAGCCCCGGCTTGACATGCAAGAAGTGCAGCGCCAGACTGGTGCTCACAAAGAGCAACAGACCGTAACCAATGTCGGCAACCATCATGCCAAAGAATACAAAATAAAATAGGGAAACGACGGGGGTAGGATCCTTGTCACCATATTTAGGCAAGGAATACATCTCCGTCACTAGCTCGAAAGGCTCCACCAAGACATTGTTTTTTAGCTTGGTCGGAACCTTATCTTCCTCGTCCTGTCGAATCTCTCTGGTCTGGATGAGAATGCTCTGACCAAACTGCTCTGTCAAGCAAGCCTCAAGAGCTTGAACCTGATTACTTTCGATCCAACCTTCCAAAGCCGCCAGATTTTGCGTGCTGGCTAACTGGTTCTTACTTTCTTGGCGGGAAGAGAGATTGCAGAGATAGTCCAGCTGAACCTTGAGCTGGTCCAATTCATTCTTAGAAGCTGCCAGACTCTTGGTCATAGCATCTGCCACCGCCTCCTGCTGTCGAATATTGGCTTTGAGCTGGGCTACCCGCTCAGCAGGCAGTTCCGCATGGTCATACTCAAAAGGCTTAAAGCCATACTCTTTCAAGATTTTGCGAACTTCTTCCAGAGAGCCTGTCTTGTAAAAAATAAGAACCCCCTGCTCCGTATCATCGGTAAAGACTTCCTGAAATTTCAGGTCAGGATGTGCTCCCAGAGTCAGGCGCAGAGCATCGTCATCTGTATTGGGAATCGTCCCAATCAAAGCTCCCAGATGACTGAAAGTCGCAGTTGCTTGCGGTGTTAGTTCCAGTGGCTCCCACTTCTCCAGCACGGCCACTTCCAAGCGATCAGCTTCTATCTGACCCTTGGCCTCTTGCAAGACCTTGAGCTGCTTACTGATTCCTTCTAATAGCGCCACCTCATCGCGAGCCTTCCCTGCCTGCTCTAAAGCAGCAAAGGATAGCTCCAAGGGCTCTTCTTTTAAGGATTCCAGCAGTTTCTTTTTTGGCATAAAAGCCTCTAGCTCTGCAATCAGTCTCTCGAGCTTTTCTTGACGACTGAGCAAATCCTGCTGAGATAGCTGCCGATCCGGCCGGCCGACTAAAGCCTGCTCAAAGGCTGCCTGCCAGTCCTCTTCCTGCCGCAAGTCATGAATCTGAACCGACTCTAAGCCCTGTAGATAAAAGAGAAGCTGATCCAGCAGTTCCTTGGGCAGAAGCAGAGACAGCTGCCGCATTTGACTAATAGCCATAGGCTTCTACCACCTTCTCTACAATGGCTCGCGCCAAGTCTGCTTTTTTATCCGTCAGCGCAGCCGCAACCTTGTCCTCATTTTGCTGGATTGTCTGCTCCAAGTCTTGCTGAAGGAGCACCAACTGTTGCTGGGAAGTCGCAGTTAATTCCTCTGCCAGCTTCTGCGTTTCAGCGTCATAAGTCAGAGCCAGCTGCCTGATATCTTCATCTACTTGCTGTCGCAGCTCCTGAGCCTGCGTCCTGTAGCCCATCAAGACTTCTTCTGCAGCAGTTTCAATTTCCTGCATTTTTTCAAGTGTTTCATTGGCCATCTATTCACCCCCTCGTTTTCAAAAACCTTCGAAAACGGATTTTAAAATCTGCATTCCTGGCTGACTGTCCCGTATCTGGTAAAGTCAGCTTCTAGAATACAGCTTCGTACTTGCATAAATTATAACATATTTTCAGAAAAACAGTCAGAGATTACTAAACAGGCATCTCAAACTGATAGGAAAAGCCGATATAGATTTGATTCATTTCAATACTTACAAATCAGTCTCAGCTGTACACTCTTGATAAGTTTCAGTCTTGCAAACGGTTTATTTGTCTATAACTATGTTATAATATAAACAAATTCTAAGACAAATATAGAATAGCAGAAAAGTAAAAGCGGCATCAAAATGTTCCTTCCAGCCAGAACAGCCCTTAAACTTTTAATACACATTACACCCATGAAGAAAGTGATTTTATGAGTCAGCAGAATATCTTGGCCATCATTGAAAGCCATCTTGACAAGATGACCGACTTGGAACAGAGGATTGGTCACTATTTTTTGGATCCAAATAGTATTCAAGAGGATTTATCCTCTTTGCAAGTCGCTCAAACCTTGCACATTTCTCAAGCAGCCTTGACACGTTTCGCCAAAAAATGTGGCTTTAAAGGTTATCGGGAATTTAGCTTTCAATATTTACAGGACCTAAAAAAGGCGCAAACCGAGTCGGATAATATGCAAAGCAGCTTATCCCGTCATGTCTTGTACAACTACAACCAAATCCACCAGCAGACCAAAGAACTGATAGATGAGGAAAAGCTGGAGCGAGTGGCTCAAATCATAGAAGAGGCAGACCGTGTTTATTTCTTTGGAACAGGGAGCTCGGGCTTAGTAGCACGTGATATGAAGCTACGCTTCATGAGACTGGGAGTCGTTTGTGAAGCCCTAACCGACCAAGATGGCTTCGCTTGGACAACTAGTATTCTGGACAAGAACTGCCTCGTTATTGGATTTTCTCTATCCGGACAGACCCAGTCCATCATTGACAGCTTGATTGACGCTAAAAATATGGGAGCAAAAACCATCTTGGTGACAGGACAACCCGAAAAGATTCAAGAAGACTTCACTGAAGTCGTTCCTGTTGCCCTTCAAAGCAAGCCTGAGTTTATCCTGCGAATTTCAGCACAATTCCCCATGCTTCTCATGATTGATCTTATCTATGCCTTTTTCCTCGAGATTAACCGTGAAAAGAAAGAAAGAATCTTTAACAGTTTTTGGGAGAATCAGAAACTAAATGGCTACTACCGTCGCAATACCCACAAAAGATAAAAACGAATCAGGATTTTCTGGCTCGTTTTCTTTTTTGGTCTAACTTCTTCCTTTTTCTTTCACAAGGGAAGGATTGGCCCGTAGATTTCTAATTGGGGCTGAACTTTTCCCATATGAAAGGTATCGTAGGCACGCCACTTTTGATACGTAGTCTGCTCCAGTTTGAGGCTACTAAGACCAATTAAAAAACTAGCGCTTTTATGAAAGCTTTCAAGAGCAATTAATAGACGATTATCCAGGGCTTTGGTTTTCTCCAAACTCCTCAAAACTTCTTCTAAGCACTCATAAAAGCGGATTTCATCTCTTGACCGAATTGCCTTCTTTTGAAAATCTTCCATCAAAGAACCTAGAAGCTGAGCGGCTTCCTGAATGAAACTTCTTTCTGTCATTTGATTTTCCTCTTGAAAGACAAGGAACCTGAGAAAAATCTCAGGTTAAACTTGTCTATTTTTGAAATGATAGTAGGCTCCAAACATACCCGCAGTATTTTGATGATGAGCAAAGGCTAGTTTGGTTTTATCAGCAATACTTGGAACCAAGGCATCCTGCAAAGCCGCCTGAATACGCGGTCTAAGAATTGCTTCTTGTCCCATGATGCCACCTCCTAGAATAACAACTTCCGGATTAACAACATAGCAGATATTGGCAATTCCTTGACCCAGATAGCCAACCATGCGATCGATGCCCTCGATACAGAGCTTATTGCCCTCAGTTGCTTCTTTAAAAATCCGCCGGCCATTCCAATGCTCTGTTTCTTCTCCGTGTAGCTCAGCCACATAGTTGACCAGAGCAGTTGTCGATGCCACATCCTGAAAGGCTCCGTCTGGTAGATGCAAATAACCAACCTCACAGGCAGAGTTACTAAAGCCGTGGAAGACCTGACCATCTACGACCAGACAGCCTCCAATACCTGTACCAATCGTCAAACAAAGGGCGATCTTCGCTCCCTTGCCACTGCCCGACATAGCCTCCGCCAGACCAGCACAGTTGACATCATTTTCAATCTCACAAGGCAGGGAGAATTTTTCTTCCAACACTTTTTTGAACTGGGTCCCGGCGTAATTAGGAATCTGCGGCCCCGCATAGAAAATTTCACCCTTGTCTGGATCCACCATACCAGCCGAAGAAATACAAATTCCAGCTAGAGGTCCTTTTTCTAAATAGCTTGCAACAATGCTTTCAACCTTTTGCATAATTCCCGGGCCGCCTTTGTGGGCCTCTGTCGGCATTTCATGTGCTTCCACCAAGGTTTCCGCCTCGTTGATTAAGCCATACTTGATATTGGTACCGCCAATATCAATAGCAACATAGTGTTTCATAGCACACCTTCTCTCTAGTGTTTATCCTGTTGCTTATAAAAATTGCTCCTTGGTTTGTCTAATCAACCGAGCTGCTTCTTCCACAATCGGCCGATCACTTTCCTGCAGCGGTGTCAGAGGAGAGCGGACAGATCCGATGGTCAAGCCTTCGTTAATTTCCAAAACACCCTTAATAACAGCGTACATATTGCCATGCGCACTAGTTAATTTTCCGATGATTGCATTAATCGCATATTGCAACTCTTTAGCACGTTCCAATTCCTTGTCAGCAATCAGTTGATTGAGTTTGAGGAAGAGCTCTGGCATAGCTCCGTATGTACCACCGATACCGGCTGTAGCACCCATGAGTCGGCCACCTAAGAATTGCTCATCTGGACCATTAAAGACTACATGATCTTCTCCCCCAAGAGCTACAAAGGTCTGAATATCCTGCACTGGCATTGAAGAGTTCTTCACACCGATCACACGTTCATTCTTGAGCATTTCCTTATAAAGGCCAGGAGTCAAGGCTACACCAGCCAGCTGAGGGATATTGTAAATCACGAAATCTGTATTAGGCGCCGCCGCACTGATGTCATTCCAATACTGGGCAACCGAATACTCTGGCAAACGGAAATAAATCGGCGGAATAGCTGCAATAGCATCGACACCCAAACTTTCCGCATGACGAGCCAGTTCCACGCTGTCTTTAGTATTGTTGCAAGCCACATGGGCAATGATAGTCAGACGTCCCTTAGCAACTTTCATCACTTCTTCTAGAACCCGTTTTCGGTCTTCCACGCTCAGATAGATACACTCGCCCGAAGAACCGTTGACATAAAGACCTTGCACGCCCTTGGCGATGAAATATTCCACTAAAGCGCGAGTCCGCTCCGGGCTGATTTCACCGTCCTCGTCATAGCAGGCATAGAAAGCAGGAATGACACCTTGGTATTTGGTCATATTTTTCATTTTCTTTTATCTCCAAATCTAGAATTTCTATAAATTAAGGCCTTTCGTATTTGGCAAAAATCTTCTCTAAAACAGTAATCTGCGTGAAAGCCAATCCAGCAAAACCGATTAAAATAAGGAGGGACAGCCCTAGTAAAAGCAGAAGTCCTGAACTAAGAAGCACTGTCAAAATAGCTACTAGAATTGCTATCATCAGGAAAAACCAAGGAAAGTTAAGACTGAGCAAAACTAGACTAGTCTGTAACCCACCTATGAGAGACTGCTTAAATCGGCCAGCCAGTGGATAAACACACAAAAAGAGTGCTGTTGTAAAGATAAGAAGAGCAAAGCAGGCAACTTTCAGTATTTGAAAAGGCAGAGCCTCCTGCCCCCAGATAAGAAGGAGGTCAAAAATACTGATAGCAGACAGCATCAGCTCCAGCAGACCCAATTTGAAGCCCAACTGCCAATTTTCTCGGAAGGCTTTGATATAGACTGCCGTTACTTTTACACGACGACCGCCTTTGATCTCAAAAAGAGTTTGATAGAGGCTTAGCTTCGCAATACCAATGGTTAGAAGAGGCAGAGATGTCAGCAGAAAAAGCAAGTTTACAGTCGCTAAATCAAGGATTTTCTCACAAATCTGCATAAAGAAATTATCCGTATCAAAAATAGTCTCTATCAATCGGCTACCTCTTTTATCCATTGCTAGCCTCCTTTTCAAATATTAATCCAACAGAACTTTAAATACACACTTTTTAACTGTCTCTTCTCTGCCAGCAAATTGATTGGGCTGGTGGGCTTCTTCTGGCAAAAAAGCAGCAAAATTGAAACCATCTAATAAGAGCGGATAAGCCTGTTCGCAAACAACAAAACCAATATCTCGACCTTCATCATAAGCTTCCTGAACTTCTCTAATCTGACAGCCATATTGGATCAGTTCATGCCCTTCCAAAAGAAAGTGCAAGTCTAAGTATTTCTGGTGAAATTCAAAGCTTTCCTCTTGCTGCTGACTGAGAGCATTTTCCTGCAAAAAGAAGAAGATCCTATCACCATCTACTTCATAGCGCCCTGAGTTTAGATTAGATACATCGTGACTCAGGAGATAATCAATGGCTGTATCGATATTTTTGTGAATCCCTCGATAGCGAACGAGATTCTCTAATTGATCAAAAATCATATTTCTATCCTTTAACAGCTCCCATAGTGATTCCTTGTGTGAAGGATTTTTGGAAGATGAGGAAGACTGCCACAATTGGCACTGCAGCCAAAGCAGCTCCAGCCATAATTAGACCATAGTTGGTTGCCATTTCAGCCTGCATGGTCGCAACCCCGAGAGATATTGTCAGATTCTGTCTAGATGTCAACATAACCAACTGCATAAAGTAGTCGTTCCAAGTATTGATAAAGGTAAAAATAGCTAGAGCCGCAAAGCCCGGTTTGACAATCGGGAAAGCAACACTCCAGAAAGTCCGAATTTCGCCACAACCGTCGATTTTAGCAGACTCAAGAAGTTCTGTCGGAATGTTTTCACTGAACTGCTTCATTAGAAAAACTCCGAAAGGCCAGCCAACTAACGGTAAGATTACCGCAGCCAAGGTATCGTGAATTCCCATGAAATTCACAATACGCACTAGTGGTACCAGCACTACCTGCTTAGGCAAAGCCATGGCCGCAATGAAGATTGCAAAAAGAATCCGTTGACCATAGAACCGCTTCTTGGCCAAAACATATCCTGCCAAAGAAGAAGTGGCGCAGACCAGAAACATGGTCGCAAGCGAAATGAAAACACTATTCCACATCCATTGCATGGCTGGATTTTGCACCATCAATTGCTGGAAGTTTTCAACTGTTGGCATTTTTGGCCACCATTCTGGCGGAATGACAATCGTTGCTGGTTGAGATTTGAAAGCTCCTGTCAAAATCCAATAGAAAGGAAAGACAAAGAGGATGGTTAGTATGGCCAGAACAAAGCCTGATACCACCTTAAAAACATTCATTTTTTTAGTTTGCATCTTCTTTCTCCTTTCTCTAGTATTCTACATCGTTTCCAAGAATCTTGAATTGGGCGAAGCTGATGATGGCAATCATGACTGCTAAAAAGACTCCCATGGTATTAGCGTAGCCGTATTCAGATAACTTGAAGGCTTTTTCATACAGATAGTACATGAGCGTACTGGTTGAGTAATTAGGTCCGCCTGATGTCAAGAGCTGAATCAAGGCAAAACACTGGAATGAGTTAATTGTAGTAATGATAGCAATGTAAAGGGTTGTTGGAAGCAGGCTAGGCCATTTGATCTTCCAGAAGACTTGCATTTCTGTTGCACCATCCACTCGCGCAGCCTCAACTAGAGAATTGTCAATATTTCCCATAGCTGCGATATAGAGAATGATAGGTTGACCCACAGAAGTTGTTAAGAGAATAATGATAATCGCTAGCAATGCCCAATGTTTATCGCCAAGCCAAGAAATATTTTGATTGATGACATGGCCTGACTTCAAAACA
This sequence comes from uncultured Streptococcus sp., assembly GCA_965245685.1. Taxonomy (GTDB): domain Bacteria; phylum Bacillota; class Bacilli; order Lactobacillales; family Streptococcaceae; genus Streptococcus. Next base: position 6,083 of record CBDFAZ010000027.1, on the reverse strand, counting down.
AAGTTCAAAATACCAGACAGCGGATCGTAGATCCATTTCCATACAACCGTCACAGCTACGCTTCCTGTAACAACTGGCAGGAAGAATACAAAACGGTAAAAGGAACGAGAGACAGCATTCATCTCATAAGTCTGCGAAGCCACAAACAAAGAGAAGAGAACTACAATCGGCACAGAGCCAACCACGATAATGACCGTATTAATCAGAGATTTCATAAAGACCGGATCTTTAAACATCCGAATATAATTATCAAATCCGACAAAAGTAAAGGAGGTCATCGTATAGTTAAAAAAACTAGTAACAAAACCCATAATCATAGGTGCCAAGACAAATACCGTGAAAAATATCAGAATTGGAGCTAAAAACGCGTATGATACTAGGGTTTCTTTCATTCTGATTTTATTGACTTTCACAATGAGGTACCCCTCTTTCAAGATTTTCTAACAAAATCCCCCTTTTTCTACTTCTAGAAACTGTCAACAGAAAAAGGGGAGGATTTCACATTTGCTTATTTTTTAGTAATTGTTTCGTTTGCTTTTTCTGTAAATGTCTTCAAAGCAGGTTCAACCTTTTCATCGCCATTGGATACAGATTGGAGCATTGGGAACCAAAGTGTTCTCATTTCCGCAAAGCCATCAATAGTGTTGTAATATGGTGAATAGTACTGAGTCCATCCACTGATGGTTTCCATACGTTTATCATCATAGAGTTTTCCAAATGAAGTACGAACTGGGAAAGCACCTGTACGAACTACATTCTTAGGTCCCCACTCCTTGTCATCAGCGATAAATTGGACGAATTTCTTAGAAGCTGCTACTTTCTTTTCATCTTTATTGTTAAAGACTGCAAATCCATTTACAAGATATTCAAGAGCTGGTTTACCAGATTCTGATGGGAACGGTACTTCCACTACATCGACTTTGCTGGCTTCTAAAAGTTGTGCTTGAATACCGTTTTGAGAAGGAGCCCAAAGAAGGGTGTAGGATGTTTGGCCGTTAGCAAAGTTTTGAATATCTGCTCCACCATCATATTGAGAGCCGTTCATCATCAAACCGTCATTAATCCAGCCAACTGCTTTTTCCAGTCCTTTGACAAACTTAGGATCATCAGTTGTGTATTTGGTAACTTTTTCATCTGTAATAGATCCGCCGTAAAGATTAGCGATGAAGGCACGAGTTCCTTGGTCACCACCTTGACCATTACTAAAGAGGGAACCTGGAGTGTAGCCTTTATCTTTCAGAGCTTTCAGCACTTTTTCAAAATCAGATGTTGTCCAGCCTTCCTTGACAAGACTTGCTACACCGGCATCTTCCAACATTTTCTTATTGAAAGCCATATAGAATGGAGCAGAGCTGATAGGATACATGTAAGCTTTGTCTCCTGCCTTGCTAGCTTGGATAATGTTATCATTATTGACATCTTTGACAAAGTCATCAGTAAAGAGATCGTTCAAATCAGCTAATTTACCATTTTTTCCATACTGAATAATCCGACCTGGTGCATCAAACAAAACATCTGGTGCTGTGCCTGCTTCGATAGCTGTCGTAATCTTTTCAGGACCAGATTTAAAGTCAATAGTTTCTAGATTGACATGAATATCTGGGTTCGCTTTTTCAAAAGCTTCGATAATTGATTTTTCATAAGTTCCAACACCATCGTTGGCATTTTCCTGTGTGAAGACTGGGAAAGCCCACCAAGTAATCTCTGTTTTGCCAGAATTACCGCCAGAGCTAGCTGTTTTATCTGATCCGCCACTGTTTCCACAAGCTGCTAAAGAAACAATTGCAGCACCTGTCAATAACGATGCGAATAATTTTCCGAATTTCATATCCTTTTCTCCTTAAAAATGAATTTCTCTTGAATATGGCCCTTTTCTTTACAAAAACTGAAAGACTTATTTGTCTTTGTTTTTCCAGCTTCAAGCAAGAATTGGACTTGGTGATAGACATGGACCTGTTAGCCCTTCTTGTTTTACTGCTTCTTCAGAACAGTAAATAACTATTTTAGAATCTTAACTCGATAAATTCACTCCTTTTTAATAAATCTCTTTTTATAGATGGCGTTTTCATTTTTGTTTAAAATTCTTAAATTTCGATTCGTTCTTGACTATCAAAGTCAAATATATGAGCCTTAGGCATCTTAAAGGTAAAGCGAATCTTAGAGCCAGGCTCCAAATAGTTAGAAGCTTCCACTTTGGCTGAAAATTCTTGTACGCCAGCCTTACAATAGAGAACAGACTCGCTGCCTAGCAACTCAGAAACGGTGACTTCAGCATCTACAGTACTATCTGGAAAAGTATCTTCTACTATCAACTCAGCCGAGATATCCTCTGGTCGAATGCCCAGTATCACTTTCTTTCCTTGATAGCCTTTTTCTTCTAGGATTTTACGTTGACCGTCTGGAAGTCCTACAGCAAACCCTTGTCCATCTGTAAGCTGGTTACCTTCTAAGTTCACTTCAAAGAAATTCATGGCTGGACTGCCGATAAAACCTGCCACAAATTTATTAGCTGGCTCGTTATAAAGTTCCTGAGGCGTACCGATTTGCTCGATTCGGCCGATAGTACCTGTTCCTGCTTCATTCTTAGTAGCTGACATGATGACGATGCGGTCAGCCAAGGTCATGGCCTCGGTCTGATCGTGGGTTACATAGATTGTCGTCGCTCCGATACGGCGGTGAATTTTTGCGATTTCTGCCCGCATGGACACGCGCAGTTTAGCATCCAAGTTAGACAAGGGCTCATCCATAAGGAAGACCTTGGCATCACGGACAATCGCCCGCCCCATAGCTACCCGCTGACGCTGACCACCTGACAAGTCGGCTGGTTTACGGTCCAGCAGTTCTTTCAACCCAAGGATTTCCGCCGCTTCCTGAACCCTTTTGTCAATATCAGCCTTGTCATACTTGCGAAGCTTAAGTCCGAATGCCATATTGTCATAAACAGTCATGTGAGGATAAAGGGCATAATTTTGGAAAACCATGGCGATATCCCGATCTTTAGGAGCAATGTCATTGACAAGATTTTGATCAATATAGAGCTCCCCTTCTGTGATATCCTCAAGTCCTGCAATCATCCGCAAGGTTGTTGATTTTCCGCAGCCGGAAGGTCCTACAAAAACGATAAACTCCTTATCCTTAATATCCAAATCAAAATTTTCAACAGAGTAAAAATCACTATTAGGATATTTTTTATATAGTTTATTTAGTGTTAAGGTTGTCATTCATCTACCTCACTTATTTTAATCCTGCAACAAAGCGCTCTGTAATTTCTTTAGGCCGAGTAATGGCTCCGCCGACAACGATGCCTCTTACACCCAAATCATGTATCTGCTTGGCTTGACTTGGATAATGAATCTTTCCTTCAGCGATGACATCAAAGCCTGCTTGGCACAAGCGGCGGATGAGCTCAATGTCCGGTCCGTCAACCTTAGGGCTGTAGGAAGTGTAGCCCGATAAGGTCGTGCCGACAAAGTCTACACCAGCTTCTACAGCAGCAGCAGCTTCCTCATAGGTACTGATATCTGCCATCAATAGCTGATGAGGATACTTGGCCTTGACCTGCTTGATGAAATCCGCAACTGTCAAGCCATCATGGCGCTCCCGCTTGGTACAGTCCAGAGCAATGACTTCAATATCCAGAGCAGCCAACTCATCCACTTCCCGCATGGTAGCCGTGATAAAAGGCTCTTGTGGCGGATAGTCACGTTTGATAATTCCGATGATGGGCAGAGAAGTTACTTCCTTAATCTCCCGAATATCGCGAACGCTATTAGCTCGAATACCGACAGCACCGCCCTGCTCAGCAGCCTTGACCAAGAGAGGAATGACTCCTCCAGCTTCAGTATAAAGCGGCTCCTGGGGCAAGGCTTGACAAGAAACAATGATGCCGTCTTTAATCTTGGCTATCAAGTCATCTTTTAAAATCTGTGACATGAATATACAATCTCCTTTCGTAAGACATCGGTCTGATCAGATAGTCTAACAACTACCTAGGACCTCAGGTAGAGCAGGGAAGAAGGCCGCAAACAAATATTTTTACTTCCTTATCCTGGACTCCGTTTTTTAACTCGAGTATTTCATAATGTTATTATAAATAATTTTTAAAGCGCTTTCAATATTGTTTGAGATTTAGATTTTAGTTTCCGAATTTTCCAGAAAAACAGAAATTCCTGAAAGTACTTTCAGGATTTCGTTTTGTAGAAAAGTCAATGAAAGAGCAAGCAAACTTCTAAAAAGATTCTCACTTTCTATACTCCCTCAGGCAAGTAAAAAGGGCTAGGAAAGGCCTAGCCCCAAAGGGGGGACGAATATTATTTCTCGGAATTAAAGTCCGAAACGAGAGAAAGTCTTTTTATTTTGGTTCCGCAGAGCCAGTTAAAGACAGTATCGCTGACACGTACATTCATAGCCTCATGCCCATACTCAGGCAGGAGATGATACTCTTTTTCTCCAGCCAAGCTGTTATAGATGGCAAACTGCGTGATAGGATAGCAAACATCATCCTCTAGGCCAATAATCATCTGCACTGGACAGCTAATACGATGGGCCAGATTTTTCACGTCAATATAAGCAAGTGTCTGCAACAACTGCTCTTCTGTCTCATGAAAAGGATCATGGAATTTGAAATAACGAAAGAGCTCATCATAGGCTTCACTGGTATTGCCAATCTCCAAAACCCGTCTAAAGTCAGCAAGGAAGGGATAGATGGCTACAGTCTGCTTAATCCGAGAATTTAAAGCAGCTGCCACTAGGGCCAAGGCTCCGCCCTGTGAACCGCCAAAACTAGACAAACGGTTTTCATCCACGAAGTCCAAACCAGCCACTAGCTCGACCAAGGTGTAAACATCCAGATAGACATCCTTGAAAAAAAGCTGATCCGGTCCATCTAGAGCCCCGCGGATAATATGTCCTTTAACAGTATTACCGCGGACTTCTCTATTACCATCCAGTGAATAGCCTGACTGACCACGAACATCCATCGACACCACACCCCAGCCCGCTGCCGTATAGGCCAGCATATCAGACCAATCCCAGCCCTGCCCCATATAACCATGGAAATGAAACAATACCGGAACTTTTTCTGATAACTTAGGCACAACTAGCTTAGCATAGATTTGTCCACCGTTTCCAGACTTGAAGGTTAGCTCATAGCAAATCGCATATGCAATTTGAAAATCTTTTTCCAGCAACTGGTAGTCCTGAGGCACTTCCACCACTGCCACTTGTTTATTCCAAAAGGTATCAAAATCGTCGGGCATTTCATCTCTTCCGCGATAATCTAACATTTCTTTAAGTAAAGTAGGGTTTTTCATGTCTTATCCTCCCAACGATTCTTGAAACCTCTTTCATCATACCATAGAAAGAGGAAGTTTTCAATAGGTTAATATATAGATTTTCTGTTTTTTCTGAAATTTTACCGATTCGCTGCCTAAGAACCTATATGAAGAAGGAGCAGTAAATAGAACAAACTAAATCCTATGTTTAAGCCTGCTCCGTTAAGGTAAGGGCGTCCGATTCTCAGCTTTTCTACCAGTAAGATAGTCAACAGACTGAGAGGTAAAGGAGTCAGCAGCCCCAGATAAATAGGCAATATTGTCTGACCGGTAACTATTAGCAGTGAGTAAACGAGCCAGCCTAGACCGGTCAGGGCGATAGCTGTCCGCCAGGTTATATCTAGAAAGAGCACTGCTTCATTGATAAGCCCGCTGTCTTCGTCTGAGCAGACCTGTCCGTTACTTCGTTTATAAGCCTTTTTGCTGATGATTCCAACGTAGTAAAAGGCTACGTGTGCCACCGGCGACAGGGCAAATCCAATTCCTAACAAGGCTATTGACAGATAAGCCCACAAGCCCTTATTTGTCAAACCAAAGAGAGCATAAAGCGAGACTAACATAAGAGGGATTGAGAAGTTAGCCACCAGAGCGCCCAGACGCAGTCGACCGACAGAGCCAGAAAGCATCAGCATAGCTAGATTCTTATTGCCAATCCGACTCTGCTCCGTAAAGGAAGCATAACTTTCCTTGTCTACCTCAAAACCAACCAGCAGAACATCCCCCAATAACCAGCAAAGACCACTTAACAGC
>CBDFAZ010000026.1:0-19116 GCA_965245685.1 uncultured Streptococcus sp. | reverse complement strand
CCAAGGTAAAACCTTTACCTTTTTTCTTCAAGTCCTGACGGAACTTTTGCAATTTGTTTAACATTTTGAATAGATCTCCTATTTTTTCATAATTTTTACTATTTCCGCCCACAGGGGCATTCGTTTTGTTCCTAGCTGGGAGACCCCACAAACTCCCAGCATCCGAACGGTTTTCCTAACTTTTTGTGCAGAGCAAGTACTCTGCGAATTCTAACTTTTTCTGTAAATAATCTTTTATTGATTTGCTTCAGCGCCCTGTTGAACAGCATTAGCAATTTCAAACATTGGTAACATAACAGAAGCAACAATACCTCCGATGATAACCCCCATGAAGATAATCATGGCTGGTTCCAAGAGTGAGAGCAACTGCTTGATAGCTGCTTCAAGCTCTTCTTCATAAAAATCTGATGTTTTATTGAGCATGGACTCCAGAGACCCAGACTCCTCACCGATCTTGACCATCGAGAGCATCATAGGCGGGAAGAGACCTGTCGAGGTCAGCATACCCGTTAGACGTTCCCCTTTTTGCAGACCTTCATTGGCGATTCTCAGCTTGTCAATAACAACAGCGTTATTGGTCGTTGCAGCAGCTGAATCAATGGCCTCGACCAGAGGGATACCCGCACTGGTAAGGGTAGCCAAGGTGCTGGCGAAACGAGCAGTGACAATCTTCTGCATCGGTCCTTTGACGACTGGCATCTTGAGCTTGAGCTGGTCCAGTTGATAGCGTCCTGCTTCAGTACTGCGATAACGCAGGAATAGGAAGACTAGAAGCCCAACCCCACCAAAGAGGATATACCAGTAAGACTGGACAAAGTTACTAGCTGCCAAGACGATACGTGTTGGCAAAGGTAATGCTACACCACTCTGCTCAAAGATTCCCGAGAAGTTAGGGATAACGACATAGAGCAAGACCAAGGTGGCAGCTACTGCCAAAAAGGCAAGGACCGCTGGATAGATCATAGCTCCGCGAATCTGGCGACTGGTCTTGAGCTCCTTATTATAGTGCTCAGACATTCTTTCCAGTACCTCGTCTAGCTTACCAGTCTTTTCACCGGCCTGTACCATACGGATCAAGAGGTCGGGAAAGAGACCATTTTGCTCGATTAGAGCCTTGGACAGCTGATTCCCTTCCTTCAGGCCTTTACTGATAACCTTCAGACTTGCCTTCAAGTTTTTGGCATCTGTCTGCTGCTCTAAGATATCCACTGCATTGTTGAGCGGGATACCCGAGTTTAACATAACCGACATCTGCTTACAGAAGAGCGATATGTCCTTGAGCTTGATCTTCTTACTTTGGAAAAGGGTGATTTCCTTAGAGCCCATGACCTTTTCTTCGACACTGATCGGCTTACCTTTGAGACGGATCCGATTGACGGCGTCAGTCCGGTTGGGAGCGTCCACCTCTAGTGTGACGACCCCTTGCCTAGTGTCTAAGTATTTACAAACATATACTGTCATGCTCTAGTACCCCACTATTCCTAGGGATTTTTCAACTTGAGCGCGGTCCACTGAGTAAGACAGCAGCGTTCTTTGGTCGATGACATTGCGGCGGTAGAGTCCCATGAGCGAAGTGTCCATGGTAATCATGCCTAGCTGAGCCCCTGTTTGGATTGGGGTTAGCAACTGGTGGGTCTTCCCTTCGCGAATGAGGTTGCGAATAGCGGGTGTTCCCAGCATGATTTCAAAGGCAGCTACACGACCTTTGCCGGTCGCTGTACGCATAAGCTGCTGCGATACAACCCCTTCCATAACGGCTGAAAGCTGTACGCGGATTTGCTCCTGCTGCTCGGCTGGAAATACGTCGATAATCCGGTCCATTGTATTTACGGCACCGACCGTGTGGAGAGTTGACAGGACTAAGTGACCTGTTTCCGCCGCACGCAGGGCGATTTCAATCGTTTCCTTATCCCGCATTTCACCGACTAGGATGACATCCGGGTCCTGACGAAGTGCACCGCGGAGGGCATTTCCAAAGCTCTGCGTATCCGCTCCCAGCTCACGCTGGTTGACCAAGCACTTATTATGCGTGTGCATATACTCAATCGGATCTTCAATCGTGATGATGTGCTCGTCCCGCAAGCTATTCATGTAGTTGATCATGGTTGCCAGGGTCGTTGACTTTCCGCTTCCTGTTGGTCCGGTAACCAATATAAGCCCCCGGCGTTTCTCAGCTAGCTTTTTGATAACTGGTGGCAATCCCAGAGATTCCATAGATGGAATATCCTTGGGAATGACCCGCAAGGCAATCCCGCAGTTGTTTTTCTGCTTAAAGATATTGACCCGCAAGCGATAGCCATTATCGACCTCGTAGGCACAGTCCACTTCACCGACTTCTAAAAGATGAGCAATCTGCTTCTCGTTTAAAATATGCTTGGTGAAGCGAACCGTGTCTTCGTTGGTCAAAATTGTATTGTTGAGTTGTGTTAACCTCCCGTGCAGACGCATGCTTGGCTCAGCGCCAACCGTGAAGTGGATATCTGATGCACCCGCTTCAATCGCCTGCTTAATTAACTCATCCAAATTCATCCTAAACTTCCCCTTCTAGACTAAAGGCAATCTTCATTGCTTCTTCAATCGTTGTAGTCCCCTGTTTTGCGATATCAATGGCCTCCTCCGCCAAGTCTCGCATACCATTTTTCTTAGCTTCTGCTCGAAGCTGTGACGTTGTTCCACCATCATTAATTAGTGATTTAATCTCCCTTGTCACTGCCATGATTTCGTGGATAGCTATACGTCCATAGTATCCCGTACCGCTGCAGTAGTTGCAGCCGCGTCCGCGATACAAGGTATCTCCCTTGTGAATACCGATACCTGCATGTTCATTTGTTTCTACAGTATATTCAGTCTTACACTTAGGACAGATGCGCTTAATCAAGCGCTGTGCGATAATACCGACAGTCGCCGTTGAGACCAGATAAGGCTTGATGCCCATATCGACCAAACGGTTGACTGTACTAGCTGTGTCATTGGTGTGGATAGTCGAGAGAACGACGTGACCAGTGATAGCGGCCCGAACCGCGATACTAGCTGTCTCTTCGTCCCGAATCTCCCCCAAGAGAACGATGTCCGGGTCCTGACGCAGGATACTTCTCAAACCACTTGCGAAGGTCAGTCCAGCTTTATTATTTACCTGAACTTGGTTGACCCCTTCCAATCGATACTCAACCGGATCTTCAACAGTGATGATATTTTTTCCTACATCATTGAGCTCACGGAGCGCTGTGTAGAGAGTGGTTGTCTTTCCGCTTCCTGTAGGACCAGTCAGCAAGATAATGCCTTCTGGCGCCTTAAGAATATCTTCAAAGAGCTTCTGATTAGTTGGCGAGAATCCCAGTTCCTCTTTACTGAGGAGGGTTGCATTCCGGCTCAAAATCCGAATAACGATTTTTTCACCGAAGACAGTAGGCAAGACTGAAACCCGCATGTCGACTTCTTTGCCGTCGATGGTTGTCTCAATCCGTCCATCCTGAGGAATCCGCCGCTCGGCGATGTCCAGACCACTCATGATCTTGATTCGTGTCGCAATGGCTGAGTGAGCATTGGCTTTCAACTGCATGTTTTCCACCAAGGTCCCGTCAACCCGGAAACGAACACGAACAACTTTTTCAAAGGGCTCAATATGGATATCGCTGGTCCGCGTCTTGATTGCCTGACTGATAATCGAGTCAATCAAACGCACAACCGGAGCGTTTTTGATTTCGAGATCTTCTTCAACGATCTCTTCATCCACATTAAAACCTTCGATTTCGGTCGCTGCCTGTTGGGCTTCTTCTCCTTTAGAATAGTATTGATCAATATATTTCTCAATATCATCCCGAAAAGTTACATAAGGTTCTACCGCCATCTTAGAAACGATTTTAACGTCATCTAGGGCGATATAGTTGCTTGGGTCTGCCATCGCAACTATTAACTTGGGTTCTTCTCCCTCTTCCCCATCTGCGAAAGAGATCGGAATCAATCCATGACGTTTAGCAACTTTTTCTGAAACCTTCTCGACAGCTTCCTTTTCTATCACAAACTGTGATAGATTGACATGAGGTACACGGTAATAGTAACTCATGACTTTCAGCATATCTTCTTCTGTCACATAGCCCTTGCTGATTAGATATCTCTCTAACTGCATGTTTGATTGTGGCATATCTTGAAGAATTTCTTCTTTTTGAGCTGCCGTTATCAGATTGAATTGAACCAATATAGCGATTAGTGCCATTTGTTTCTCCTGTCTGTGATTTTTTTGTAAAAATCCTTCAATTCTTTCTATGCGTTAATAGATAACAGCTTTCTTAAAAAAATCTCCCTCGCTTAAAGATTCCTTTAAGGTTTCTTTAAGCTTTTTAAGTTAGGCTAGTACATGGAAAATTTACCAATAGAACCAAACTTAATGTTTTAAGTTAGATGCTTTGAGCAGTATCTCCATTTGATAAACCCAGTAAACAGTCCTTAAAACAATCCTAGGATTGATAAGGGGCGTTTTAGTTTTGTCAAAAGGGGCGCAAAAAAGCAGATGCCAAAAACATTTGTTCTTGCGTTCTTAAATACTATACAAAGCAAGTTCTCTTGCAAAATTTCTCATGCTTTTAGATGCAGGTTAAACCGTGTGTGTGTGAAGTTGGTTTAACCCGAATCATCAAGCAGCCAGTGCCATAAGGTAAGAATTCTTATCTTATGGTTTTTCTTTTTACCGATATGCATATTTTGGTAGGAAATGCTAGGAACAAAAGCTTTATTTGCTTTAAAAAACATTTACCTATCACAGTATATGACATAATTGACATCTTGTCAACATGTTTGCCTCGAAAAAAATGATTACATTTAAAAAAATGTTTAATTTTGATAAAAGCTTGTTATATCAACGTTTCTAACGTTTTTTAAATAGCTTTTTTTCTTTCAAAGTTTAAAAAACAGCAAAATTTTTGAGGGAATTTCTCCCCTTTACTGCTTCTTTTTCAACCTTCAGATGGACAGTGTGACAGCATCTGTCTTCTTCTAATCGGTAGTCGATATGCTTAGGAAAGGCGCTTCAGGACAAGGCTTAGCAAGCTTTTCCTGTTTCTTCCTACTCAATAGTATATGCTAAAGAAAATGCATTGTCAATACATTTGCATTTTATTATATGTAAAACTTATCTAAAAATGTACAATGTAATCAGCTTGTCTATTTTTGCAAGCAAAGTAACAAGATTTAAAAAGCTAGAATTTTCAGACAGGGAAATAGAGTAATTAAATAAGAAGAAAATCGTAAAAATAAAACCAGTTAAGTGATGAAAATTAGACTGCAAAACGAAAAAACAGCCCGAATATCGGACTGTAGAGATTTAGTTTACGGTAGTACTATTTAAGTATGAGGTTTTAAATCGCCCTCTCCACCTATGCACCACTCTTCATGTTCTTCCAAGCTGCTATCCGTCTGGATAGTGATTTTGGTAATACCGTAAGCTTGCAATTCTTGACGCAGGGTGGCTTGGGTCTCGGCCAGAAGCTCTGGATTTTCAAGACAGATATGGATCATGGCAAATTTTTCCAAACCGTCTGTGGTCCAGACATTGAGCTGAGTAATAGCCTGAACGTTTTCAACCGCCAGAATTTCCTGATAAAGCTGGCTCAAATCGATATCGCTAGGGATATGATCCAGAAAAATCTTGATGTTTTCCCAGAACTTAGGCAGGGCCTTGCTGAGGATGAAGCCCGCAATGAGTAAGGAGAGCAGTGGATCAAGAAAATACCAGTCGGTAAAGCGCAAAACAATAGAGACCAGAATAACAGCCACCCAACCCAGAATATCCTCTAAGAAATGGAGACTGAGAATGGACTCATTATGACTGTGTCCATGACCATGGCCAACTACCTTGCTGGCTGCTAGATTGACTATAATGGCAAAGATACCCAGTACTAGCATACCGTCATAATTGACCTTTTCAGGCGCAAAGACCTTGGGTACATTTTCGATAATCACCAAGATCGAGCCAACCAGCAAGATGACCGAAGTCAGCAGGGCTCCCAAAAGGCTGTAGCGCTTATAGCCCAGAGTGTATTTCTTGTCTTCTTTTTTATTAGAAATTTTTTCAAAAAGGGTGGAAAGTCCGATGGCCATCGCATCTCCCGTGTCATGCACGGCATCGGCTAATACAGCGCTGGAATTGAACATAAAGCCAAAGATAAACTCAAGAATGGCAAAGGAAAAGTTTAACAGAAAGGCAATAGTCATATTTTTACTAGATTTCACAGCAGCCTCCTTTCAGTTTAGCAAATTTTATAGTATAATGTAATCAAAACGGAACACCTTGTTCAGTTTTCTTCATCTTTATTATCCCTTATTCTCAGAAAGGAAACAAGAAGCAATTGAGGGGCTTTGTCTGTTACTGAACAATCCTGCTCTTTTGTTCCGAAACGCTATGGACAGACGAGTCAAGAAATCACGCGCAGCTATTTACCAAGCTTTTATCAGCCTGCTGCATCAAAAAAGTTATGAAAGCATTACAGTGCAAGAAATCATCGACCTGGCAGACGTTGGCCGGTCGACTTTTTATGCCCATTTCGATACCAAGGAAGCCTTGCTAGAGGAGGTTTGCCAAGACCTCTTTCAGCATACCTTTCTTGAGCGCGACGACGGCAAGGATCTCTTTGAAGCAACCGCCCATATTTTCAAGCATTTCCAAAAGAATCAGGACAAGATTGCGACCTTGCTGCTTTCGAAAAATATCTATTTCACCAATCGCTTAAAGATTGAGCTGGAAAACTATCTCTTTCCGATGATTCAGGAGCAGCTCCTGCAGAAAAAATCTCAGCTGCCAGAGCCCTTTCTAAGAAATTATGTGACTTCTACCTTTGTGGAGACGGTCAGCTGGTGGCTCCAGCAGAAGAAAACATTGCCAGAAACAGTTATCAGCCAGTATTTTCTGGATTTGATGGACTGATTTTATTTTGATACTTATATAGGAGGAAACTTAACTTTATGAAAAAGAAACATTCAAAATTTTTACTTCCAGGTATTCTGATGGTGGGGGTTGTCCTGCGGGCACCTTTTGCAGTGCTGCCTGTTGTGCTGGGCGATATTGCTAAGGGACTGCAAGTTCCCGTCAACTCTCTGGGACTGCTGACTAGCCTGCCCTTGATCATGTTTGCACTCTGCTCAGCCTTTTCCCCACGCCTGGCTCAAAAGGTCGGTCTGGAAAAGCTCTTTACCATAGCCATGATTGTGCTGACTCTGGGCTCTTTTATTCGTATCTTTAACCTGCCTCTACTCTATGCAGGTACAATCATGCTAGGGGCTGCCATCGCTGTCTTAAATGTGCTCCTGCCTAATGTCATTCAGGCCAATCAGCCAGAGAAAATTGGATTTTTAACCACACTTTATATCACTTCTATGGGACTGGCCATCTCGATCATGTCTCCCTTGGCTGCGCCTATCGTCCGCTTAGCTGGCTGGAAAGGATTGATTCTCGTCCTGACCCTCATCTGCTTACTAGCCTGCTTGATTTGGTTGCCTAACAGTCGGCATAATCATAAACTGACTAGCAAAAGCCGCGAGCAGCAAATGGGCTCTCTGCTAACAAATCCTAGAGTATGGGCTCTGATTGTTTTCGGCGGCCTGCAGTCCTTACTCTTTTATACGGCTATCACTTGGCTGCCGACTCTTGGCCAGTTGGCAGGACTTTCCAATGATGCTACTGGATTCTTAGCCTCTATCTTTTCAATTATCAGCCTTCCTTTGGCTATGACGATACCTAGTCTGACAACGCGTCTATCCGCTAAAAAACGCTTGGGGATGATTGCTCTCTTTTCTGCAACTGGTATGGTTGGTCTGGGCATGCTGCTGGTCAAGACAGATTCCTTTATCTACTGGCTCATTCTCAATCTGCTAATCGGTATGTCCGTCAGCGCCCTCTTCCCTTACCTTATGGTTACTTTCTCGCTGAAAACCAGTACTCCTGAGCAAACCGCTCAGCTATCTGGCTTAGCCCAGACTGGTGGTTATATTCTGGCCGCCTTTGGTCCTAGCCTCTTTGGATACAGCTTTGATTTATTCCATTCCTGGACTCCAGCCATCCTCATTCTCATTGGCTTGGCTGCCATCGTGACACTAACACTCTTTTACATTGAGAAGTTTGACAAGATATAGTAAAGACGAAAAAACGCTTAGAAATCCTAAGCGTTTTTGCAATAGTTGAGACACTCTTCCAGGTCCACATCCCGCTCTAAGTGCTCTGGTGCCTACGCTCTCGCATAATTTCTACAACTTGGTCAAAAATCTCTGTTTTCTTCATCCTTTACTCCTTCTTCCAGGTGGCCTCATCATCCAGCAGGTCTCGCTTGGACATTTTTGAGACATGACGATTGCCGGCCACATAAAAGCCCAAGTGCTCCTCTCGCCAGGCATCTGTGCAGGTCACGCCAATCCGCGGACGGCTAGCAATCTGATTCGGAGTCAGGTCATAGGCTAATTGCAGACTGGAGGTCGCTAAACTCTGTCCATCAAAGCGCTTGTCAATCCCAGCATACTTGGTTAACTTGCCAGGTCCGTTAGCTAAAAGACGGCCATCCGGTAGCTCCAAGGCTCGAATCAGGACTGCTTCGGCCACATTTTCAGCCTTGGTCACCAGATTCAGCATCTGATGGCCATGAATCTGATAGACATACCAGTGACCAGCTGGCAGATACATGGATTCATTCTTAGGGGAGCGGCGCCCTCTAGCTGAATGACAGGCGCTGTCCTGACTTCCTAGATAGGCTTCTGTTTCGACAATCCGGCCTAACTTCTGGCCATTTAGAATCAGCTGCATACCGAGCAAAGCTCGCGCTGCTGCAACTGTGTCTGTCTCGATTAGTTTCTGAAAATTTCTTGATAACATAGGTTGATTATAGCATGATTTTTCCATTTACAGAGGAAAAGAAATGTTGCAAATATGTTATTTTTCTCCTTCTCATGGACAAGAATTTTGTTACAAAACAATTACGCACTAAATAAGCGGAAAATCGTGAAAAAGCTTATAAAATCTATATTTTGTCTACTTATTTTGCATATATTTTGTAACATTTTTATTAACAGAGTATGTTATTTATGTATCAATCCAGTTTTTCATTGCTTCAAATGAAATATTTGTTTAATATTATACTAGAAGGAGGGGTAAGATGAAAAAATTATCTAAAATTTCTTTATTTTTATTACCACTAATTGCACTTTTCTTTTTAGCAGCTTGCGGAAATTCTGCAGATAAGAAGACTGAAGAAAGCTCAAGTTCCAGCTCAAGCGTATCTTCTTCATCTAAAGCTAAGACAAGCTCTAGCAGCACATCTGAAGAAAGCGGTAGTGCCAAAGTCAGCATAAACGGCGGAGATGCTAGCGTTAATGTAAATGGCGGAGACGAAAGCGGAGATGCTTCTGTTGAAACTAACGGAGACGGTAGTGCTAATGTACAAACTGACAACGCTGGTGTTAGCGTAAATGAAGATGGCGTTCATGTTCAAGGCGGCGGTGTTGATGTTAAGGTCGGCAGCGATGGATCTGTCAATATCCAAACACCTTAATTGAAAAACATATTTCGATTATTATAAACCATGAAAACCGAGAGTTACTCGGTTTTTTTGATTTTCTATTAGGTAGTCTCTACAAGCTTGTAAGTCCTTGCCAAAACTTTTAAACTCTTAAAACATATGTTATACTCTATGTAGAATAGCAAGGAGGAAGAGCTATGACAAACCAAGCGATTCGCCTGATTATCAGCGACATTGACGGCACCATTTTGGATGACCAGCACCAAGTAGATCCTAAACTCAAGGACATGATTCCCCTACTAAACCGGGGAAAAATCCCTTTCGTCCTCGCTTCTGCTCGCTCTCCTCTAGGTATGGAGCCGATTGCACGTGAGTTAGGACTGGGAGATAATCCGCTGGCCTGCTACAATGGCGCTCTGGTCATCAAGGGCGACCTACAAGCTTACGAGACCATTATCGAGCACCCTCTGGATAAGGAAGAAATACGCACTTTTCTGGAGCTAGTCAAGGCTGAATTTCCTAGCGTGTCCATCAATCTCTATTCCGGTAAGGATTGGGTTGCCGATCGTTTGGATAAGTGGGTACAGATAGAGGCTGCTATTACAGGTGAGCAGCCGATGATTCAGAATGTACTAATGCCAGTACTAGATGCGCAAATGCCTGTCCACAAGCTACTCCTCATTGATGAAGCGCCTGTCATCCAGAAACTCCATGACTACCTACAGACCTTAGACTTCCCCAAGACAGCCTTTTATCTCTCAAAGGACAACTACATGGAAGTCACGGCTAAGCATGTCTCCAAGGAGCAAGCTTTGTACGAAATTGCCCAGCACTACCAAATGCCTCTAGAGCAGGTCATGACAATCGGAGACAACTTTAATGACCTTCCTATGCTACGACTGGCTGGACTCGGAGTCGCTATGGGCAATGCCCCTGAAGCAGTCAAAACCAAGGCAAAAGCCGTCACTAAAAGCAACAATGAGCACGGGGTCGCGGAAGCTGTCGAAAAGTATGTTTTGATATAACCTAAAAAATCTGCCCTTGAGCAGATTTTTTTATTGATGATAATCATAAGCCAGGCGAGGACTGCCGTCAGCCACATAAATTATGCCGCACTCCCTAAAGCCGTAGTTCAGCACTGCTGCCTGCATAGGCTGATTGTCCGCATGGGTATCGATTCGCAAGTAGGGAATCTGTTGGCAGCAAAAATCAAAGACCTGACGGGATAGACCTCTGACTTGGCCATTTGAAGCGATGCGGTGAATGGTGCCGTAAGGCTCCGCAAAATGCCAGCTGCCCTTTTCGATGACCTGATAGGTCGGGTCTTCTCCAATGATAAAAGCAAAGGTGCCGACCAGCTGCCCTCCTTCCTCGACAACAAAAGAGTGGCCAGCCGCGATGTCATCCTCAATCAAACCCGCGCTAGGATAGCCTCCATCCCACTGAGTCGGATTGCCCTGGTCTTTCATAAACTGACAGGCTACATCATAAATCGCCATAATGGCTGGGATATCTTCTGTTTGGGACAAACAAATCTTCATCTTTCCTCCTTTATAAAAATAAGGCTGGAAAGTCCCAACCCTATTTGAATTCTTCTGGTTTGCCAGTATACTGAGACCATTCCTTAGTGAAGAAACGGTCATTGATCTGGTAGTTTGGCGCCGGCTGTGGATTGGCTACAAAAGGATCAACCGCCTTGTCAAAGGCCAACCAGCCATTCCAGCCCATGTGAATAGTGTCCTGCATGAAGTAAGGCTTGTCGCCGTCCTTAGAAAAATCAGCAATGTTGGTAAAACCCTGACTTTCCAGCTGGTAACGAATCTTAGCCACTGTCCGCTGGTACATTTCAGGACTGAGTCCTGTATACTCCATCCACTTAGAATTGACCGGTGGAATGATGAAGATGACATTGGTCTTTGACTTGGCAAACTGGTCCAGAACCAGCTGCAAGTCGTTGTACTCAGGGGATTTTTCATAAGATTGCTTGGTTTGAAAACCTCTGAGCTTGGCAACCTTGCCGGCCAGACGGGTCTTGTAAAAGTGATTGTCTATGCCGAATTGGTTGTTATCGGTCTTCTTCTTGGCTTCTGCTGTGGCAATCTCTTCCAAAGCCTGATAGGAGAAGGTATCTGGCAGATCAGCCATATAAGGCAAAATTCGCTGGTCATAATTTTCATTATTGAGGGCAGCAAAGTTGCTAAAAAAAGCATCTTGGCGCTCATTAAGATGAGCCATCATCTCAATATGGCGCTCTTCAAAGCTGCTCAGCTTTTTACCTTCAGACAGCTTCTGGACGCTCTCTGCCATAGCAACATCTGGATAGAGCTGAAGGAGGCGCTGGGCTGCATATTGCGCAGCCGCATCTCCTTGTTGCTGAGACAGATAAGCCGTCAGCTGATCGCTGTTGAAGTACTGCTGAAAGGCCGAAGCATCATAGCCGGTCTTGGTAAACCACTGGGGCGACACCACATAAACCGCCGTTTGCCCCTCCAACTCAGAGGACATCTGCTGCATACCAAAGTACTGATTAAATGATGCTGCCCCGCGCTGACCTAGAAAATAAGGCCGATAGGAGCGGTCGTATTTCTCAGCTAGGACCGCCGGGTGCATACTATCAAAGCGCAGCCATTCGCTAGAGCCAAAGAAGGGAACAAAACGCATCTTCTTATCGGTCAAGGCTGTCACCTTCTTGCTGCGGCTCTTGAAGTTTTCTGCTGTCAAGGTCACTGCCGAGCGCTTCTCTGCTTCTATATCATGCTTTTTATCAAGCGGATAGAAGAAAAAGAGCAGAGCAACCATGGCCATAGCGCAGAAAACCGGCCCCAGAATCAGCCAGAGTCGTTTAAGCATTGCGAAGCTCCGTCACGCCTTCAACGATTTTATTGGCTGTGTTCCAGTCATCGCGGCCAAACTCTGATACTGGCACGCGAATATCAAAACGGTTTTCCAGCTCAACAATCAGCTCGACCGTTCCCATACTGTCTAGGACACCAGCGTCAAACAAATCCTCGTCCATCATATCTGACACATCTTCCATAAATAGTTCTTCAATAATTTCAATTACTTCTGCTTTTATATCCATTTTTCTTCCTCATTCATTTTTATTTTTTAAACCAAAGCTCATTTAAAAATCCCGAAAAGATCAAAAATGAGAACATGACTGCGTGAAAGGTCACCACAATCCCCAAAGCTTGGGTCCATTTATTGTCTGGCAGAGGCGGGAGCCCCTTAGCCTTGCGCTCTTTGTTTAGCGTTTTCTTCTTGCGCAGCCAGGCATCATTGACGACTAGACCAGCTCCATGAAAGAGACCGTAGGCGATATAATACCAGGTTACACCATGCCAGAAGCCCATAATCAGCATGTTGATCAGATAGGCCACACTAGAGGTCGTGTTGCGGTTTTTAAAGACCTTATTGCGCATCAGGACCATGACCAACCGCATAAAGACAAAATCACGGAACCAAAAGGACAGACTCATGTGCCAGCGATTCCAGAATTCTTTCAAATCGCGTGAGAGAAAGGGCTTATCAAAGTTGATAGGGCTCTTGATTCCCATGAGATTGGAAATAGCTAGCGCAAACATCGAATAACCGGCAAAGTCAAAGAAGAGATCCAGACCAAAGACATACATAACGCCCAGAGTTCCTAGATTAAAGAAACCGCCGGTATAGAGAGCGTAGGTCTTGACATGACCCAGCAAGAGATGTCCAAAGATATGGGCCAGGATAAACTTATAAAGGAAGCCTAGCATGATATACTTGACAGACTGCTCTAGCATATCCAGCAGCTCATCGCGCTCGGGAATGTTCAAATAGTCTTCATTGAAACGCTTGAAACGATCAATGGGGCCACTCGAAAAGGTCGGCATGAAGAGCAGGAAACGCAGGAACTCCCAGAGCGTGAGTTCTGTCAGAACTCCATCGCGCATCTCAATCATCATCCCTACCGAACGAAAGGTCAGATAGGAAATCCCCAAAAAGCCAAAGAGAGACTGATGACCGCTGATTGCGGGCTCTACCTTGACAAGCACAAGTGGCAGAACTGCCAGCAAGGTATGCAAATAAAAGATCCACTTGCTGTCCCGCGACCGGCGATAAAGCTTGTATGAGTAAACCCAGACTATCTGCCAGACGACATAGCCTAGCAGAGCGCAAAGTTGCGCCAGACTGGGACCTGTCAGCATCAGGACGATAAAGACCAAGCTGACCAAAGCTTCATAAAGGGGGAAGCGTTTCTTAAAGAAAAGTCCAACAAAAATTGGCAGAACTGCTAGAACAATATAGACAAAGTAAACTGGATTGCCATAAGGTTCCAAGTGAGGCAGCTGTTTCAAGAAATCCATCATCGCTTATTGACCTCGCTAATCAGCCCCTTAATGTCAATCTTGCCATTTGGGGTCAGAGGCAGGGTCTCTCGATAGAGGAACTTGGACGGCATCATATAGGACATCATAATATCCTGCAGATCTTCCTTGATTGCCTTGGTAATATCGATTTCTCGCTCAAACTGCTCAGCCACACCGTCTTTGAGAATGACATAGGCCAGCAGATTTTGAACCTTGTGATCCTTGTTGTAGCGGGGTACAGCCACTGCAGATTCAACGTATTTCGATTTGTTGAGGTTCTGAGACACATCCTCCAGCTCAATACGGAAACCATTAAACTTAATCTGGAAGTCCATCCGGCCACCGTAGAGTAGCAGACCTTCATCTGTCATCGAGCCTACATCTCCTGTATGATAGGCTGGCAGACCTTCAAATTCAAAGAAGGCCTCCGCTGTCTTCTCAGGATTATTCAGATAGCCTTTGGATACAGCTGGGCCGCAGACGATGATTTCTCCCTGCTGGCCATTCGGCACCTTCTGCCCTTCTTCGTTAATGACAAAGGTCGGAGAGTCCGCCTTAGTATAGCCAATCGGCAGGCGCTTGCAATTTTGCAGCATCTCATCTGTCACTGCTACTGCAGACAGGGCCACTGTTGCCTCAGTCGGACCGTAAGCATTGATGATGCGAGCTTGAGGGAAGCGATCGCGCAGCTTCTGAGCTGTCTTGACCGTCAACTCCTCGCCGTCAAAATAGAAATGCGTCAGCTGAGGTAGCTTCTGGCTGTTAAAGTCATCCGACAGCAAGGCCATGTCCGCGAAGGAAGGTGTTGAAGTCCAGATAGCAATAGGCAGACTGAGAATCGTCTCAAACAGCTGCTTGAAATCCTGAGTCACAGCCGAAGGTAGGGCAAAAAGAGTTCCTCCCAAGGCCAAAGTCGGCGCCCAATACATTACCGACAAGTCAAAAGAATAAGGCGGCTGAGCCAACATTTGAGGACGATCCGGAGTCGCAAACTCCTTATCTGTAATCATCCAATTCGTAAAGCTGAGCAGATTATTATGGGAAATCTGCACTCCCTTAGGTTTGCCAGTCGTTCCTGATGTGAAAATGATATAGTAGTTATCATCTCCCTGAACTGGATGGCTAAGCTCATAGGATGCTCCCTCTCTGAAAGCCGTCTGAACTTGCTCCGCACTAAAAATAGGAGCTGCCACATCTGCCAGCGGAAAATCATTGATGGCAATAATCAAGCTTGGCTCAGCAACTTCCACAATCGCTGCCACACGCTCCAAGGCTGAATGGCTGTCGATAGGAATGTAGGCATGACCAGACTTGGTCAAGGCCACAAAGGTGGCCAGCATTTCGTATTCCTGGCCGCCAAAGACCACAACCGGAGACTTGTCAGGAAGTCCCAAACGGTCAATATGAGCCGCTAACGAATCGGAATCCTTCTTTAAATCGCCATAAGTATGAACTTGACCTAAAATATCATAGACCGGAAAATCCGGCTGCACCTGAGCAAAATGCTCAATCGCTTCAATCATATCATGTATCACTTTATTTGACATTGTTTCCTACTCTCTCACATTAAAATTCATTATAGATAAAGCCACCCTGACCCTGACCCAGATAGCTAAAGAAATAAAGCAAGGCCAGAAAGATAACAAAATATAGTAGGGTTTGGCCTAAAAATTTATATAGGGTTTGATGTTTTTTCATTGATCTCTCTTATATTTTTAGTTAGACTTACACCATTTTACCATTTTATGGAAGATGTTTTCAACACAAAAGCTAAGGAAGATGTAAAGTTCTTGTAAGGAAGAAAGGTACTTTGATGTGCCTTATAAATAGCCATTAAAAGACTTTTTCAAAAAATATATAAAAATTTTATATATTTTGCTTGACTTTTTTCCTAAGAGGTTGTAGACTATATATAGAAAGATTATATATAAATATTTTACACAAGGAGGTGGTCCTATGTCTTTCCCCACATCATCGGCTTTGATTGAGTTTCTCATCTTAGCCATCCTTGAAAAAGACGATTCCTACGGTTATGAAATCAGCCAGACGATTAAGCTGATTGCCAATATCAAAGAATCAACACTTTACCCTATTCTGAAGAAGCTGGAGCAAAATGACTGCCTCACGACTTATTCGCAGGAGTACCAAGGACGAAAACGAAAATACTATTCACTCACTGCCTACGGGCATGAACATCTACTCACTCTAAAAGAAGAGTGGCAAACTTATACTACGACCATCAGCGGTATCATAGAAGGGAGCATCCGTCATGACAAGAACCGAGTATCTAGCTGAGCTAGAAAAATATCTGAAAAAACTGCCACGCAAGGACTACCAGGAAGCTATGGATTACTTCACTGAGTACTTCGACGAGGTAGGCCCAGAGGGCGAGGCAGCCGCTATTACTGATCTAGGCAGCCCTAAGGAAGCGGCCCACGAGATTATGTTGAATCTTTTGGACAAAAAAGTCGAGGAAGATAATCAAGACAGCAGTTCATCAAAAAACACTAAGAACATCGTCCAGATTGCTATCCTATCCATTTTGGCAGCACCCTTGGCTATTCCGCTCTTTATAGTAGCAGCACTTTTGACTTTTGTTTTCTTCCTCTTAGTCTTTATCTTTGCTCTAGTCATGGCTATAGGTGCCTTTGCCTTCTTTATTTTTGGAATCAGCCTGATCTGGGACACTTTGACAGTGGGACTGACGACATCTATCCCGGCCTTCCTGTTCACTCTGGGGCTCAGTGTTCTAGCTCTAGGACTGTCTGGCATCTTCTACGCAGGCATTTCTCCTGTTACTCAGTTTGGCAAGGCTGGCTTTGTCAAACTAGCTCAACTTTTCGCAAAGAAAGGAGCACGTCATGGCTAACATCAAATTGAAAAAACCTCTTTTATCTGCAGCTATTTTAGCCTGCCTCTTTGGTGGAGCCCTGACAACTATCGGCTCCATTACAGGCGGTGTCAATGACTTGGTCAATTCTACCAAAAGCAAGGTAAAACTAACGAAAAAAGAAGAAAGTTTCTCTGATCTTTCTTCCCTAAATATCAACTTAGCAGCTAGAAACCTCGTCATCAGCGAATCTCCTGATGACAAGGCTCACTTGACCTATTACCAAAGAGACGGCAACTATCAGATTGGCGGCAGCATGCTTGGAAAAATAACAACAAGTTCTGAAAATGGAAACTTAAACATCAAGGAAGATGGTGCAGACTCCTTCCACATAAGCACTGACATCCGCTCCTTCCACATAAGCTCTGGCATCCGCTCCTTACTCAGCTTATTTGACCAAGAATCTCAGGAGAAGCGTACTGTGGAGCTTTCCCTGCCCAAGGGGACCAAGCTTGAGACATTCAGCGGCAGTTCGTCATTAGGAGATGTTACGCTGTCCAATCTATCAGCCAAAAATGCTGACTTCTCTCTATCTCAGGGCTCGTTGACTGTGAATGATGGCCAATTCGCATCTGGTAAATTTAAGAACTCTCTGGGAGAGATTACCATCAATAACAGTCAGATTAGCTCTGGAAAAATCATTGATTCTTCGGGTACCATCACTCTGAGCAACAGCCAGTTCGCATCTGGCGAAATATCAAACTCTCTGGGAGAGGTCAATCTAAACTCGAGCAAAATCTCCGACAGCACTCTGAAAATCTCAAGCGGCTCACTGAACTCTGAACAGTTGGAATTAGCTGGTACAATCTCTATCACTAACCAACTGGGCGATATTAATCTGCATCTGGTTTCTGGCAGTTTGTCGCAGCTATCCTTTGATCTGAAAACGGATCTAGGTGAAATTGACATCCCTAGTAGTATAAGTGTAGAGCACTCCAAAGGCCATGAACTTGGCGGCTCTGCCATCCGTAAAGTCGAAAATCCGACAACTACACTTACTGCCAGCGTCGAAAGCGGTAGCATTAAGCTCAGCGAATAAATCATAGAAAAGAATATATACAATCAGGGAGTCTTCAGCGGCTCCCTTTTTTTGATAAAAATTCCCGCAATGCCCTAAGATTGCTTTACAGGCCTTGGGCTTTGTGCTATGATATTCTATAAAAATTTATCACAAGGAGGTCCCTATGAAAAAACTCACACCTGGTATGCACATTCGGGTCGTCAGTCCCTCGTCGACAATCGAACGCCTTGGTGGCTTTGAGGCCAATCTATCCGCCAAGGAGCGTTTGGAAAAGTTAGGATTTACCGTGTCTTTTTCGGAACATTATCTGGAAAATGATATGTTAGGCTCTGCCTCCATCGAAAGCCGAGTGGCAGACATCCATGCTGCCTTCGCAGATGACTCCGTTGATGCTATTCTGGCCACTATCGGCGGTTTCAACTGCAATGAGCTCCTGCCCTATCTGGACTTTGAGTTGATTGCTAGAAATCCTAAGATTTTCTGCGGCTACTCAGACACAACAGCCTTGCTCAACGCTATCTATAGCAAGACCGGCATGAAAACCTACATGGGACCGTCCTACTCCAGCTTTAAAATGGATGCT
Organism: uncultured Streptococcus sp.; assembly: GCA_965245685.1. GTDB lineage: Bacteria > Bacillota > Bacilli > Lactobacillales > Streptococcaceae > Streptococcus. Next base: position 782 of record CBDFAZ010000026.1, on the reverse strand, counting down.
CTACAGGACTACCAGACCGAGAGCTGGCTCAAGGCCGTCAGCCAGACTTCTTATGAATTGACTCCTAGTGAGAAATGGGGCGACAATGCCTGGTATCTGCCCGATGCCCCACTGACCTTCCATGAAACAGAGTGGAAGGTCTATCATCACGGGCAAGCCCAAGCCACTGTTATCGGCGGCAATCTCTCCACCTTCTCACTCCTGCGCGGGACACCCTATGCCCCGACAGACGAAAACTATGTGCTCTTTGTTGAAGAGGCTGAGGAAGATAATTATGTGGAGTTTGAACGCAATCTAGCTGCCCTCCTTCAGGCCTATCCTAACCCGCAGGCCCTTCTCATCGGCCGCTTTCCAAAAGAATGCCAGATGACAGAGGAGCTGCTCCTTTATATCTTGGACAAAAATCCGATTCTAAAGACGATTCCCGTCCTCTATGACTTGGACTTTGCCCATACTCAGCCACTCTTTACCATTACCATCGGTGCTCAAGCGACTGTGGATACGGAAAAATTATCTATCAGAATTGATGAATAGCAAGAAATCCTCATTCCAGCTGGAATGAGTATTCTTCTCTTTCATTAGCACTATTTCATTGTTATCTTGCTGGCTTTTTTATCGCCCACCAAAACCGCCTTGGCCGCCTGGGGCACCGCCGCCACCGGGTCCACCAGCGCCAGGTCCGTCGGCTGTGATTTCTGTTCGGCTTTCACCATTGACCGTGATGGTACCGCCAGTGTAGGTAGCCGTTCCATCAAAGTCAAAGGCTGATACCGTAGAAGTAA
>CBDFAZ010000025.1:0-19475 GCA_965245685.1 uncultured Streptococcus sp. | reverse complement strand
AAATAGACTCCATCATTCCTATAGTGGTTTTACCCACTACAGAAATTATAGAGCCCATAAAAATACCGTTTGAGAAAGACTCTCAACGGTATTTTTCAATTTCTTCTTTTAGCGATTTTACTAGCTCTTTTTCATCGGCAAGTTGTAGAAGAGCAATCCCTTTTTTTATTAATTCGTTATCATTTTTGCAGATTCCAAGTCGAATCTGTGAAAGCCCGAGGGAATCATAACGTTTTTCTTTTTTTGACAAATCGTAAATGTACTTAGTAATTTCAGCGCATTCTCTCTTTAATCCATTATAAAGATAGATGGTAGAAAGGTTGACTAAGAGTCCGATTTGTAGATTATTCCCATAGCGAAATGATTGGTATTTCTTTATACTATTTAAAATCTTTTGGGTAAATTGTTTGATATTTTCTAAAGGGAAGAAATAAAGGATAGTAGAAAGAAGTCGAAAATCACTTTCATACCAAGTGTCCTGTTTTTCTAAATACGCCCAAATTTTATTGGTAGTAGCATTAATTTCTTTTGTCTCAGAAATTCCATTTTGTCTCAGATGAATAGTAATATTGATGCTATCTAAAGCATGTTTAATTGGAATATCGGAATGTTTATATAGATATGCCTCGCATTCTCTCTTTAATCGTAACAAAGCTTTCGTCCCTACAATAGACTCACCTTGGTTGTAAAGAGAATTTAAAATTTTCTGTCTCTGACTAGGTTGATAATAATCACAAATGTATTTAAATTCTTCTAGTGTCATATCTATCTGGCGAAGTAAAAAAATCATGGTATCGAACTTTGGAACGACTTGTCCACTTTCAATTCGTGCCAAAGTTGAGCGAGCTAAAATATCGCCACAAATTTCTTCTTGAGTCAACCCTTTTGATTTCCTAATTTCTTTATAGATTTTTCCATAATCCCAGCGCATAAGAACTCCTTTTTAAAATGTTACTAAAAGCTACATTTTGAAAAAAATATTTTAAAATAGTATATCATGGAATAAAAAGGAGGGCAAATGTGAAAAAAATAGTGTACAATTTAATTTTACTGGCAGTAACGTCAATAGTTACTACAAGTGTATTTCCATGGTGGTGGTTATGGTGGTAAAGTGAATAGAATAGGAAAGGGGCGAGTCCAATGGACTAAATAATTCAAAAAAGTAGGCAAAGATTAAATATATATATATTTAAAAATTAGAATCTATAAAATTAAAGGAGCTGAGACCAATGGGGTCGTTGATTGTGACTAGCTAAGCTATAAATTGGAAAGGTAAAATATTCTCTAAAAACTATAAAATATTCAATATAGGAGTGTAGTTATGAAAATAAGAATTAAAAATAAAACATTAGCTTTATTAGCTACAGTTTCTTTAGGTTTTGGGCTAACTACTATGACTAGTATCGTTAGTGCAGAAGTAGCATATCCAGCCCCATATCCGATTATTGATGAATGGAATTATGGTGTGAATGATAACTATGGTTATTCTAATTACTATGTTAAATCTCCGAATAATATTGGTTCAAAATCTTCGATAACTAATCTTTGGGGAACTGTTAAGTCATCTGATTCTCAAAAATATGGATGGGCAATGTCAAGTTCAACAAAAAGTTGGAATGATGTTCGATTAAATGCACATTGGAACTACTTTAAATTTTAACAATAGTTTATGAAAGTTGGAAGACCCAATAATATTATAGGGTCTTTTATAATATAGGTAGGAGCTTATGAAATTAAAATTAGGTGTTATAGGACTCTTTTTTTGCTTAATTGCTGCCATTGGTCTGGTTAGTATTAGTGATACTCAAAAACCAATACCTTTACCAATTGATGGTGCCTTCTCCATTCAAGGGAAAAGCAATCTTTCTAATGAAGAAATATATCAAATGATTAGTGGCCTATCAGAAGAGAAAAAAGTTAAAATATACAAGCCGGTGGTTCAGAATTCAGGACAGTTGACTTATATAAATCTTGATGATGCCAGCCATGAACAATTAAAGTCTATACCGATAACAGGGATGTACTATACTCTAGGGGAAATAGATTCAAATGGTTTAAAAAAACTTACGTCTACAGGTCTGCAAGTAGTATATATGGCTTACCCTTGGTATATGGGAGGAATGATACAATTTACTGGCTCTTTAAGATTTTTGTTAATGATTTCAATTTACTTAACCTTATTAGTTGTTTTATTTGTTGTTAGAGCGAGAAAGATTAAAGAAGGGATGATAAGACGTTCTTTAGGATTGCCTGTGTATAACCTAAAAAAGGATTATTTAATTTCTGTTACTTTTGAGCTGATTTTAGTTGCTTTATTGATGGTTTTCTATGGCTCTTTTCTGGGGAGTGGTCTCTTCACCTATAGTTCCAAGTTATTCTTCTCTCTACTTCTAACCAATTTTATAATTTTTCAAATCATTGATCTCATCACCTTTGTTTTATTTTGGCTGACGATTCAGGTTGAAAAGCCTATTGAAATTATAAAAAATAAGGCCAAAAACAGCCTCATTTTTATCGTATGGCTTGCGGTTATTTCTAGCATAATAGTTGTTTCAGGAGTCTTTTTACGGGAAACAAAGGCTAGTCAATCAAAGATAAATATACAGATAAAGCATTTAGAACCATGGAGTGCAGTAAAAGATTGGAAAAGACTAGAGTTTTTGGGTATTGAAAATGAATCTGTTACTAATGGAGAAGAAGCAAATGACTCAGGAGCTAAGTATATAGAGATTGCTAAAGCCTTAAAAAAACTGGATTTTATATATATCAAATCATCTTCAGCCTATGTTCCAGATTTTATGAAAACTTCTCATGTTACAGAAGATTTTTCTAAGCAATTAAAAAGTGATGGGATAACGAATCCAGAGGTTAATAAAGAGCTGGTTTATATCAATCAAACAGGTGCTAAGGTACAAAATAAAGTTAATGGAACAAACTATCGTATTTTAGATAATAAAATAGCAACCATCTATATTCCTAATAAATTTAAAGAGAATAAGGCATCAATCGAGAATACGGTTGTAGCAGAACAATTTACTGGTACAAACTATACAAAAGATGATCTTACGGTGCAAGTCATTCCTGATGGGCAAGAATTTTTCTATTTCAATGAAAATGGCAGTAGTGTCCCTGAAAATAAAGATAATCTACCTTTGGAAAGTGTGACAAATAGTAAGAGTAATATAGTGGTTGTATTAGATACTGATAAAATGGTAGAAACTAACGATTTTATTTTGGCAAGCAATATCATATATAACTCACTTTTTAGTCCAGAAGCAATTAAGGAAATCAACGATTTGAGTGCTAGTTTGAATTTTTCAATCAATCCAGTCGAGGTTTACCAAACTGTGAAACTTAATATTCAATCTTTAGAGCACCAAATTCTCCTTTCAAAAATACTGCAAATAATTATTTGTGGAATTGTATTTCTACTCATTTATCAATATGCTCAAATGTTTGTTGCCTTAAAACAGAATGACTATGTCAAAAAAATCATTTTAGGCCTATCGAAAACAGGTATAGCCATTTCAAGTCTAAAATATTTTATGATAACGATTATAATGGTTATCTTATTGACATTTATCATGACTGGACAAATAGAGTTATTGTATATTGGTCTTGCTTCTTTAACGGTTTTAATGATGTCAATAATAATGAGTTTCAGAAAATTATCTGATAGATACACTCAAATTCTAAAAGGAGATGACTAATGACAATTGAAATTGTGAATGTTACAAAAAAATATGGCTCAAAAGAAATATTTACAGATTTAAATTTAACCTTTGAAGCTGGGAAAAGCTACGCCTTGATTGGCGGTTCGGGTTCAGGTAAAAGTACCTTGCTAAACATTATAGGAAGGCTAGAAAAAATTGACAGTGGAAAAGTGTTAGTTGATAAACAGGATATTTGGAAAACAAAAGAAAGAACCTATTTTAAAAATACTATTGGGTATGTATTCCAAAATTATTCTTTGATAGAAAACAAAACAGTATATGATAATTTAAAACTCCTCAATAAAGACAAAAAGATTATATCTGAGATACTTGAAAAAGTAGGCCTTTCTACGGACTATTTAAAACATAAAATATATGAATTGTCTGGGGGACAGGCTCAGCGTGTAGCTATTGCAAGAATGTTAATGAAACCGCGTAAAATTATTTTAGCGGATGAACCTACAGGAGCCTTGGATAGTGAGATTGGGAATGAAATCATCAACTTATTATTGAGTGAAGCAGCCGAGAATAATTATGTTATTATAGCAACACATGATCCAGCTGTATATAGTAAAGTTGATGTTATCGTTGACATAAAAGATATAGGAAGTCAGGCATGAAAAAGAAAATTTATATTAGTTTGCTACTAGTCATTGGAGTACTCGCAATCGTCTTAATTGGCAAACAAGTGATTAAAAAAGAAAATCCCAATAAACCTTCGGTGGATTTAACAGTCTATACAATCTCTTCGAATGATACCGAAAGATGGGATAAGGTAAGGCAAGTAGAAACAGAAGATGCTGTCTATCTAATATCTGTCAAAGAAGTAGCATCTTCAGAAGAAGTGTTTTCAAATATTATTGCAGATGGCACTGCTATGGGGTTTGGGGTTAGTGAAGAAGAAGTTAAACAATTTAACAATAATTTAGGAACTACTGTAGTAGATGCTAAAAATAATAAATTGATTGGGATAGAATTCTTCACTTTTTCTGATGATGGCAAGGGATTTTCAGTAGCGAATTTTGATTACGGCAAAAAAGAGTTTAATAATCAAAAAAAAGAAAAGAAAGAGTTCTATAAAAAACTATACGAAGCGTTTAAAAAATAATTTATGATGACACGACAAACGCATAAAGACAAAAGTTCCAATAAATTTTTGAAATACAAAATCTAATCTTGATTCAGCTCATTTGTCAAAGGTAGCTGCAGTTTTACTTTCCTCTTTTTCTTTGCTTGTCTGTTCTCTTTCATAATAGTGCGACTATATTCCTTGTTTCATAGAAAAAATTCCTTGGTTTTCTAACATCCAAGGAATTTCGTTTAGTTATCCTTCTGCCTCCAAATCTTTTCCTTGATAAAGATGCGCAGCTCGTAAAAGAGCATGAAGAGAGTAGAGATGAGGAAGCCAGCCATAAAGATATGGTGCAAGTAAGCAAAGACACCAATATAAACCAAGATGGAAAAAAGGTAGAGAATGACTAGATAATGCCATTTCTTAGCCTTGCTGTCTTCGATGACCTTTTTCTCCAAGCGCTCATCCTCCTTGATGAGTGTGTCCAGACTGATATCAAACTCCCGACTGATAGCGATGAGATTTCCAATATCAGGGATACCTTTTTCGCTTTCCCAGCGGGCAATGGCGGAGCGGGAAACCTTGAGTCTTTCCGCCAAAGCCTCCTGAGTGAGTTGATTTTGTTGACGAATGTCTTTCAGTATTTGTGAAATTTTCATGATGATCTCCTTTCTTCAAATAAAATTATTTAGATGATTTTCTTTTTTCATCTTTATTATAAAAATAATGAAACCATTTGCCAATAGCATTTCCCTAACAATCTAGTTATTCTGCATAACACCAGTCATTCTTAAAAGTTTTCCACAGCATGTTGACAAGTTTGTCAAGGAAGTTGACAGCTCTTTTTATTTCCTGAAATGAAAATCAACTTTTTTAAGATTTTTTGTGATAAAATAAAGCCAATTCCGAATAGTAAGGTAGGAGGTTCTATGAAAGCAGAAATTATTGCTGTGGGCACCGAGATTCTGACGGGTCAGATTGTCAATACCAATGCCCAATTTTTATCTGAAAAACTGGCGAGTCTGGGGATTGATGTCTATTTTCAGACAGCAGTAGGGGACAATGAAAATCGTCTCCTCTCTGTTTTGGAAATTGCTCAAGGGCGTAGTAATCTGATTATCCTAACAGGAGGCTTGGGGCCAACAGAGGACGATTTGACCAAGCAGACCTTGGCTAAGTTCTTAGGACGTGAGCTCAATTTTGACTCACAGGCTGTGGAAAAGCTGGACCGCTTTTTTGCTAGCCGGCCGGATTATGCTCGAACGCCCAATAATGAGCGTCAGGCCCAACTAGTCGAAGGCTCAACTCCTTTACCAAATGCGACCGGCTTAGCTGTCGGAGGATTGTTAGAAGCAGACGGAGTGACCTATGTAGTTCTGCCTGGCCCGCCTAGTGAGCTCAAGCCTATGGTCAATAACGAGCTGGTTCCCCTCTTATCCACAGGTCAGAAATTGTATTCACGGGTGCTGCGCTTCTTTGGTATCGGCGAGAGTCAGCTAGTGACTATTTTGTCCAAGATGATTGAGCAGCAGAGTGACCCCACCATTGCTCCTTATGCAAAGACAGGGGAAGTTACCCTGCGACTGTCCACCAAGGCTCTGAGTCAGGCAGAAGCCGACAGCAAGTTTGAGGCTGTGGAAAAGGAAATTTTGGTACATAAGACTTTTGAGGGACAACCCCTGTCAGAGATTTTCTATGGTTACGGGGATGACAATTCCTTGGCACAGGTGGCTTTTGAGTTGCTGAAGAGCCAAGGGAAGACGATTTCGGCAGCGGAGAGTCTGACAGCTGGTCTCTTTCAAGCGACCTTGGCAGATTTTGCTGGAGCTTCAGCTATTTTTTCAGGTGGCTTTGTCACCTACAGCATGGAGGAAAAGAGCCGGATGCTGGATATTCCGTTGGGAGACCTAGAGAAGCACGGTGTCGTTTCAGCTTTTACGGCTGGGAAAATGGCAGAGCAGGCTAGAAAGCTGACCGAAAGCGACTTAGCTGTCAGTCTGACAGGTGTGGCTGGCCCAGAGTCACTGGAAGACCATCCAGCAGGGACTGTTTTTATCGGCTTAGCTAGTTCTTCAGGAACAGAAATTATTAAAGTCAATATTGCTGGACGCAGTCGTCGTGATGTGCGAAAAATTGCTGTTCTGCACGCCTTCAACCTAGTACGAAAAACTTTATTAAATAGCTGATTTTTGGTATAATGACGAAGATGGCCAAAAGACATTTTTAGAAAAAATAGGAGAAATAAATGGCAAAGAAACAAAAAAAATTAGACGAAATCTCAAAGAAATTCGGCGATGAGCGCCAAAAAGCCTTGGATAATGCTCTTAAAAACATTGAAAAGGATTTTGGTAAGGGAGCCATTATGCGTCTGGGCGAGCGGGCAGAGCAAAAGGTTCAAGTTATGAGTTCTGGCTCTTTGGCCTTGGATATTGCCCTTGGTGCTGGTGGTTACCCTAAGGGACGGATTATTGAAATCTATGGTCCAGAGTCTTCTGGTAAGACAACCGTTGCTCTTCACGCAGTTGCTCAAGCACAAAAAGAAGGTGGTATCGCAGCCTTTATCGATGCTGAGCATGCTTTGGATCCGTCATACGCAGCTGCACTGGGTGTCAATATTGATGAGTTGCTACTGTCTCAACCTGATTCTGGAGAACAGGGACTGGAAATTGCCGGCAAGCTGATTGACTCAGGTGCGGTAGACTTGGTGGTTGTGGACTCAGTTGCAGCCCTTGTACCGCGTGCAGAAATCGATGGCGATATCGGTGACAGTCATGTCGGCTTGCAGGCTCGGATGATGAGTCAGGCTATGCGCAAACTGTCTGCTTCTATCAACAAAACGAAGACAATTGCGATTTTCATTAACCAGCTGCGCGAAAAAGTTGGTGTTATGTTTGGTAATCCTGAAACAACACCAGGTGGCCGTGCACTGAAGTTCTATGCTTCTGTCCGTTTGGATGTCCGTGGCAATACTCAAATCAAGGGAACTGGTGATGAGAAGGATACCAATGTTGGTAAAGAAACCAAGATCAAGGTCGTTAAAAATAAGGTAGCTCCGCCATTCAAGGAAGCCTTTGTGGAAATCATGTACGGAGAAGGTATTTCTAAGACAGGTGAGCTGATTAAGATTGCGACTGATTTGGATATCATTAAAAAAGCTGGTGCTTGGTACTCCTACAATGACGAAAAAATCGGTCAAGGATCTGAAAATGCTAAGAAGTACTTGGCTGATCATCCAGAAGTCTTTGACGAAATTGACCGCCAGGTTCGTGTACGTTATGGTTTGATTGAAGGCGATGACTTGGCAGAAGCGGTTGGCAATAAGGCTGACAGTCCTGTGGAAACGATGGAAGAAGTGACTCTGGATTTGGACGATGCCATCGAAATTGAAGAGTAATTTTGCAAAATAGGTCGCAAGACCGATGGTTTTTGTGATATAATAGACTACGATATTAGTATCGTGTAGCGAAAGGAGTACTTACATGATCACAATCTATACTGTCTCAAGTTGTACTAGTTGTAAAAAAGCAAAAACCTGGCTAAACGCTCATCAATTAACTTATAAAGAACAAAATTTAGGCAAAGAAGGCATCACCAAAGAGGAACTTCTGGATATTTTAACCAAAACGGAAAATGGTATCGCGAGCATTGTTTCATCAAAAAACCGCTATGCTAAAGGTTTGGGTGTTGACATTGAAGAGTTGAGTGTCAACGAAGTTCTTGACATCATCATGGAGACCCCGCGTATTTTGAAAAGTCCTATCTTAGTGGATGATAAACGTCTCCAAGTTGGTTACAAAGAAGATGATATCCGTGCTTTTCTGCCACGTTCTGTTCGCAATGTTGAAAATGCAGAAGCTCGTCTGCGGGCAGCTCTCTAATCTTTGAATATAACTGAAAGAGTCGGGAAGAGAATCTCGGCTCTTCTTTTGGTTCGGGTTGACAGAGGGCTTTGGCGACTGGATGGATTGACAAGGGGCAGAACTGTGATACAATATCTCTGAGGAGGATGGAAGATGAAGAAAATTTTAGTAGGACTGGGATTGAGTGTGGCACTGCTAGCAGGCTGTGGACATAAAAAGACAGAGACGAATTCGAATACGGCTGACAAGAAAGAAATCAGCAATAATCTGCCTATCATTGATAATGCCAAGCAGCAAGAAGTGATTACTCGGACACTTGTTTTTCCAAAGGATGAACGAGGAAACCAGCAGAGCCAGACAGTGACTTATCAGGGAGAGCATTTTAAACGCTTGGTTATTGAAAGGCTGACCGCGACTGATAATGAGATGAAAGAAGCTATCAAGCAGATGGGACTGGAGGAAGCGCAGAAATCGCTCAATGAGTCACTGGAGCAGGATGCAGACTATGTGCAGGCTCGTGGACTTCAAGGCTTTAGCGGCTCAGTGACAATTTTGAATGAGAACGAGCTGAAAATGACGTCCACTTATGACTTTGAGAGTTTGGATATCGAAAAAGCAGCAGCTATGCCTTATTTTCAAAATCTCAAGCTCAAAGAAATGATTAAGCTGACACCAGAAGAATATATCAACAATCTCCTGATGAATGGAGCAGAAGAGCAGAAATAAGCTGCTCTTTTTTATTACATTTTAATGACAGAGTGACAATCAGTTTGACAGCGCCGATTTTATAATGATATGATAAAATCAGCTCAATATTGAAGGAGATAAGACATGAGAAAATTAATTGTCTTTTTGCTGGCAGCTTTGGCCATCTTAACAGCCTGCGGTCAGCAGTCAAATAACAGTTCATCCTCACAGGGAGGTGCTGGAAAAGGAGATATTGTCACTAAGTCCTATAAAACTGAGAAGCAATTAGAACATGGAAAAGAAACCAGAATCTTAACAGTCAGCTACAGCGGACAGAAGTATGATAAGGTTATCCTGCATGTTAGTAAGGCTATTCCTGACAACATCAAGGAAGCTTTGTCAAAGCAGGATGTTTCCACTGTGAAGAAAGAAATGCTGTCTTTGATCGAGGAAGCACTGGGTCTGAAAGAAGCGGTGAATATCACCGGTCTTGACTTAAAAACAGATATGACAGCGGAAGAGATTTCTCTGGAGATGACTATCGATCCTGAGAATCTAGACTACGAAGCAGCCAAAAAGCTTCCAAACTACGCGCAGCTGTTTGAGCAAATCGAGACCCTGAGTCCGGAAGAATTGCTTAACAAGTTTAAGGGAAGCGACGGTGTGGAAGTGCCGTCTTCAAATTAGCAAGTTTCCATCCAGTTCTCTGAAGAGAGCTGGATTTTTGCTGGATTTCAGAGCCAGACTTCGGATAAATATTAGCTAAAGCTTATTGAAAAATTAGGAGAATTCGGGTGAATTAAATTTGTGAAAAGCCTATAATTATGCTATAATAGGGATATTCTAAAGAAAGAGGGTGTAATTGTGGGATTTACAGATGAAACAGTACGTTTTAATCTCGATGATTCAAATAAAAAGGAAATTAGCGAGACTTTGACCGATGTCTACAAGTCGCTCAATGAAAAAGGATACAATCCAATCAATCAAATCGTGGGATACGTACTCAGTGGTGATCCTGCGTACGTACCTCGCTATAACAACGCCCGCAATCAAATCCGCAAATACGAGCGCGATGAGATTGTTGAGGAGTTGGTTCGTTATTATTTGAAAGGACAAGGCGTCGATCTCTAATGAGAATTATGGGATTAGATGTGGGCTCGAAAACGGTTGGGGTTGCCATTAGTGATCCTCTTGGTTTTACGGCTCAAGGAGTGGAGATTATTCCGATTCATGAAGATAAGGGCGAATTCGGCCTAGAGCGCTTGGGCGAGTTGATTAAAGAGTACAAGGTTGATAAGTTTGTTATTGGCCTGCCTAAGAATATGAACAATACCAGCGGGCCTCGAGTGGAAGCCAGTCAGGCTTATGGCCAGCGGGTTGCTGAGCTTTTTGGTCTGCCGGTTGACTATCAGGATGAGCGTCTGACGACGGTGGCTGCTGAGCGCATGTTGGTGGAGCAGGCGGACATTAGCCGCAGCAAGCGCAAGAAAGTTATTGATAAGCTGGCAGCGCAGCTGATTTTGCAGAATTATCTGGATCGAAATTTTTAGAAAAGAAATGAAGGAGACACTAGTATGACACATGATCATAACCATGACCACGAGCATGAAGAGCGTGAATTAATCACCTTGGTTGACGAACAAGGAAACGAAACTTTATTTGAAATTCTTTTGACCATTGATGGTAAGGAAGAGTTTGGCAAGAATTATGTTCTTTTGATTCCGGCTAATGCGGAAGAAGATGAGAATGGTGAAGTAGAGATTCAAGCTTATTCCTTTACTGAAAATGAAGATGGCACAGAAGGTGACCTGCAGCCAATCCCAGAAGACTCAGATGCTGAATGGGATATGATTGAAGAAGTCTTCAACAGCTTTATGGAGGAGTAAGACTAGCCTCGTTTCCAGAAATGGACAAGTGCAGGCGAGATGCTAGCTGAACTTGACAGATGAAGGAAGTAGCCAAGGCTCGGCTATTTTCCATCTCATATCATAAAGATTAGAAAGAGGAGCGAGTTGCAATTCAGATTTGAGTTCTGCTTCGCTGCTCTTTTTTGGGTAAGAAAATGAATGAAATTGAAGAATGGCTGAACAGCCGAATTGGTCTAAACTTTCGTTCGGGACTAGGGCGCATGCGGCAGGCTGTAGCTCTTTTGGGGAATCCTGAGCGGAGCTATCCAACGATTCATGTAACTGGTACAAATGGCAAAGGTTCTACTATTGCTTTTATGCGTCAGCTGTTTGCGGGGCATGATTACAAGACAGGAAGTTTCACCTCGCCCCACATGATTAGTATTCATGATCGGATTTGTATCAACGGTAAACCGATTGCTTCAGCTGATTTTATCCGTCTGGGTCAGCAGGTGCAAAAGATGGAGCAAGAACTGCTCAAAAGCCATGACCAGCTGTCCTATTTTGAAATTCTGACCTTGATTGCTTTTCTCTATTTCAAGGAGCAGGCAGTGGATTTGGCCTTGATTGAGGTAGGGATTGGTGGACTCTTGGACACGACTAATGTCATTAGGGGAGATATTGCGGTCATCAGCTCTGTGGGCTTGGACCATCAGGAGACTCTGGGAAGGAGCTTGACGGCGATTGCGGAGCAAAAGGCAGGGATTTTCAAGCCGGGGCGGCCAGCGGTCATCGGACCGCTGCCAGAAGAAGCGCGATTGGTTTTTGAGCAGCGAGCACAGGAGCTGGGAATAGAACTCTATCAGTATGGTTGCGATTTTTCTCTGGCAAATCAGACTTTTTCCAATTCGACTATGACCCTATCCAATCTTGAACTGGGTCTCAAGGGGGGCTATCAGGAGGAAAATGCAGCGCTGGCTCTGCAGGCATTCTTGCTCTTCATGCAGCAGCAAGACTGGGAAATAGATTCTGCTAGGATTCGGACAGCCTTGCAGGAGACTCGATGGGCAGGGCGTTTGGAAGAAGCCGGTCCAGGTGTTTATCTAGATGGGGCTCATAATCTGCCTGCGCTGGAGAGGTTAGTAGAGTTTATCCAAAGCCAGAATGACAAAGAGTGCCTGCTTCTTTTCGGTGCTCTTAAGCGTAAGGACTATGGCGCTATGCTGGCTTATCTGCGAGAGGCTCTGCCAGATGTTCAGTTGACGGTTACTTCCTTTTCTGATGGAGATTCCCTTAGGCGAGCTGAAGTGGAAGGCTTCTTCTACATAGAGGATTATCGGCAGCTTATTCAGAATTTTAAGGAAAGGCAAAACGATAATCAGCTGCTTTTCATTACGGGATCCCTCTATTTTATTGCAGAAGTCAGAGGTTATTTGACAAGTTTATAAATTGACCGCCAGAGTCCCGCTTTGGTACAATAAAGACAGAAGAAAAAGGAGAATACTATGGCAATTTCTAAAAAGTTAATGTTTTCAGGTCTAACTGCTGCGGCTATTTTGGCCTTGGCAGCTTGCGGTTCTAATCAGAACCAGACGGCACCTTCCTCTCAGTCTCAGTCAGTTGCTTCCAGCAAGCCAGCAGAGTCTTCGTCAGTAGCTAGCTCGTCTAGTGCTGCCAATAGTAGCTCATCTGCTTCAGCATCCTCTTCTGAGCAAGCAACCAATGGCGAGCTGGATGGCATCTATCAGACAAGTCATGAAGGCGATCAGCTGACCTTACAGATTTCAGGAACTACTGGCCAGCTGACCAAGGTTGAGGCGGATGGTGAGCAGGAAATTGAACAAGTTCAGATTGATGCTACCAACCAGACTATGGTCATTGGAGATGATGTCAAGCGCTATCGCATTGAGGGCAATCAGCTGACTATTGAGGATCTTTCCCAAGAGCCTTATGATGATGACACACTGGTCTTTACCAAACAATGATGAAAGAGCCCTGTCTTGAATAGGGCTTTTCCTTTTATCGGTTCTAATCTTGCAGTGAAATTAGAAGGATAGCGGTGTTTAAATGCTGCTCTTGGTTTTTCATCAGCTAGAAATACGATTTGCATTGATATAAACGTTGTTTTAAGGCGGCTTTACTGCTATACTAGAATATATGCAATGAGATAGGAGAGTGTATGACTTTCAGGAAATTCCGCTTATTAATGTCAAAATACGGTTTCAGCATTATTATCATGCTATTGGAGCTGGTCTTTGTCTTTGTTGCGTTTTTCTATTTTAATGAAATTGCACCCAACTGGCTGTCAGTAGCGATGATTGTCTTCCTGTATATTGGGACCATTTTAGCCATTGTCAACCGCAATATGCCGCCGGAGAGCAAGGTGACCTGGCTCCTGATTGCTGTGGTGCCGGTCTTTGGCTTCCTGCTCTATCTGATGTTTGGCGAGCGGCGGCTGTCTAAAAAAGAAATGATTCAGCTGGAAAATATGGACTCCATGAAATTTCGAGAGGACAATAGCTATGATCTTCGTGTTCAGCTGAAAAAGGAAAACAAGTCGGCTTATGGTATTATCAAGTCGCTGCTGAGTATGGACAATAATGCGGATGTCTATGATGGTACAGCTTCTCGCTATTTTCCCATCGGAGAGGAGATGTTTAAGGCCATGCTGGCTGACCTGCGGGCTGCTGAGAAATTCATTTTTCTGGAATTTTATATCATTGATGAAGGGCTGATGTGGGACAGTGTTCTGGAAATCTTGGTCGAAAAAGCTGCTCAGGGCGTTGAAGTCAAACTGCTCTATGATGATATTGGCTGCATGGCCACTTTGCCTGGCGATTATACGCGTAAGCTGCGCAAGATGGGCATCGAGGCTTATAAGTTTAACAAGGTGATTCCGCGAATGACGGTATCCTATAATAATCGTGACCACCGCAAGATTTTGGTCATTGACGGTCAGGTTGGCTATACTGGCGGCATCAATCTGGCCGACGAGTATATCAATCATATTGTTCGTTTTGGACACTGGAAAGATGGCGGTGTGCGCTTGGAAGGTCGGGCAGTCAAGGCTCTGACGCGACTCTTTCTCATGAACTGGTACATCAACCGCGGGGAAATCACAGACTTTGACAAGTACCATCTGGAAAATAAAGCTGTCGAAGGCAAAGGGCTTTACATTCCCTATGGCAGCGGACCTAAGCCTATTTATAAGGGTCAGGTTGGCAAAACGGTCTATCAAAATATTATCAGTCAGGCTACGGATTATGTCTACATTACCACGCCTTATCTGATTATTGACTATGACCTGACGGAGGATATCAAGAATGCTGCTATGCGGGGAGTGGATGTCCGCATCGTGACTCCTTTCATTCCGGACAAGAAGCTGATTCAGATTGTTACCCGCGGAGCCTACCCGGATCTGATGGAAGCAGGGGTTAAGATCTTTGAGTACACGCCAGGTTTTATCCACAGCAAGAATGTGGTGGCCGATGATGAATTTGCTGTGGTAGGTACGATTAACTTTGACTACCGCAGTCTAGTGCACCATTATGAAAATGCAGCCCTGATGTACCATACGGAGAGTATACCAGCTATCAAGGAAGATTTTGAAGCAATTTTTGAGGCTTCTGAGGAAATTCTTCCTGAAAATCTCGATAGCAGCTGGTATCGTCGCTTTATCAAAGAAATCATGCAGCTCTTTGCTCCTATGCTCTAATGCTAGAGGTAGGCAAGTTCTGCAGCAATATACAGAAAATCTGAGGCGGAAGTCTCAGATTTTCTGCTTGTGCTTTTTCTAATCGTGTTGAGATGTGTTCTTGTCATTTTTGCTTTGTTTTTACGAATGTAAAAAATAAAGGAATTTTTTAAGATGATGGAGAAAATTTCTAACCAGCCGCTTGCTTATGAAACGAGAGAATACAGCTGTTTTCGAGAATTGGAGGAGCTGGCTAGAAGCTATAATGCTCAGAAGAAGGGTCAAGAGAAAGCTGACAGGAGGACAGGAATTTGATATACTAGATGGGACTGATATCAAGGAGAATATTTTATATGCATGATACAACAGAAGAAAAAGTTTTAGAGGTTTCAGAGGAGCAGCTGACTAGGGCTGAAAGGTCTGAGCAAAAAATTACCAAGCCAGAGCCGACGCCCTATTTTTTGACGCTCTTGTGCAGTTTGGCTATCAGCTTGCTGAGTGTGGTCAATCCTTTTTTGACCAATCTAGCAACGAATTTACAAAGCCAGAACCTCTATGCCGGCTGGGCCATGACTCGGGGGCAGGTGCCTTATTCGCAAATATATGGGACTAGTGGTCTGCTTTACTATCTGATGGCTTGGACCAGCAGCCTGGCTTTTGGCCAGCTTTTGTGGATGGTCTTTCAGACGCTGGCTCTGTGGCTGGCCGGACTTTTCCTGCACAAGACCTTGGTGCTCTTACAGCCTAAACAGGATCTATCGCGCAGCCTCCTGCTGCTCTTTTACCTGCTAGTCTTTGCTCTTGGATTTGGCGGTCTTTACTCTAGTATTTTTGTCCTGCCCTTTATTTTTTGGAATCTATCTTTCTTGGTGCGCTATCTGCAGGATTCAATCAAGGATGAAAAGTTTATTATCTATGGGGCTTTCGGAGCTCTTGCTTTTATGATTGATCCGGTTTCCAGCCTAGTCTTCTATTCTTTGACTGCTCTGGTGCTTTTGGTCTACAATATCGCAGCTAAGCGTGCGGCTCGAGGATTCTATCAGCTTTTAGCTGGTCTCTTTGGCTTCTCAGTGATTTTTTATCCTATCGGCTATTTTACTGTTGCTAATCGAACCTTTGGCCAGGCTATCAGTCAGGTGACCTATGCTTGGGATTCCATCAGCTTGATTGGCAGTCATAGTATTTCTAATTTGGTTTATTATGGCTTGTTGACGGTCGGTCTAGGTTTCATTTCTGCTTTGGGTGCCAATCTTCTCTCAAGAGAAAAGGGGCAAGCAACCAGCCTGCGTGTCTTGTGCTTTATCGGTCTGCTAGGGCTCTTCATTACTGTCTTTGCGGCTTTTATCCTGCCAGATCAGGGCAGTTATCAACTGCTTCCGACCCTGCCTTTTGCCATGATTCTTTTTGCTTTGTGGTTCAATAAAGGCAAGCAGCAGGCACCAGGGCGTCACCGCCGGGATCGCCGTCGCCCTACCATGTGGACTTCCTATCTCTCAGGCCAGTTCTTTCTGCCGCTCTTAGCCATCTTTTATCTGATTGGCTATCCTTTGGTCAATGAGTATATCCTCTCGAGTGATGTGTCTACTGAGAGAAGCCAGGCGGCCCAGTACATCAAGGAGAATACCAAGGATGGGGATACTATCTATGCTTGGGATACCTCGGCTAGTCTTTATCAAAAGAGTGGCCGCCTATCAGCTGTCTCTCTCTTGTCTCCAACTTTGTATGTGGGAACGGCTGAAAATCGTCTAGGCCTTCAGAATGGACTGGAAAACAGTCAGCCCAAGTATATTTTGGTTAACAATGATGTCAAATTGCTGTCAGATGTGAAGCAGCTAATTTCCCAAAATTACAAGGAAGCTGACCTTAAACTCGACCATTTCAAGCTTTATCAACTTAAGTAGTAAAAAATCAATATGTTGTGTATAAAAAGAAAAAATAACTTTTTTGCCACAACATATTGATTTTTAATTTTAACGTGCTATAATGAGTCTTGTATCGACTTATTTAAAAAATACTGTTCTTTGGATGAATTGCTGTCGGAGATTTCCTAGAAATTTCTTAGCAGGTGGCTGGTCTGAAGAGACTTGATTTGTCCTAAGGGCAGGAAAAGGAAGTGTTCATGATGATTTTAAGGGAAGAGAAGTTTGAAACTGCTCCAGCGATTTATGTGGAGAAGCGAGACGGCCGTAGGGTGGCTTTTGATGTGTCAAAGATCTATAAGGCTATGGTGCGGGCAGCTCAGGAAGTCGGTCCGCTGAATCCGATGCTGGAAGCCAAGCTAGAAGCTATCACAGACCGCATTGTGGCAGAAATCAGCAGTCGCTTCGCCAAGTATGTCAAAATCTATGAAATCCAGAATATCGTTGAGCATGAGCTTTTAAATGCCAAGGAATACGCTATTGCGGAGAACTACATTACTTATCGCACCCAACGGGATTTTGAGCGCTCAAAAGCGACAGACATCAACTTTACTATTGACAAGCTTCTCAACAAAGATCGTACGGTAGTCAATGAGAATGCTAATAAGGACAGTGATGTTTTCAATACCCAACGGGATTTGACGGCTGGGATTGTCGGCAAATCCATCGGCCTTAAGATGCTGCCGCCTCATGTAGCCAACGCCCACCAGAAGGGGGACATCCACTACCATGATTTGGACTACAGCCCTTATACACCGATGACGAACTGCTGTCTTATTGACTTTGACGGCATGCTGAAAAATGGCTTTAAGATTGGCAATGCGGAAGTAGAGAGTCCCAAGTCTATCCAGACTGCGACAGCGCAAATCTCGCAAATCATTGCCAATGTAGCTTCTAGTCAGTACGGCGGTTGTTCGGCCGACCGGATTGACCAAGTCTTGGCGCCCTACGCTAAGCTTAATTACCAAAAGCATCTTAAGGATGCGGAGCAATGGGTTTTGCCGGATAAGCAGGAAGAGTACGCTTGGGCGAAGACCAAGAAGGACATCTACGATGCCATGCAGTCGCTGGAGTATGAGATTAATACTCTCTTTACCTCTAACGGTCAAACTCCTTTTACCTCGCTGGGCTTTGGTCTGGGAACCAATCGTTTTGAGCGGGAAATTCAGAAGGCCATTCTCAATATCCGTATCAAGGGACTGGGAAGCGAGCACCGCACAGCAATTTTCCCTAAGCTGATTTTCACCCTTAAGCGCGGGCTTAATCTCGATCCAGGAACGCCTAACTACGACATCAAAGAACTGGCTCTAGAGTGTGCCACTAAGCGCATGTATCCAGATGTGCTTTCCTATGACAAGATTATCGACTTGACTGGATCGTTCAAGGTACCGATGGGCTGCCGTTCTTTCCTGCAAGGCTGGAAAGATGAAAATGGTCAGGAAGTAAACTCAGGCCGTATGAATCTAGGTGTTGTTACTGTCAATCTGCCACGGATTGCGCTTGAATCCGAGGGGGATTTAGATAAATTCTGGGAACTCTTTAATGAGCGGATGAACATCGCTGAAGATGCTTTAGTCTACCGAGTGGAGCGGACCAAGGAAGCCAGTCCAGCCAATGCACCGATTCTCTATCAGTATGGGGCTTTTGGCCAACGTCTGGGCAAGTATGATCAGGTGGATCAGCTCTTTACTCACCGTCGTGCCACGGTTTCCCTAGGCTATATCGGTCTCTATGAAGTAGCAGCAGTCTTTTACGGCGGTAATTGGGAGACCAATCCTGAAGCCAAGGACTTTACAGTTGCTATTGTCAAAGATATGAAGCGCCGGGTGCAAGAGTGGTCAGATCAGTATGACTATCATTTCTCTGTCTACTCAACACCATCTGAAAGTCTGACCGACCGTTTCTGCCGTTTGGACACAGAGAAGTTTGGCGTCGTTCCAGATATTACTGACAAGGAATACTATACTAACTCCTTCCACTACGATGTGCGCAAGAATCCAACTCCTTTTGAAAAGCTGGACTTTGAGAAGATTTATCCTGAAGTGGGTGCTTCAGGCGGCTTTATCCATTACTGTGAATATCCTGTTCTTCAGCAAAATCCAAAGGCACTGGAAGCTGTCTGGGACTATGCCTATGACCGAGTTGGTTACTTAGGTACAAATACGCCGATTGACCGCTGTTACAAGTGTAACTTTGAGGGAGATTTCACGCCGACCGAGCGGGGCTTCACCTGTCCAAACTGTGGCAACAGCGATCCCAAGACGGTCGATGTGGTCAAGCGGACCTGTGGTTACTTAGGAAATCCGCAAGCCCGTCCGATGGTTAACGGTCGACACAAGGAAATATCAGCTCGGGTCAAGCACATGAATGGCTCGACTATTAAGTACGAAGGAAATTAAGATGGGAAAGTATCAATTGGACGACAAAGGAAAGGCTCAGGTGCAGCGTTTCCATGAAAAACATTCACAGGGCGGCAGCGGTAAGAAAGAGCGATTAGCCAAACTGCGTCAGCAATTTTTAGAAAAAAACAAGAAGCAATAGAAGTCAGAGTGGGGCGCAAGGCGGTCTCACTCTCTTCGTATCAGGAGGCACTATGGAGCTGAGACGACCGAAATTAGAAGACAAGGAAAAGATTTTAGAGATGCTGGCTGACTTTGAAGCGGCTGGTAGCCGACAGGATGGC
>CBDFAZ010000024.1:0-19477 GCA_965245685.1 uncultured Streptococcus sp. | reverse complement strand
CGACTTTCCAGCCCCTTCCGGACCTTCCAGCGAAATCAAAATACCATTTTTCATCTTTACCTTTAATCTCTAACTTCTATTTTTCGTTCTTTATAAGAAAATGCAGATAAGACTTGCCCTAAAGCTTGATATAATCTACTTTTTAGAGTCCGTCCACATTACTGAGCAGCCTGATAAGAGCCAAATTCGTCAGCTTATTATTTTCACCCTACTCTTTTTTATCTATTGTTTATTTTACCAAAAAAAAAGCTAAAAGCCCATCATAAGAAAAGACTTTAAAAATTTTTTCAAAGTGTTTCATAAAGGCTAAATTTTTGGTAAAATATATTCAGAATAAATTTCTGGAAATAGATTTAGGAGGATGTTATGTTTAAATTAAAAAACGTACTGGCCATCATTTTTGGGGCTGGAATTTTTTCTTTTGGGATTCATTATTTGGTCATTCCCTTTCATTTATATGAAGGTGGCGCGACAGGTTTGACCTTGATTGCCTACTATCTGTTTAAAATCCCTGTCTCGACGACCAACCTGATTATTAACATTCCTCTCTTTATTATTGCTTGGAAGCTACTGGGTTCGAGAACCCTCTACCTCAGTATTCTAGGGACTTTCTCTGTGTCAGCCTGGCTCAAAATTTTTGAAATCCTACCTGCCTCCAAACACCTGCAAGACTATTTTATCTCAGCTCTGGACGGCGATGTCTTACTAGCCTGTCTTGGAACGGGGATTATTATGGGAATCGGACTGGGCACCATCTTTAATGCTGGCGGAACAACTGGTGGTACGGACATTGTAGCCCGCATCTTCAATAAATACACCAGCATTTCCATGGGCAGACTCATGCTGACGGTTGACTTTGTAGTCATTACCTTGGTTCTCCTAGTCTTCAAAGACTTACGCATGGTATCTTACACCCTAATGTTTGTCTTTATCACCTCCCGCGTTATTGACCTGATTGCAGAAGGAGGTTTTGCTGGTAAGGGATTCCTTATTGTTACAAGTAAGCCCACCGAGCTAGCTGAAGCTATCAATGACAAGCTGGATCGTGGAGTGACCTACCTCAAGGGGCAAGGCTTCTATAGCAAGCAGGATCTGCAAATTGTCTACTGTGTTGTTTCCCGTAATGAAATGCAGCAAATGAAGAAACTCATCAACCAAGTCGACCCATTTGCCTTTACTACTATTACCGAAGCCCATGAGATCTTGGGCGAAGGCTTTACTTTAGATGCTAACAAACAACCTATTGTACGTTAAAAACCTCATCCAATGATGAGGTTTTTTTATCGCTTATAAAGCTTTTGCCGAAGTATGTGTAATCTCAGCCAGCTTAATAGCATGCTCTTCAAATTTTTTCTTGAGAAGCGCCGTATCTATATCACCAGCTAACTGTACTTCAATGACGACTTTGCCATCCTTGCGTGGGATATTGACGGTATTGGAGATGTTGAGATTTTCTTCCACCAGAAGACGGATAATCTGCTCAAGAACCCCCACCTTATTCTCAGTGACAAAGCGCAGACGGACTCCCTCTTCACCGTAGCCTGAAACTTCCAAGAAGGCCTTGAAAATATCACGATCAGTGATAACTCCGTAAAGCTGCTCATTATCCACGACAGGCAGAATGCCAATTTTATTTTTCAGCATCAAATAGGTCGCATCTTCCAGACTGGCAAACTGAGAGATCGTAACCACATCACGAATCATAACATCACCAACCTTGGTTTTGTTGAGAAGATAGTTCATCTCATAAATGGACAGACTCGTTGCCTTAGATGGACTAGCTTCTGCAATCGTTCCTTCTGTCACCAGTCCCACTAGTTGGTCATTCTCAATCACCGGCAGACGGTGGAGTTTCTGCTCACGCATCATATCTGCCGCATGAGCAATCGTTGTATCTGGGCTGATATAAACCACCTTACGCGTCATAAAATCTTTAACTGCCATAAGAGTCCCCTCTTCTTCCTATCCGTATTTCTTATACTCATTATACTTTATTTTTCAGCTGATTTCAAACGCTTCCAAGTTCTTTGCCTAAGTTTTCAAAATTTAGAAAAATCCTACGATTGGAAAAATTGAAGATAGGAAATGCCTAGCTAAACTATTTTAAGTATCTAAGAGAAAAAAGTACAAAGAACCTTATCGAGCGAAAATTCGCTCTCGCGAGTTCCTATCTGCAACCTGAAACAATCCACTGGCCATCTTGACGAAAACCTTGTTTTCTTTAGCTGCAACTTAAAAAGGTCCAATGGACCTTTTCAAAATGTTAAGTTACTATCGTAACTTTCTATCAACAACCTAAAAATGTCTCCCAGACATTTTTAGCCACCTAGATATGCTTTGCGGACTTCGTCAGAAGCGAGGAGTTCTTGGCCAGTTCCGGACAGAACGATTTTACCTGTTTCAAGGACATAACCGCGGTCAGCGATAGAGAGAGCCTTATTTGCATTTTGCTCAATCAAAAGAACTGTCGTTCCTTGTCGCTGAATATCTTGGATAATATCAAAGATTTCCTGGATAAAGATCGGCGCCAAGCCCATAGAAGGCTCATCCAAGAGCAAAAGCTTAGGTGTAGACATCAAAGCCCGTCCCATAGCCAGCATCTGCTGCTCACCACCTGAAAGGGTTGCAGCATCTTGGTTTTTACGCTCTTCCAAGCGTGGGAAACGAGAGAAGACCTTTTTGAGATTGGCTTGATTTTCTTCGCGATTTGTTTTGAGAAAGGCGCCCATTTCCAAATTCTCCAAAACGGTCAAACCTGGAAAGACATGACGGCCTTCTGGTACTTGCGAAAGTCCAGCTGCTACGATTTTTTGAGCAGGAACTTTTTGAATTTCATTACCTACAAATTCAATTTTACCAGCACTTGGACGAACCAAGCCTGAAATAGTCCGGAGAATGGTCGTTTTCCCAGCTCCATTGGCACCAATCAGGGAAACGACTTCTCCTTCGTTTACTTCAAAGCTGACATCACGGACAGCCTGAATCATGCCATAATGGACAGAGAGATTCTCAACTTTAAGCATGGACATTAGGCTTCACCTCCTAGATAAGCTTCAATAACACGTTTGTCATTCTTAATTTCATCAGGTGTTCCGTGCGCAATCAAGCGGCCGTACTCCAGCACATAGATTCGCTCAGTGACTTCCATTACCAGACTCATGTCATGCTCAATCAGCATGATGGTAATGTTAAATTCGTTTTTAATCCGTCGAATCAAAGCAGTCAGCTCTGCTGTCTCCTGAGGGTTCATCCCTGCAGCCGGCTCATCCAAGAAAAGAATCTTAGGCTCTGTTGCCAAGGCCCGAACAATCTCCAAGCGACGCTGCTGACCATAAGCTAGGTTCTTAGCCAAGGTTTCTGCTTCCTTGTCCAAGTCAAAAATTTTCAGCAACTCCAAAGCCTTGTCTTTGAGTTCTTCTTCGTTTTTGTAGTAAGCTGGCAGGCGGAGGAAAGAAGCTAACACATGAGCCTTATGATGATTACCAAAGGCAATCAGAACATTATCCAAAACACTAAGGTCCTTAAAGAGCCGGATGTTTTGGAAGGTTCGCCCCAGCCCTAAAGCAGCAATCTTGTAAGGAACCTTACCATTTAGCAAGTGACCATCTAGTGTCACTGTCCCTTCACTCGGCTCATAAACGCCCGTTAAGAGATTGAAAAGAGTCGTTTTTCCTGCACCATTAGGGCCAATCAGACCAACCAGCTCGCCCTCGTTGAGTTCCAAGGTCACATCGCTGACAGCAGTCAGACCGCCAAAATTTTTAGTTAGATTTTTCACATCAAGAAGTGCCATTATTCTTTGACCTCCTTATTCTTTTTGAAGAGCTTAGACAAGCTCAGCTCCCAAGTTCCTAAAAGTCCGCCTGGACGGAAAATCATGACCAAGATCAAGGCCAAAGAATAGACAATCATCCGAATGCTGGATACATCCTGCAGCAACATATTGAGAACTCCCAATACTACTGCAGCTACAATGGTTCCAGTCATAGAGCCTAGACCACCAAAAACGACAATAATCAAGATATTGATAGTGTTGGTGAAGGAATAGTCCTTAGGAACAACTGAACCAACGAAGCCAGCTTGAAGAGAGCCAGCAATAGAAGCCGTGATAGCTCCCAAGACAAAGGCTGTCACTTTGATTCTAGTAGTATTAACCCCAACAGACTCGGCAGCAATCTCATCCTCACGGACAGACAGAGTGCTGCGACCGATAGGACTGCGCAGGAAATTCAAGGTCAAAATAGTTGTGATAACAACAAAGACATAGACCATCTGCCAAGACGTAAAAGGCGGTATGGATAGAATACCAGCTGCGCCATTCGTCAAAGTACCGCCATTAATAATCAGAATCCGGATAATCTCTGAGACACCAAGAGTCGCAATCGCGAGATAGTCCCCTTTAAGACGAAGCGTTGGCAAACCGACTGCCAAAGCCACAATACCAGCAATGACAGCTCCCACCAGCATAGCAATAAAGAAAGCTCCATAAGTTGGCGATTTAGAGCCAATAATTGCTACAGCGTAGGCACCGATAGCCATAAATCCAGCATGGCCAAGAGAGAATTGACCCGAAAATCCGACGATGAGATTGAGCCCCACAGCCAAAATAATATTAATTCCAATCTGCTCTAAGATTTGAATGTAAAAAGCATTGAGAACACCGGCACTAACCAATACAGTCATCAGCAGGTAGCCAATTAAGACAAGGCCAAGCCAGAAAATATTTACCTTTAAATTCTTTTTCATACCTTACACCTTCTCTTTCACATTTTTGCCGAGGATACCAGCTGGTCGGATCAGAAGAATGACAATCAAAATCGCATAGACAATGGCATCGCGGAAATCAGATAATCCAAGCGCTGTCGCAAAAGTTTCCAAAAGACCAATAACAAAGCCACCAAGCGCTGCACCAGGAATGATTCCAATACCACCAAGAACGGCCGCTACAAAGGACTTAATACCTGGAGTCATCCCCATCAAAGGCTCTAATGAATTATAGTAGAGGGCAATTAGGACGCCAGCAGCTCCTGCAAGAGCTGATCCTAAAGCAAAGGTGAAGCTGATTGTCCGATTGACATTGATTCCCATCAGCTGAGCAGCATCACTGTCTACAGACACAGCACGCATAGCCTTACCCATCTTTGTCTTCTGCACGATGAACTGCAGAGCTACCATGAGGAAAATCGAAATTCCCAAAATCAGCAACTGAATATTTGAGATAGAAATCGGTCCTAAGTTAAAGCGTACTGTCTTTATAACCTGCGGGAAGGAACGGGTATTGGCACCGACAAAGAAAATCATGCCATACTGGAGGAGAAAAGAGACCCCAATGGCTGTAATCAAAGCCGCAATCCGAGTCGAATTTCGCAGAGGACGATAGGCTAAAAACTCAATAATTACACCGAGAATCGCTGTCCCAATCATGGCTAAAATGAGAGAAAGGAAGAAATTAAACTTCAGGATATTAATCAAGTAATAACCCATAAAGGCACCAATCATATAGATATCGCCATGGGCAAAGTTAATTAGCTTAATAATCCCATAAACCATGGTATAACCCAAAGCCAGAAGCGCATAAACACTACCCAGGATTAGACCGTTGACTAATTGTTGGAGCATTAGACACCACTCTTTCTATAATAAAATAAGGAATGGGATAAAAATCATCAGACTAGGTCGTGATTTTATCATCCCACTCCCAAAATACGAATAATAGTTGATTGAGAAACGAAGAATAGATTATAAAACAATACTCTTTCAATCCATAGATTCATAAAGCAAGAAATCATCTACTAATTTCGTTTAAACAACTAAAAATAGAAAACAAGTCAAAGACTGGGATAGCCCCAGCCTCATAACTCTTATTCCGCTTTAACTGTTTCTACAGTATCTACTTGACCGTCTTTCAAGCCAATCATCAAAGCTGTTTTCACTGGATTGTGATCTTTATCAATAGTGATTGAACCAGTCACTCCATCGAAATCTTTAAGCTTAGCCAAGTTGTCTTTGATATCTACAGAAGTTTTAGCACCTTTGGCTGCTTCTGCTGCCATATAAACAGAGTCATATGCCAGAGCTGCAAACATAGATGGCTCTTCTTTGTACTTAGCTTTGTATGCTTCAACAAACTTCTTAGCTTTTTCTGACATTTCACCAGAAGTTGTAAAGCCAGATACATAGTAAACATTTGTAGCTGCAGCTGGAGTTGCTTGCTCAACGAACTTAGCATCACCAAAGCCATCAGGACCAACGATTGTTTGGTCAATGCCCAAACCACGCGCTTGATTGACAATTTTACCAGCTTCTGTATAGTAACCTGGAACAACCAGAGCATCAAATTCTTTGCCTTTAATCTTTGTCAAAGCAGCTTGGAAGTCAGTATCCTTGGATTGGAAAGTTTCTGTTGCTACAATCTCACCCTTGAACTCCTTCTTGAAGGCATCCGCCATTCCTTTAGCGTAGTCACTGGATTGATCATAGTAAAGAACAACTTTCTTAGCTTTCAAGTTGTCAGTGACATACTTAGAAATGATTTTACCTTGGTAGCTATCAATAAAGGTAGCACGGAAAAGATAATCTTGCTTGTTGGTCAGGTCATCCTGTGTCGCACTTGGTGTAATGATTGGTACACCTGCTTTAGCAGCATTTGCAGTAGCTGAAGCTGTAGCTCCAGAAGTCGCAGGGCCAATGATTGCATTTACCTTGCTTTGGGTAACCAAATTAGTAGTGATGGTAGATGCTTCAGCTGTTTCTGATTTATTATCCTTATCAGTAACTTCAATCTTCTTACCATCTACGCCGCCAGCAGCGTTGATTTCATCAACTGCCAGCTGAGCACCATGTTGTTCAGCTGTACCGTAGGCTGCTACTTCACCTGATTCTTCAAAGTTAAAACCAAATTTAATCGTATCGCCAATTTCTGTACCAGTTGCCGTTGAGTTGTTGTTAGATACTTCTCCACAAGCTGCGAGAAGGGCCGCACTAGCAAAAGCTACTAAGGATAGTGCAAATTTTTTCTTCATTCGGAAATCTCCTTAAGTGATTTATTTGATGATATAGTAAGAATATATCGAATTATCTGACAATTGTCAACCCTTTATAAAAATTTTATCAAATGATAACGTTTTCTTGCTCTCTATACAGGCTTCCAACAAAGTTTTGATCCAGTTCTTTTATGTGAGAAATTCGGACTTGCTTAACATAGCGCTCCTTGGGCAGATTCTCCTGTAAGTTCTGGGCTTCCTCTTGCTTGACATAGAGATGCAGATAGCGATGCTTCTTAGAATGATAAATAATATCCCCAAAATTAGCCAGCTTTTTGGCATCTCGATTATAGTAAAGATAGACAATCAAGCCCACTCTTTCTTCTCTCTCTATCATAAAGCTCCTTTCTGATCCATGTAGTTCTTAGATGATTATAGCAAAGATAGGACAAAAAAACTAGCCCTCAAAAGCTTTATAGTCAGCTTAAAACACCTGAACTTGCTAGCTTGTCAGATTCAAAGCAGCAAAAAAGGAGCCTCTTTTGGCTCCTCCTATGTTAGCTTAAATTGCTATTTTCCATGATTTCGTCAATAAAGCCGTATTCCAAGGTTTCCTGAGCACTCATCCAGTAATCGCGTTCCGCATCCTTATGGATTTGCTCAACGGACTTGCCAGAGTTTTCGGCCAAGATTTTTTCCAAGGTATTACGAGTTCTAAGCAAGTGCTCAGCTACAATGGCCATATCCGTTTGCTGAGTACCACTTCCAGCTCCGCCCATTGGCTGGTGAATCAGATATTCTGCATTTGGAAGCATGAAGCGTTTGCCCTTAGCACCACTGGAAGCAATGATTGTTCCCATGCTGGCAGCTACACCCATAACAATGGTCTGAACATCAGACTTGATGAAGTTCATAGTATCCACAATAGCCAGACCTGCTGAAACGGATCCACCTGGCGTATTTACATAGAGATAAATATCTTTAGTATTGTCCTGTGCATCCAAGAAAAGGAGCTGGGCAATGACTGAATTAGCCATATTATCCTCTACTGGACCAGTCAGCATGATAATCCGATCTTTTAATAGCCGAGAATAAATGTCATAGGAGCGCTCCCCCCGGCTGGTTTGTTCAATAACTACAGGAATCATAGTTTTCTCTCTTTCTCTTTTTAAAATTTTCTATCAAAATAGGGAATAGAATTTCAAATTACGAGACTATTATATCCTTTTGGTCAAAAAAGGTCAAATAGAAACTTTTATTTAGTTCCGAACAGACGATCTCCTGCATCTCCCAGCCCTGGTACGATATAACCATGGTCATTGAGATGGTCATCCAGAGCAGCTGTGAAAATATCAACATCTGGATGAGCTTCCTGCAAGGCTTTTACTCCTTCAGGTGCAGAAACTAAACACACAAATGTAATATGGCTAGCACCACGTTTCTTCAGAGAATCCACAGCCAAGATAGCAGAACCACCCGTAGCCAACATTGGATCAACAACGAAAATCTGACGTTGGTCGATATCTTCTGGCAACTTGACCAAATATTCAACCGGCTTCAGGGTTCCTTCATCACGGTACATTCCGATATGCCCAACTTTAGCTGCTGGAACCAAGCTCAGAAGTCCATCCACCATGCCAATACCAGCCCGCAAGATTGGAACAATAGCCAATTTTTTCCCAGCAATCTGCTTTTGAATGGTTTTCGTAATCGGTGTTTCAATTTCTACATCTTCAAGCGGTAAATCGCGCAAAACTTCATAACCCATCAGCATTGCGATTTCATCAACTAATTCACGAAAAGCCTTGGTAGAGGTATCTGTACGACGCAAGATACACAATTTATGTTGAATAAGCGGATGAGCGATAACTTCAAGTTTTCCCATGATTGGATTTCCTTCTTTCAATTTATTCTTCTTATTATATCAAAAAAAGTGTGAAAAGGCTTGCTTATAGCAAGCCTTTTCAACGATTTTCTGCACTTTACTTCCGTAGACTATAACACATGATATAAAGGTATTTGTGAAATAAATTAAAAAATTTTTTGATTTATTTTGGCAATACCTCTGCAATACGGGAACAGATTTCTTCAACCATCGTCTCTGGAGTAGCAACATTCAGACGGGCATGACCCTTACCTTCTGGGCCAAAATCACTTCCCTGATTCAGGACGACCTTAGCCTCTTCTCGCAGCAGCTGGAAGAGCTGGTTATCTGTCAGGCTATAATCTGAAAAGTCCAGCCAAATCAGATAAGTCCCTTGAGGCTTCATGACCCGCAGACGCGGCGCTTCCTTGGCAAAATAATCAACCACAAAATTTACATTCTTCTCAAGAACTTCCTTGAGCTCCATCAACCAAGACCAACCGTAACGATAGGCTGCTTCTGTCGCTAAAAATCCAAGACCAGGAATTTCATGCTGGTTGTTGGCCAGCTGGCGTTTTTTAAACTGATGCCGCAAGCTAGGATTCTCAATCACAGCATAGGAATTTTTAGTTCCAGCAATATTAAAAGTCTTAGTCGCACTGGCTAAAATCAAGCTAAAGTCCTTAAAGTCAGGCGAGACAGTATTGAAAGACTGGTGCTCATGTCCAAACAGCGTCAAATCTTGATGGATTTCGTCTGAAACCAGGAGAACGCCGTACTTTTGGCAGAGGCGGCCAATTTTCTCTAACACTTCCCGTTCCCAAACTCGACCTCCGGGATTGTGCGGATTGCAAAGAACATAAATCTTGACTTCATTGTTTGCAATGTCCCGCTCTAGTTGCTCAAAGTCAATCTGAAAAAGGCCGTCTTGCTCTATCAGAGAATTGGTAATAAGTCTCCGATTATTGAGCTTAACACTGCGGGCAAAAGGTGGGTAAACTGGAGTGTTGATTAGAACAGCATCGCCTTCCTCTGTAAAGGCTTGAATAGCCGTCGAAATAGCAGGAACAACCCCTTCAATAAATACCAAGGCTTCCCTATCAAACGTATAGTCGTGCTCATCCCTCTCCCAATCTAGAACGGCATTGATCAGCTCCTCACTAGCATAGGTATAGCCATAGACTAACTGATTAGCGTAATCATGAACGGCTTGCTGGATTTCAGGCAGGACTTCAAAATCCATATCTGCAATCCAGGCTGGCAGGACTTCCTTGTCCTTCTCCACTTCTTTCCATTTATAAGTATGATGCCCTACACGACAGGGGGCTTTTTCAAAATTATATCTTCCCATATTATTCATTCTCCAAGGCTGCGCGTAAATCGTCTACCAAATCTCGACTATCCTCAATTCCAATCGACAGGCGCAGCAAATCATCAGTTAAGCCATAAGAATGACGCACCTCCACCGGAATGTCTGCATGAGTCTGGGTCGTCGGATAGGTAATCAAGCTCTCCACTCCGCCCAAACTTTCCGCAAAAGTAAAGACTTTCAGGCTATTTAAGAGATGAGGAATCTTCCCTTCGTCCACAACTTTAAAGGAAATCATACCACCCTTACCTGGATAGAGAACCTCTTTTACCGCAGGAGATTTCTTCAGAAAAGCGACCACTTCTTGTGCATTCTGAGTAGAACGCTCCATGCGGAGAGCTAATGTCTTGAGACCGCGCAGAAGCAGATAGCTGTCAAAAGGAGACAGGACTGGCCCAGTTGTATTGAGGTTGTAGAAAAGCTTGTCATAGATAGCAGCGTCATTGGTCATAATTGCTCCAGCCAAGACATCATTGTGCCCGCCTAGATACTTGGTCGCAGAGTGTAGAACAATATCTGCTCCATCCTCCAGTGGTCTTTGATAAATGGGACTGTAGAAGGTATTGTCCACAATGACAGCTGCTCCTCGCTCGTGAGCCGCTTGGGAAATGCGGGCAATGTCAAACTCTACCATAAGAGGATTTGTCGGTGTCTCGATATAGACAATATCTATATCCTCTGTCAGTTCGTTCAGTAGTTCTTCTTCTGTATTGGCATAGGTAAAGGCAAAACGTCCTTCCGCTTCAGCCTGGGCAAACCAACGGAAAGAGCCTCCATAGAGATCCCGAACAGCTAAAACCTTACTGCCGACTGGAAAGGCACTAAAGGCCAGCACAATAGCCGACATACCAGAACTAGTTGCTAGGGCATAGTCTGCGCTTTCGATAGCAGCCAGAGTCTCTTCCAAGCTAACCCGTGTTGGATTCTTGGTTCGAGTATAGTCATAACCTGTTGACTGGCCAAACTCAGGATGCTGGTAGGTCGTTGAAAAATGCAGGGGTGTTGTTAAGGCACCGGTTGCTTCATCTGTTTTAACCCCAGCCTGAGCCAGTAGTGTATTTAATTTTACGTCCTTACTCATATTAACCTTCCAATCCTTCGCTAATATTTCACCCTCTATTGTAACATCTTTTGAAAACATTTATCTTTTTTCTTTTCAAGAGCTAGCTATAGTTTGAAACTATAATGTTGATGTTTTAGAAAAACAAAGCTAAAAATTAAAAAGCCTAGCGGCTTTTTAGTAGATATGAAAACGTCGACGGAGACTGGCTGCTTTTGAACCGATAAAGCGATCCATGAGGCGAACTTTGAGCGCCAGACCGCCATAAACAGCGAGGCCAATGCCGCCAATCAGAGCTATATAGACAAAGCTTGAAATCCGTCCGCTAGGATGGAAGAAGAGTCCAATGAGCAGTTCTGCTACCAAGACAAAGATGGTCATCAGAACCGTCAGAATCACTGATAGGAGACTCCGTTTAAAGAGGTTCTTAGGATTCAGACCTGTCACCTTGCGAATTTCCTGATACATAAGCAGGATTGGGATAATCAGACCAATTGTCGTCGCAAGAAGAGGTCCATAAGCTTTGAAAATATAAATCAATGGCACTTGCAGCACCAACTTCACTCCTACTCCATAGAGGAAGTAAATAATAGCTTTTCGATTTTGGAAGAGGGCCTGAATCATCGGAGCTAACACCGTATATAGACTGAGGATAATGGTCTGCAGCATAGCAAAGATGAAAAGTCCCAGTGCTAAACTATCTGGTTTGCCATAGAAAACAGTATACAGGGGTTCTGCCACCAAAACAGCACCAATGGTTGCTGGCAAGATAAAGAAAATCAGCATGCTGAGATTGTCCTGCACCAAGCGGGCAGCCGAGCGAAAATCACCTTTGACATAGTTCTCGGTCAAGAGAGGAATCCCGACACCACCGATAGAAGTAGCCACTGCAATTAAAATCATGGTGACTTTATTAGGATTAGCTGAGAAATAGGCAAACTGAACCAAGAGCTCGGACCTGCTGTGCTTACTAATCCAACTCATGACATGGATAAAGGTAGCTTGGTCAAGAATCTGAAAAAGCTGAATGGCAGATCCTGTGATAATGAAAGGAATGGCTTCACGAATGGTATCCCAGAGGAGGGCACGGCCATTAATCTCTGTGGCATTTGCAGGCTTATGGATGATAGAAGTCAGCATTCCTGTCTTCCAAAGATAGAAGACCAAGACAGCCATACTAGCCAGCATACCGATAAAAGCGGCAAAAGTTGACTGGGTAACTGCTTCTACATAGTTGCCAGAACCAATCTTCATGATAAAGAAGGCGGTCAGGAGCATCCAGATAACCCGAATGACCTGCTCCGCAATCTGACTGATGGCATAAGGCTTGAGATTGTTAAAGCCCTGGAAAAAGCCGCGGATAACACTCATGGATGGGAATATCAAAACAGCCAAAGAGAGGCTCTGCATAACAGGAACCAAGTCCGCTCCGCCGCCTGACATAGAAGCAAAAACTGGTGAGAGCAGGTACATAATCACTGCAAAGACAGCTCCCAAAAGCAACATAAACTTTAGAAACTCTCGGATGAGAGTAAAGCTATGCTCTTCCTTGTCAATGGTATTGTACTTAGCTACCTGCTTGGCCACTGCCACTGGCACACCGGCTGTCGAAATCAGTAAAAACCAAGCATAGATATTGTAGCCCATAGTAAAAAGGCCGTTGGCCTCGGCGCCGTGCTTGCCCATCCAGATATACCAAGGAATGATATAGATGGCACCTAGAAGACGACTGATAAAATTGCTGGCAGTTAGCCAGGCCGTTCCCCGCAGCATCTGCTGCTGCTGGCTTGTTGTTTCTTGGCTCATAGAAAACCTCTTCTATTTATTCTCCTTTTATTATAAACTTTTCCTCGCCTCTTGTAAAACCCAGCCATAAGGTTTACAATAGATTTATGATTAAAATTGAAACCGTATTAGATATTTTAAAAGAAGACCATAATTTTCGTGATATTGTTAAAGACGGAGAATACTTTTTCTCCTACAGCGGCTTGACTTTCGATAGTATCAGCTATGACAGCAGGGAAGCGGATGCCTCTACCCTCTTTTTTGTCAAGGGTGAGGCTTTTAAGAAAGAATTTCTAGAAAAAGCCGTCATAGCTGGCTTGCGCTTTTATATCAGCGAGACAGACTTTCAAGTGGGCATTCCTGTCCTCTTGGTCAACGATGTCAAGCAGGCCATGAGTCTCTTAGCCATGGAATTTTACGGCCATCCTGAGAAAAAGCTCAAACTGCTGGCTTTTACTGGCACCAAGGGCAAGACAACTACAGCTTATTTTGCCTATCAAATCCTTTCCCAAAGCCATCGTCCTGCCCTGCTCTCGACTATGAACACTACTTTGGATGGCGAGACTTTCTTCAAGTCAACACTGACTACACCAGAGAGTCTGGATCTTATCAAAATGATGGCCAAAGCCCTTGCCAACAACCGGACTCATCTCATCATGGAAGTTTCCAGTCAGGCTTATCTCAAGAAAAGGGTCTATGGCCTAACCTTTGATGTCGGTGTCTTTCTCAATATCAGCCCCGACCATATCGGTCCAATCGAGCATCCCACCTTTGAAGATTACTTCTACAACAAGCGGCTCTTGATGGACAATAGCCGAGCAGTTATTGTGAATAGCGGCATGGACCATTTCCAAATCGTGAAGGAGCAAGTCGCTTCTATGGAACATGATCTCTATGGAGCAGGCTCTAGCAATACCATCACGGACTCTCAGGCTTTCAGCTTTGAAGCTGTTGGTAAGTTAGCTGGCCACTACGATATCCAGCTCATCGGCCGCTTCAATCAGGAAAATGCAGCAGCGGCTGGTCTTGCCTGTTTGCGACTGGGTGCTAGCCTCGAAGACATCAAAAAAGGAATTGCCGCAACCCGAGTCCCAGGCCGTATGGAAGTTCTGACTCAGAAAAATGGCGCCAAGGTATTCGTTGACTATGCTCACAATGGCGTCAGCCTAAGCAACCTGCTGTCTGTGGTACAGGAACATCAGAAGGGCAAGATTATTCTCCTTTTGGGTGCTACCGGCAACAAGGGTGAAAGCCGCCGCAAAGACTTCGGTCTACTACTTAATCAGCATCCTGAGCTGACCCTTATCTTAACCGCGGACGACCCCAACTATGAAGATCCTCTAGCCATTGCGGAGGAAATCGCATCCTACATCTCCTATCCAGTGGAAAAAATAGCCGACCGTGAAGAAGCCATCAAAAAAGCTCTCAGTCTGACAGACCGAGAGGGAGATGCCGTTATTCTAGCTGGCAAAGGAGCAGATGCTTACCAAATCGTAGAAGGAGAAAAAGTAACTTATCCAGGAGACTATGCTCTTGCAGAAAAGTATTTATAAGAAAAAAGGCGTGGACATCGCCTTTTTATTGTTGTTTTGTAAAAATTACCGCCATTTAATCAGCACATACATCAAGCTGGAGCCAAACATATCTGCCAAGGCGTGCATGAGAAAGAAAGGCAGGAGGTTCTTAACCTTGTATTTGTAAAGGAAATAGTAAAAGAGGCCATATACCACTCCGATAACCAAGGCCCACAGCATGCCCTGATAGGTATGGAAAGAAATCCGAATGATAGTAGAGTAAGCCAGAGCCCACCACTTATACTTATCCTTAACAGAGGTCATAAGCCCCAGAAAGAAGAATTCCTCATAGAAGCCATTGAGAAGCCCGTAGAGAATAGCCATAGGTGTCAGTTCAGCAAATTTCCGAAAGATTTCTAGAACATCTACATAAGACCAGAGAGTTGGATCAAAGTAATTATACTCGCCGCTCAGTGTCGTCACAATATCACCAAAGAACCCTACCGCTACAAAAATAAGGGGAGTCCAAAGGAGAACCGACCAGCTCAGACGGATAGGAAGCTGCTTAAAGTCAAAGCGCCGAAGCAATAGATAAAGAATGGTCAAAAACAGCATCAGTAGCTGAAAATTGAAATTGCTAGAAAAAGCCGCTCCTTCGCTGGCTGTATTGGTCACCGTTTCAGTCGCTCCTGTGCTGGCGGCTGGTGCAAAGCTAGCTAAATAAAGCTCCGTTGATCGGTAAATGAACTGCACAAACATGAGCAGGGTAATCACAGCAATATCAAACCACCTCAACTCTTTCAAAGGCTTTGAGGAGCGTAGGTTTGTCAATAATTTCATCATTTTTCCTTTCACCACCCGTAAATTCATATCATCATTGCAGGTTCTTTTTTATATTTCTATCTTAGCATGAAAAGCTTAAATTTTTATTATTTACAATTTTATAAACCTTTTTTATTTTATTTTTATTAAATTGTCAGAAAACTCTTTTTTTAGAAAAATTTTTATGGTATAATAAAAGTCGTAATTCTGATAGAAGAATCAGCTAGAAAGGAAGTCTATGTCCACTATCTCTGCAGCAAGTATCCAGGTCGCCTACGATCAAAAGGTTATTATTGACGGACTGGACTGCCAACTAGCCGAGGGAAAGATTACAACTATTATCGGTAGCAATGGCTGCGGTAAATCCACTCTTCTCAAGGCTTTTACCCGTATTTTACCGACAAAAGCCGGCAGCATAACCCTGGATGGACAATCCATCGCCCTACTGCCGACCAAGGAGGTGGCGCAAAAGATTGCCTTGTTGCCCCAAACCATGGAGGCGACCGATGGTATCACTGTTTATGACCTGGTCTCTTATGGCCGCTTTCCGCATCAAACTGGCTTGGGGCGGCTCAGTACAGAAGACCGGGAAAAAATCTGCTGGGCTATGGAAGCAACTCAGGTCAGCGAATTTTCGGGCTGGCAGGTGGATGATTTGTCTGGAGGTCAGCGCCAGCGTGTCTGGATTGCCATGGCCTTAGCTCAAGATACAGAGACTATTTTTCTGGACGAGCCGACCACCTATCTGGATATGAATCACCAGCTGGAAATCCTGGAGTTGCTGAATGACCTCAACCGACTCAGCGGAAAAACCATTATCATGGTTCTGCATGACATCAACCTAGCTGCCCGCTTTTCCCATCAGCTGATTGCTATGAAAAATGGGCGTATCCGGTATCAAGGAAGCGTTGAGCAGGTCATGACTTCGGATATTCTGAGAGACATTTTTCAGATTGAAGCCCAGATTATTCAGGATCCTATTCAGGATAAGCCACTCTGCCTCAGCTATCAGCTCGTTAAATAAGTCATGTCTTCATAGATAAGTTTCCCATATCTTCTTCGTAGATACAGCTTCTAAACTTTTTATAAAATTGGAGGAAAAAATGAAAAAGTTTTTATCATTTGCTACCCTTACTGTCACCATCTTCCTTTTAGTTGCCTGCGGCAGCTCATCTAAATCCGAAAACTCTGCCTCTTCAGACAAGGTCGAGCTATCCAGCAAGCCTAAAATCGATGGATTCCACTACTACGGCGATATTCCTAAAAATCCAAAACGAATCGCCAGCCTCTCCTCTACCTACACCGGCTATCTGCTGCAACTAGGTTTCGACCCTGTCACTGTAACATCCTATGATGCTAAAAATCCTGTCCTCAAGGAAAAAGTCAAAAATGCCAAAGTTCTGATGCCGGAAGATTTAGAGTCTATCGCCAAGCAAAAGCCAGACCTTATAGTGGTAGATGCCAGTGACAAAAATATCGATGAACTAAAGAAAATCGCACCAACTATTGCCATTGATTATGGAAAAAATGACTATTTAGAAATCCTGAATCGCTTTGGCCAAATCTTTGGTAAGGAAAAAGAAGCTGATCAATGGATTGCCGATTGGAAAAGTAAAACAGCTGATATTGGCAAGCAGTTAAAAGAAAAGCTGGGACAAAATGTCACTTTCACCGTTGTCGGACTATATGAAAAGGAAATCTACCTCTTCGGTAACAACTGGGGACGAGGCGGAGAAGTTATCTACAAATCTCTGGGATTTGATGCTCCGCAAAAGGTGAAGGATGAAGTATTCCCAAGTGGCTATTTGCAAGTCAGCCAAGAAACGGTGAGTGAGTACATTGGCGATTATGTCCTGGTTGCAGCTGAAGATGATAAAACGGGCAGTGCTCTTTACGAAAGCGATGTTTGGAAATCCATTCCCGCTGTCCAACAGAACCATATTTTAAAAGTGGATGCCAACGCCTTTTATTTCAACGATCCATTGACACTTGAATACGAACTCAAAACCATTCAAGATGGCCTTGAAAAAATGAACTAGGCCATGCCTTGCAGAAAACTTAGACTAGTGAAAAAACATTGCTAGTATACGATATATCTCATGACAGCTATTTGATTTTCGACTATATAAAGGACACCAGATGACGCTTCATTCACTCTTCACTCAAAAAAATAGGCCAAACATCTTTTGGCTTGTTTTTTTCGCCCTCATTCTCCTGCTAATTGGCGGACTCTATCTCTACCTGCGCTTTGGCATTCCCAGCTACTCCCATCAGCAACTGATAGAAACGCTGAGCCATCCTTTCAAGGAAAGTCCAGCCCAGAACATCATCATAGATCTGCGCTTACCTAGAGGAATTGCAGCTCTGCTAGTCGGAGCTAGCTTGGCCGTTTCAGGAGCCATCATGCAGGGGATTACCCGCAATGCTATTGCTGATCCGGGACTTTTGGGGATCAACTCTGGAGCTGGCCTAGCGCTCATCTGCGGTTATGCCTTTTCTAAGAGTATACACTACAGTAGCATCCTCCTGCTCTCACTTGCAGGAGCCTGTCTAGCCAGTATTCTGGTTTTTAGCCTCTCCTACCATCCTAGAAAAGGTTTTGAGCAACTACGTCTCGTCTTATCCGGTGCCATGGTAACAACACTCCTGACTGCCATCGGACAAGGCTTGACCATTTACCTCAACCTGACCAATGCTGTCATCGGTTGGCAAGCTGGAGGGCTTCTAGGAACCAATTGGAAAATGCTGCAAATCATTGTTCCCTTTATCTTATTAGGCCTCTTACTGGCTCAGCTATTTTCTCACCAACTAACCATTCTCAGCCTCAATGAAACAGTAGCCAAGGGCTTAGGCCAGCGAACGACTCATATGACCCTGCTCTTTCTAAGCCTTGTTCTACTGTTATCAGCGGCAGCCGTTGCACTAGTAGGAAGCCTAGCCCTCGTCGGACTGATTATTCCACACTTTGTCAAAACCATCAGCGGCAAGAACTACCAAAAAAACCTGCCACTGACGATGCTAACAGGTGCGCTCTTTCTACTGATCTGTGATTTTGCTGCGAGTTATATGGTCGGTTTGCCTCTTAGCTCTATTATCAGTCTCGTTACACTGCCAGTCTTCCTGTGGCTGATGAGAAAGGGGGCCTTCTATGAGAGATAAAAAACGGATTCTTTTGGTTCTAGTAAGCCTCAGCCTCCTGACTTTCCTAATTTTCCTACTGTCTCTATCATCAGGCGATCAGGAATTTAACGTCGGTGAAGCTTTTCGATATCTGTTGGGGCAGGGAGATGATGGCAGCGCCTTTATCATGGAGCAGATTCGCTTGCCTCGAATTCTAGTCTGCCTTCTAGCAGGAGCTTCGCTAGGGATGAGCGGTGTACTGCTGCAGACCTTTACCCGAAACCCCCTTGCTGATTCAGGAACCTTGGGAATCAATGCCGGAGCTGGTGTTATCATTACTCTTGCTATCAGCAAGCTAGAAGTGACCGATCCTTTCTATATTCGCTATCTTCCCTTTATCGCGACCTTTGGCGGTATGCTGACAGTAGCCCTTATTTACCTGATCTCACATCAAAAGGGTCAAGCTATCAGTCCCATCAAGCTCATTATCGCTGGTGTGACCTTGTCAACCATCCTGTCTTCTAGTATGATTGCCATCACCGGCCGTGTCAATCAGAACAAACTGACCTATGTAGTTAGCTGGCTAGCTGGTAAGATTACGGGTAATAACTGGGAAAGTCTATCTATTGCTGGCCCCTTCTTGCTTTTATTCTGGTTGCTGACC
Organism: uncultured Streptococcus sp.; assembly: GCA_965245685.1. Classification (GTDB taxonomy): domain Bacteria; phylum Bacillota; class Bacilli; order Lactobacillales; family Streptococcaceae; genus Streptococcus. The sequence continues at coordinate 296 of CBDFAZ010000024.1, read as the reverse complement.
TATCTGCGCTCCCACAAGCTCAATATTCTCAGCCTAAATGATGAAACAGCTCTTGGTCTGGGGCTTCATCTAAAAAGAGAGCGGCAGATAACCCTACTATTGGCCAGTGCTCTCGTCGCCTTTAGCCTATCTCTAGCTGGAAATATAGTCTTCATCGGTATGTTGGCTAGCCATATCAGCAAACGATTCCTACCTAGCGATCATCGCTTACTCTTTCCAGCTGCCATGCTGCTAGGTGCCTTTATCATGACAGGAGCAGATACTATCACAAGAACCTTCCTCATTGGAAGCTCCGT
>CBDFAZ010000023.1:0-19935 GCA_965245685.1 uncultured Streptococcus sp. | reverse complement strand
CACGAAGAGCTCCCAAAGCAGCATTTGCCACTTCCAAAGTATCAGCCACAAAGAGAACTAGGTCATTATTTTCAAGCTGTAAAGCTTCTGTCAACTGACTTGTCAAGTCTGTCAAGAACTTAGCAACTGGACCAGTCAGCTCACCATCAGCTACTTTCACCCAAGCAAGTCCTTTAGCACCATGCTGTTTCGCTTGCTCTGTCAGCTTGTCGATATCCTTACGAGAGTATTTATCTGCAGCATTTTTCACCACGATTGCCTTGACAGCTGGAGCTTCTGAAAAGACCTTGAAGTCAACTCCCTTGACAAGGTCTGTCAAGTCCTGCAACAACATTTCAAAACGAGTATCAGGCTTATCAACCCCATAAAGAGCCATGGCATCATCATACTGCATACGCGGGAAAGGTAGGGAAACTTCAATGCCCTTGGTTTCTTTCATAACACGAGCAATCATGCCTTCTGTAATGTCCTGAATCTCCTGATCAGACAAGAAAGAAGTCTCCAAGTCCACCTGAGTAAACTCTGGCTGACGGTCACCACGCAAGTCCTCGTCTCGGAAACACTTGACAATCTGGTAATAACGGTCAAAACCAGCGTTCATCAAGAGCTGCTTGGTAATCTGCGGACTCTGTGGCAGAGCATAAAAATGCCCCTGATGGACCCGACTAGGCACTAAGTAATCACGCGCTCCTTCTGGCGTTGACTTAGATAGGAAAGGCGTTTCCACATCAAGGAACTCCAGCTCATCTAGATAATTGCGGATAGAGTGAGTCACCTTGGCACGGAGCTTGAAATTTTCCAGCATTTCTGGCCGGCGTAAGTCCAGATAACGGTAGCGCAAACGCGTATCGTCATTCACCTCAATGCCGTCTTTGATTTCAAAAGGAGTCGTCTTGGCTGTGTTTAAGACAGTCAGGCTCTCCACATGCAGCTCCACGCTTCCTGTCGCCAGCTTGTCATTGTCCTGCTCACGTGCAGCCACCTTACCGGTCACCTCCAGCACGTACTCACTGCGCAAGCTTTCCGCTGTTGCCATGACCTCAGCAACCACTGTCTCAGGATTGATGACCAGCTGCATAATGCCTTCGCGGTCACGCAAATCAATGAAAATCAGACCACCCAAATCCCGACGGCGGGCTACCCAGCCCTTCAAAGTGACTTCCTGGCCAACATGCTCCTTGCGAACACGCCCAGCATACATAGAACGTTTCATCTTTACTCTCCAAATTTTTAATTCTGTTACTATTTTACCACAAAGCGCCTAAGAAAGCCCTTCTGTCCGTTCTTTTTCTAAAAAATATTAAAACTCCGCATGACTAATGCTGACAGTTATGACAAAAGGCCTGAGGCAAACGACCCCAGACCCACTGTATAGATTATTCCTTTTTCTTGCTATCCTCATAGAGACTGGGCGCAAATGCTTTTGTCACCATGGCCGTCAAGAAGCGAAACCCTCCCGCTGCCAGACCAAAAATCGGCGCCAAAGCACGGAAGAAAAAATCCCCCCGCATAAATAAACAAAGCAGACCAGTAATCACAAAGATAGCCAAACCCTGCACCAGAACCACCAATAATATTTTCTTCATCATTCCCTCGACTTTCTATAGACTATTATAGCATAAGCTGCGAGGGATGGATATGAGGTGAAAAATTTTGTTTTCTTAGTTCATAGATTCGAACTTTATCCTCATAAGTTAATTTCATTTAAAAACACCCCCAAAGTTAGATTTTTTCTGTCTAACTTTGGGGGTGCGGTTCAAAATTCACTCTCTTTAGATTAATCAGGCAATTCTACCTTCAAGCTCATATCTGTGGGTTGTAACACTTTCTGAACCGCCGCAAGAAAGGCCAATCCATTATCAGATGGAGAATATTGGAAGGTAATATGGATGACTTTTTTGTCAAACTTATCACCATATCGCTCTACATACTGCTTGCTTTCGAGGAAGTAGATATAGTTATTGAGTTTTTCTTGAAGTTTCAAGAGATGCTCCTCTTCTAATGACTCTATCCATTTGTTTTCATCAATCAACAACAACTCTAGATGGTCATCTGAAACACCTATCGCATCGATACTCGTAACATCCAGTTCAATTTTCTCAACTGTTTTAATGGTTTTTACTACCTTTGGTGGATTGTAGTATTTTTCCTTGAATTCCTTAAGAATCTTCTCTACCTTTTCTTCATCACACTGTCTATATAATGGATTACGTTCCAATACATTACACAAACCTTGATAGGTCCAAACACGTTTCTGCTCATCTGATAATTTTGAAATACTTTCTATAATATTTCTTACCAATTCATCCGTCTCAATGACAAAGGGAAGATTAGAATATTCAGTTAAAAACCAATTTTGAATAGAAATATAATCAGTCACCTTATCTAATTTGACTAGGTCAACCGATAAGCTAAAATCTTTTAAAATATCAAAAGTTCTTCTCACTATATCCCTATCACCTTCTGCATACAGAGGGAATAAGCAATATTCTATTAATACACTAATATCTGTACTATTCACTTCATAAGAATCCCGTTCTCGTATACGATATTTTGCATCTGTGCCTAAAAAGGCTTCTTCCTCTTTCCCTTCGTCCATCACATTACGATAAAAATTAATAAAAGATTGATAATCTTTAGGCTCTGGTATTTCATATATTTTCATTTAGTTACTCCATTGATTTATTCTAAAAATTCCCTCAACTTGCTCAATTTTATTAGTACCTGGTTCATAGACGAGTGGATTTTCTATTTCATAATAGCCTTGGCGTTTAATCGCAGATAAAAAATCATCATAAGAATGTCCCGTTGTATCAATCGTTGGCATAAGTAGTTCGCTCTCAGACATATTAATGTTAGAACCAGCCCACGTTTTGGCCCCCGGGATATTTAAGGATGAAGAACCTGGCGTATCACCATTTGGGAATTGTATCCAGCCTTTTTTATCCATATTTCTAACCAACTCAGGACTATATTCATACTGATAGATGCCTGATTTATATGTATTATCATTAACACCTTTGACTGTCGCAATCTCATGACCTGATTTCAGATTTCCACTCTTATCATACAAGAGAGTAGAGTCTTCTACAATACTCGTCGCAAAGTTTCCTTGACCTATTCCATTATCAGTTCTTCCAATAGAAGAACCTTTTTCACTAAAAGCAAAATTTTTAACACTCTTTCCATTTACAATAGAAGAGGCTCCTTTTTCTAGATAAGGCTGCTTAATGGCATCTTTGTATACATCTGGATAATCGTACTGTCTGGCCTCATACATCTTATAGAAGGTTTCTTTATTTGGGACCGCCCCTTCTTTAACAGCTCGTTCCGCATACATATCAAAAGTATCCTTGAAGGATGCCTGTTTTTCTGCCGTATTCCATTCTATTTCTCTACTTGCAAGTTCATCGAATTTAGCAAATGTCGCCTTTTTAATTTCTGGTGATACATGCTCAATTGAAATATCCGATGTTTTGTGAGAAATAATCTCAATTCGAGTGCCTGGTTCAATTTTAGTGCCACCTGTAAAGCGCCCTTTTCCTTCACCTACGATAGTACCGCCATATTTCGATAAATTATCCAGAATATCTTGACGTTTAACGGACAAACCATCTTTTGCAGTTGTATAATCTTGAATGCGAATTTTTCCAGTTTCATCTACACCGACTGCTTTTAATTGGATACGTTGAATTTCACCTGCTGCATTACGAGTCTCAACGGTTATTTTCGTTTCGACATCTTTTAGATTTGACTTGAAGTCATCAATCTTTTTAGTTGAAAACTCTCTATAGTTAGAAAAATTTTGTTCAGATAAGTTATTTTTCAGCTTCCAATCTGACATAGAGAGTGGTTCTTCTCCCAAACTCGTCTTGTGGGCGACATAATCATTATAATCAGCCCTAACTTGCTTCACCTTCGGCATATCAACATCACCTGGCTTGATTCCGCTAACTGCAGCTGCAGTTGCTGCATTAGATACTGTCTTGGAAGATAGATTCATATCCGTATGGGATTTGACAGTAGGTAAGTCGTTATCAGCTGTTTTGCTAGTTGGTACATTAACTATAGATTTAGTGGACAGATTCAAATCAGCTGTATGCTTCACTTTAGCAAGTTCTGCGTCAGCTACTCCTGAAGTAAGTACATCTACATGGGATTTAGCAGAAGCAGGTACGTCTACGTGGTTTTGAGTCTTTGGAATTGACAGATCTGAGCCAGTCTTCAGAGTCAGATTATTAGATTTGCTACTGCTTAGATCTACTACATCATTATCAAGATTCGTTTTCAAAGAAACATCATCTGCTGAGCTAATAGATGATTTTCTAATACTTTTAACTGCTGCTCCAGCACTCTTAAATAAAGCATATTGTGCAACTGAGCCAATGGCTTCGCTTTGATCTTTAGTTACTACATCGTACATGACATGAGCCGCATCAGCTGCTTCATCCGATTTGCTAGCCACATTAGCCACTGCAGCTAGTTTAGTCATCTTCCTCGCCTCAAAGATTCTACCTAATTTCCCCATGCCAGCGCCGCCTAAAGTAGCAACCGTCTCTATCATTGCCCATGTCTGCTCTTCAGAAGTAAGGCGGGTTCCTGAAATCATCGTTTTTCCTGTTACAGCAGAGTAAGTCCCATCTGCAATGATGTAAGCAGCTGCAGCTGTGCCCCATCCCCCAGTTCCAACTGTTGCAACAATGGCTGCCGTCCATTTAAAACCAGTCTCTACATATCCAAGCCATTCTTTGTTATTCTCTTGCCAATTCGTTGCCTTTAATCGGTTGTAATCTGGAATCTGTGAAGGAAAGTATAGTTCTACCAACTCCTCAACATTTTTACCTTTAATGGCCTTTATCTCTTCATCAGTCATTTGATCCTGATGTTTTATGCGCTCCTTTACAAAACTCACTTTCCCATTATAAACCTCTCTAGCTGCCTTAATTGGACTTGTCTTGTAATTTAAGAGCTGTGATAAAGTATAATGTTCTTCGTAAGTTGAACCTCCTGCTCCAGGACCTTCATAAGCTTTAGTGTAAGTCATCTTTTGGGTCTTATACTGCTTATTTTGGCCATTAACATCATTCAAATTATTAAATGTTTTATCCATCCCTAGCGTAAATTTGCTATCAATGGTTTCCATGATATCTTTATGGGCCTTTTGGGCAGAGGTCTGCATGTCAACACTACGATTGGATGATTTTTCAAAGGTTGAGTAACTTTTTTCAAGCCCCAATTCAGCAGTACCTATCTGTACATAAAGATGATCCACTTGTTCGTCTTTAATAACTTTAGTCGCTTCTGTAATATCCGTTAAAAATTCTTTTATTTCATGATTAAAAGTCGCAACGGGAAGCGGACGCTCAAAATGCTCTCGATTAGAATAATACTCTGTCACTACTACTTGCCTCCCTTGCTATTCTGACTAAATGAGTTACCTGTTGCTGGTGTGGAAAAGTGATTCTGTCCAATCGGATTTGTCCCAAATGTATTTGAGAATTGCACATTGCCATTACTATCCACTGTGGCATAGCTATTGTTGATACCAAGATTGAGATTTGTATTACCAGCAGAAGTAAGCCCATTATTATCCGGCTTCGGAGGTCCATAAATTTTCTTGTCTGCTACAGCCTCTCTGCTCTCTTTAGCTTTTCCAGCCAAATAGTTAATGGAATCTTCTGACTGTTCTCGCATATATTGTTTATCTTCTTCACTTACTTTTGAACTGTTTAACAATTTATTAGCAACATAAACTGCCATTGCTCGGTCCACATCAATCATCCCTTCTAGGGTATTTTGAATGTGTCTTGAAAAGACCTCGGATAGTGTCTGAAATTCTTTGGCTTTTCTATCAAAATTACCTAATCCAACATTAGTCTTATTAGATACTACTAATTCATGAAAAGAACCTTGAGAAGACAAATTTGGGAGGGTCCCAGTTACGGTGGTAATCTTTGCAACAATTTCTTGAGCTATATCTGCAATATGAGCAGCTCGACCGACAATATCTTCAAGCTCTGTAGTTTCGACTCCTATTTTTTCCACCATCTTAAACCTCTACTTTCATTCTTCTAAGAATAAGATTCTTCAGTTCGTCACTATCAATAGAACGTTGAACTTCCCGACTCAAATCATACTCATAGATACTATTTTTTTTCTCATAATATACAACATTTTGCGTATTACGTCCCAATTCCTCTACTTCTATTCGCAAGGCTTCTGTGTGTCCATGATTAACTAGCAAGCTAAACAAAGGTTCTATCTCAAAATCAGAGTGTATGTAATCTTTTACTCTGTCATCAAGATGATGCAACAATTCATGGTTGCGCATAATAGCTCCAAGCAAAATAGAGCTAGGTAACCGATAAATACTATAAAAGCCTTCGTCATCTTTTAATAAAACAACTGTCATTCTTTTAAATTTATCAACTGATGGTGCACAAAAATAGCTCTGATCAATTTGATAATGATAAGATGATTCATGATATTCCTTTAAAAAATAGCCATACTCAACACATTCTTCCGTCGGTTTATCATCTTCTATGAGTCCCACCGCTTTAAGATCTTCATACCCTTTTTCAATTGTACGAATTAGAGCCTCTTTTCGATTTTCATTTTTCAAGACAGGCAAAGGAATAAATGACAAATCATCTGAAAAATCATTAAATAGCTGTAGTAGATACAAAGCTTCTAGAGTTAATTTCATCCCAACCCCCTATGCATTCTTAATCTCTTGTATGACATGAGACTGATCAATGTTATGTAACAAAGTTTGCAGTTTAGAGACGGTAGAATGCAATTCTTTAATACTCTTACCATAACCCGTTCTATAATCTTTCATAAATCTTTTCAACTCAAGATATTGATCTTTGGTCTTGCCATGCCAATTGTGTTCTTGCTGCTCAATTATTGCAATTTCACTCTTTACCTCACTTAACAAGCTACTAATAGCATTCAAATCAGTAAGGATTGTTTGAATATCACTATCATTATACTTAATAATATCAGCAGTATAGCTACCATCTTTTTTATTAATATTTGTATCCATAGTTCCTCTCTCTTAAATCCACTCGAAAGGCAGTAGCAAGCCCTCATTATAAGCTGCACGATCCTTTTCAATTGAACTTTCCAGACTAGCAATCTTTTTCTCTAACAGAGTATAAAGATTCATAAACGCAGTGTTAGAATCTTTAGCAAAATTCTTATATTCCTCTAAAATTTTGACATCTTCTGATAATTTAGTCTTAAATTCTCCTAAGTAATGGTAACCTGCTTCACTATCTACATACTCAATTGCCTCTTTACAATGCTTAATATAAGATTCCAATTGTTCCAAGCTTCTTTTTGTAGATAATCCATTACTTGCAATGCCATTTTTTGCGCGCTCATATCTTGCTTTCTTTGCTTTGTTAGCTATTACTCTCGCTTTTAATGCTGGATCTTTTCCCATTTCTACTCCCCACTTTCATTTTGTATGATTGACGAAGCATCTGATTGATTGTCTCCTTGACTGTCTCCAGTGCTCGCTGAACTATCTGATTTTGGAAAATCTAAACTATACTCAGTTTCTGTATTAATCGCTGGAAGATCAACATCTATTATTTCCTGATTTTGAACAGGATGATAATAAGCGAAAAAGGCCCAAACCATATAAACAAGAATGGCTGGATATACAATCAGATGTTTTCCCCAAAAATTCCCAGAAGCTTCAGTACCTCTTGTAGACGTTCCTTTCAATTCTGGATACTGATTCTCGTATTGTTTCTTTTTTGTCCAATACGGCCTTGATATAACAATACCTGCAAACACAACTAAACCTATTGAAACATTTTCAAAGATTAGATTCCTAGATTTTGAATAGACCAAAATAAAGGATAGAATAGCTCCTGTAACGGCCGTTAGCAAAAATATAACGCGGCTATAAATAGCTTCTTTTTTTGCTCTAAGATATTCTTTGATGAGTAAGTCTTTGTCTGTCATGATAATCCTTTCGTTTACCGTGTAATTTTAAGCTGTATCTGGGAACCTTGATATTGCAGATAGACTTGGTCAGCTGGTAGATTTTCTTCTTTTCCAGCTTGAGACCTTGTGTAAATAGTCTGATCTGACATTCTCATAGCTATAACAGCTGTATCAATATGCGTTCTCATATATTTCGGAATATCCGTATAACTTGTTATAAAAGTTTTATGAGAAACAAATATAAAATGAAGTCCTACTCGTTGTCCTTCTTCCATTAGTAGCGCTAGCTCATTTGGTTCTAGACTGCTTTGAGTCACAAATTGATTCATTTCTGTAATAAGAATATAGTGATCAAATACTTTACGGGATTTTCTAGCTAAAATAATCTGTTCCTTCAGTTCATCCAATACTGTACGAATATTTGTTTCATATCCTGCAAAATAACGAACCTCATCCAAATACTGACTATATTCGTCAACAGGATCAAAAATCGTAATTTTATCCTTAGGAACACTATGAATCAAAATATTAATCATGTGATTGGTCACAGAACTTATTGATGTTTCTTTATCAGATAATACCAATATATGTCTCAACTTGTTCACCGGCAGACCAACTGTTTTCACTTCTTCTAATTCCACACCAATTGGTAGCTCGTGATTCTCAATGGCTTCCTTAGTAGTCGGTAGATTCATAAATTCATCAATCGTCAACTCCTCTGGTACCATCGGAATGGCACTTGGTCGTTGTCCTGTCCAAGCTTCTTGGAGAGAAGCGACTTCTTGACGCAGGTTGTTGAGGACCTGCGCATCATTGGCACCCGCTACTGGCAGAGCTAGCTGGATGGCATCAACCTCGTCACGCTTCATGAGTGCCCGACCCTTGATGTCTTCCATCGTTTTCGCTAGTGGGGTAGAGCCTACAATCGAGCGAACTTCTCCTACATCATTCTGTGGCAGACTCAGCTGATGCTTGAAGTTGGCATAGAACTGGGCCCGAAGGTTGGACTGACGGCCCGCTGTCACCAAGAGGTGAACACCGATGCTGAGACCTTCACGTGAGATCCGCACTAAAAGTTTGAAGAGCTCCGCTTCATAAGCTTCTTCCCTCATAGATTCATAGCTATCAAGTAAGATGACAATAGCCGGCTCTTGCTGACCACTAGCCTGACGGTAGAGTTCCAAGGTTCCAACACCGTAGTCGGACAAAAGCTTCTTACGCCGGTTGAGCTCCCGCTCCATGATGCGTACAAACTTGGCAATCTTCTCCGTCTGATCCAAAAGCAGGGTATCGGCCACCTGCGGTAATTGGCCCAGCGGTGCCAGACCATTGGTCCCGAAGTCCATCAGATAGAGGGTGATATCTTTGGGACTGAACTTGCGAGCCAAGTCCATGGCCGCACTCTGCAGGAAGGTTGTCTTCCCTGTACCAGGACTTCCGTAGAGCAGGATATGCCCATCCTTGGATAGGTTGACAGAGACCGGCTCTTGCTTCTGTGCCTGCGGGATATCCGCCATTCCCAAAAGGACGGAGACAGGCTTCTTTTGTTCCCAGGCTTCCTGCGGCTGGATCGGTTCCAGCTCCTGCAGGGTCATCCGCTCTTTAAGCGGCGGCAGCCACGGCTGCGGTACCGGTGGGATCTGCTGGCTCTCTGTCAGTACTTGGATCTGGCTGACAATGGCCTCCAGCTCCGTCGGTACTTCCTTAATATCCTCGGCTAGGTCAAGACCTGACAGGTCTTGATTGAGCACTTCGTATTGGCCTAGGTCGTTAATCAGGTAGATGGTATGGTCTTCAATTCCCATCTCATCCTTATCCGGCTGATAGTCTGCCCCTGACCAGGCTGACTGGAAGAGTTCATAGACTTCATTATTGCCGACCTGCAGATAGGCCCGACCTGTCTGGGTGATCTCTGCCGCATCTGGCGTCTTAAGCATTTCCATCGAGTCCGTCCGATCTGCCACTTTGAGCGCTAGCTTAAAGCGGGAGTTGGACCAGATCTGGTCGTCCACCACCCCAGATGGCTTCTGAGTAGCCAGGATTAAGTGGACCCCGAGGGAACGCCCAACCCGAGCGATGGATACCAGCTCCTTGATAAAGTCAGGCTGGTTGACCTTGAGCTCTGCGAACTCATCCGAGATGAGGAAGAGATGGGGCAGGGGTTCGGTTGCTTCCCCGTTCTTAAATTTCTTTTGATATTGGTTGATATGATTGACTTCAAACTCTCTGAAGAGCCGCTCCCGACGGTGAATCTCCGCATTGATGGAAGCCAGCGCCCGCATGGATTGGGCTCCGTCCAAGTTGGTAATAGTTCCCAAGAGATGGGGCAGATTCTTGAAGAGGTTGGCCATTCCCCCACCCTTGTAGTCGATAAGGAGAAAGGCCACATCGTGTGGGTGGAAGTTGACAGCCAGACTCAGGATATAGGACTGGATGGTCTCTGACTTCCCAGATCCGGTTGTCCCGGCAATCAGCCCGTGCGGGCCGTGAGCCTTTTCATGCAGGTTGAGGTAGACCAGGTCTTCCTTACCCCGCAGGCCGATAGGCACTGCCAAGCTCTTATAAGGTGCATTCTGTTGCCATTTTTGCAAGACTTGCAGATCCGAGAAGGTCTCTGCCCCATACATCTCCATAAAGGTGACCGTATCAGGGATTGAGCTCTTGAGATTCTGCAGGTGATTGAGCGGCGCCAAGGTCCGAGCGATTCGCTCCTTGTCATAGCCTTCTGGGAAATGATCCAAGCGGAAGTCAATTTCTCTAAGGATTCCCTCTTCCATGACTAGCTGACCAGTGTTGCGGTCCTTGATATTGACAACCGTCTTGATATTCTCAGACAGGGAACTCATCACATCCTGCACGAAGATCAGTGAGCAGCCTAGATCTGTCGGATCCTCTGTGAAGAACTCCATGATGATATGGTCGAGAATCAGCTTTTCATCTGTGACCAAGACCACATAGTGAGGGCTGTAGAGCGTCGTTTCCTGCCGAGTCGCTTCTTCCTTCTGAGTCTTGCGCAGTTTCAGGATTTGGTTGAGACTGTTTAGGACCTGATCGTGCGTACGCTGGTTATAGACAAAGCCACGGACATTCAGCTCTTGTAGAGTCGCATGCGGTAGCCAGCGCAGCCAATCCCATTGGTCGCGCTCCTCCTCTGGCATGATGGTAATCACCTGCACATCGTGGTAGGAGTGAAAGACCGCCAGCTGCATGACTAAGAGCTGGAGCTGTTCCAAGACTAGATTGCGCGGACCGATATAGCCGACCGGCCCATGGCTGAGATTCGCCACAATAGGAAGATCAGGAATCTTTCTATGCCGAGTGTAGAGAGCATAGCCCTCCTCTTCCAGCGCATCTTTCTTGCCACTTCGCTCCTCTTGACCGTAGGTCAGCTTATAGGAGGTCGGCACCTGGCCAAGTCCCAAGCGATAGTAAAGAAAGTCAAAGTGTAGCGGTGTCTTCTCGTAGATGCGGTGGCTGTAGTCTGTCACCAGACCCGTTAATTCGTTAATGTTTGGGAAATGGTAGAGCATGCCATCACGCTGCTCACGTTCCAGCTTATTCAGCTCAATAGCCTTGTCTTTTAGATAGAGGTGATAAAGATCGATGCGCTCTTTCTTGTCTTCCTTGAACTTCTTGCGGTTTTTGAAGAAACCTCGAACCGAAAAGATAGCACTGGCGATTGACATAGTAACTGTAACGAGGATATAAATCCCCCGCGGCTGAACCAGTGTAATCAACACCGTCACCCCAACCATGAGAAGCGGCGGCACAATCAGTCTCAAGAGCTCATCATTGGGCTTTTGAGGCTCCTTGCTTGGCGGAGCAATCTGGATCTTGTCCTCTGAACTCCGATAGATAATCCGCGGTGAGCGGTGATAGTCTGGATAGTCTGGATAAAAACCATGACGAGAAGCCCCCCGCAAGGTCAGGTTAGAGCTGACCTTAGCCGAACCAGTTACCCAGATTTCTTCAGGATAGACCTTGAGGCAGATACCTTCCAAGCTTAGCTCGTCGCCGGCTTCCAGCTGGATTTGGTCTCCCGTCCACTCAACGTGATTGAGGTAGACTTGACCTCGCATCTTGGTCAAAAGCCAAGAATCATTCGTTCGCTTCAAGAGCAACTCCAAAGGCGCTTCCAGACTGATAGCTGCCCCCTTCTGGTCGCTGATGAGTAACTCTTTTCTGTCCAGTAGGTCATAAATAGCCGGTTCTGAATCAGATTGATACAAGGTCAGATTACCCAAGGCCATACCGTCAGTTACGACACCCGTTTCTTCCCCCATCTGATAAAAGACTTGACCTTCAGCTAGCTGAAGCTGGATTGGAGTCTCCTGATGAGGCAGGTAAAGCTGAGCCTTCTCACTCGCTGCTAGGAGAACTTTCTTGTCCTCTGTCAGCTGCAGCTCATAGCGCAGATGGTCTGTATAGATGATGATTGTCTTGCCCATACTTACTCCTTCGCGCTACTGCTAGATGACGCTTCACTGCTGGAGGACGAGTTTGCTCCTGAAGAACCTTCCTCGCCAGAAGCACTTGAGCTAGAATCACCAGTTAGAAGCTCCTTGCGGCTATCCCAGTATTTCTTATACTCGCCTTCCAAGGACTCAAGCTTAGTCTCCCGTTCCTTACCAGACAAACTATCGTCTTCACGCACCTTTTTCATCTCCTGCGTCAAGGCATAGATGATCAGATCTGAGTCATTAATCCGTTTGGCTGTATCCAAAGCATCTTCAAAATCATTACGTCCAACTTGAATCCAGTAATTGAGATAGAGATCATCAGACTTGAGCGTGACATTATTTAGAATGACCTTACGCTGATCATCGGAAAATTCTAGCCCCTGGATATAAGAGTAGGCCAGTATATATTTCTGTGTATTCGGCAGACTCTTAGGAGAGATTCCTTCCAGCTCATCGATGACTTTACTGTAGTCCACTTTGATAAAGGCAGTATCCGCCTGTAACAGCTTTTCCTTGAAAGGATTTTGTATGAAAATCAGGTAAATCAAAGGAATGGTCAAAATCACAACAGCTGCTGTCAGCCAGATGGTAGCCAGTTTAAAAATCTTATGCTGGCGCTTGGAGACCAGTGTCTGCTTTTCAGCTTCTTCTGCAGCCTTTTCCTGATAGGATCTCTCCAAAACAGCAACAGCATCTTCCAGACTGTCAGCCTCACGCAGCTCCACCAGGAAATCCGGCAGAGTTTCTAGCTCTAACGAGCCCTTGTAAAGCTCCATAAAGTCCAGATCTGCAAAGAGAGTCACTGCAAAGCACTTGGCCTGACGCAAAAAGTCCTCCCGAGAGATAGCCTGAGGTGTCATGATGCCCGGAACTCCGCGATAAGCAATCTTCGCCTGCGCATCCTTGGTAATAAAGAGATTACTAGGATGCAGCAAAAAAGTAACCGGCAACTCTAGTGCCGCTTCCAGAGCAAACACATTGAGAGCCAGACGAATCCGCTCAGAAATCGTGCGCTTTTCAATCTCTTCCTTGGACAGCCCCAAAGGCTCAATCTGATAGGTGAAGTAGACACTATCGTGGTCAGCCTTAGTCTCCTGCTCCAAGAAAAGCGGATGATGCAGGTCCAAAAGCAAGAGCTCCCGCAAATCCTGTGTTGCCACATCCGAACGCTTCAGTGTTAGGCTCCAATTCTTGTCATTTTTTTCATAGATAAACTCTTGTTCAGCAAATACAAATTTTTCCTCAGTCACCTTAAATCTCCTCAATCTCTACTAAATCTCCCGTTGTGACTGGATAATCAGCCAAAACCTTACCCTCATCCAGTATCAACCCCTTGTTAATAATCCGCAGCTGATACTTATGACGCTTTCCTTCGATATTGAAAATCTGATCAATCTCCCGAATGAAGCGACGGACCTCAATCCGCTTAGGAATGCGAATATCCACGTCCTTATCCCGCAAACGGAGGGTGATATTGATATGTCCTTCCATCTTATACTTCTCCCTTACTGATACGATAGCTGACAAAGACAGTCATACTGACCAAGAGTATGGCTGCTACAAAGTAGACTACTCCTGGCAGAAAATCATCCCAGCTGCTCTCCTCATCGCTCTTCAAACTCGTCTGCAGCTTGGACAATTTTTCCGTTCCCGGCTGAAAAAGCTCCTTGGAATGGTAAATATCCGTCGGCCCCTGTATAGCAGAAAACAGTTGTCCCGCTTCTGTGGCCAACTGTTTATTTTGATACTGCTTCATTTCCTGAATTTTTTCCTGATTCTCAGCAACGAAAAGAGACTTGGTGCCTTCCGACTGTGCACCAAAGTTCAGTTCTTGCTCTTTTTCAATCCGCGAATTATCTATCTGCAGACGATTATCCTTAAACTCATCTGCGGCAACAGCCGTCACCGCAAACGAACTTAGGAGTAGGAATAAAAACAGAATTCTTTTCATACTCTTTTAAACTTCCTCAGTTTTTAATGTTCTAGTCTTGATAAAGATATTAGCTGCAACCAGCAGAGCCAGCAAGACAATCAGACCAAAGATGGCAAAGAAGCCAGTGGTCTTGCCGTCAAAGTAACCTGACAGCATGCCTTCTAGCACGGACAAGGCGTCCAAGCTCTTGATAAAGGCTGGGAAGCCAGTCAAGCTAGCTGTCGTACCAATGGCATTAGATAGGTAGACAAAGCTGATAATCATGAAGAAAGCTAATCCCATACCCATCACGCGCAAGTGCTTGAGGATCAAATACTGCCCCTGAATCAAGACAAAGCTAGCAACAACAATCAACAAGACCCAAGATGGAACATATTCCTTGCCGATGTGAAGCTGCATACTGGAGACAATCCCAATAACCAGACCAATCGTCAGAGACAGGAAGCCTAGAATGCCCACAGTCGTAATATCTGTATCTTGTAGCTTATTAAGCTTAAAGCGGTCTTTAACTTTGCGCACAATATTTTGCGTTGCAAAGAGATAGGCCGTAAAGAGACTGACAATCTCCAACAAGAGAATCCAAGTAAATGGACGGTAAACATTGACAGTTGCTTTGACAGACGAAGAAGATTGAGCAACTGGATTAGATAGGAAGTCCAGCAATACTTCATTAGGAACACCGTTCTCATAGGCATTGTTAAGAACCTTGACAAAAGATTCCACAAAGTTGCCATTATCTTCCAATTCCTTATTGAATTGTCCCATCAAGCTTTCAGCATTCGCAGACAATTTCTCTGTCGTTCCTTGTGCGTTTTCCAGCTCACGATTGAAACTGCTGAAGATTTGGTTGACACTATCTGCAGCTTGTACGTTAGTCTGAGATGACGACTTAACGCCAGAAGTCGAAGACAACAAGGAAGAAAACTCTGAATTCAGAGATGACAGATCAGCGTCGGTCTTATTCAGTGCATTAGTAGAAGATTCTCGTGAAGTCCTCATGCTTTCTATCTTCTCTGTCAATTGAACATATAAAGCCATCTGCTCACTCATGCTGTCTGTCAGGGCCTTATTGCTATCTTCAATCTGTTGAAGATTAGCTGTCAAGTCTGGCCCCAATTTGTTCAGCTCACTCAAAGCATTATCCAATCTTTCTTTTATGCTTCCATTTTCTTCAGTTTTCTTATTATCTTGATTATTAGCTTTTTCAATACTGTCCTGATAGTCCTTAAGGTTGCTTTGAACGGCATCAAACATCAGATTAGACAAAGCCTTAGAAACATCTTCATTTTTGAGTTTGACAAATGCAGAATAGACATCCATCAGATTTTTAGCATTTTGGTAAGCAGAAGAAAGCTCTTGGACTTTAGCACCATATAAAGCGGCAGCTTTTTGAGCTTCCTTTACATTCACAGGTGCGCTAGCAACCGTGACGCCGTTCAAAGAAATATCAATTTGGGTATCGAATGGATTGGCTACAGCATCACTAGCCACACTGTATTGAACAGAAAAACTGCCATTTGCATCTAAGTCAATTGCCTCACCAACTGTTACTGCTTTACCATTGTAAGTAATAGAGTTAACTGTTACCCCAGCTGGTGAATGAACAGAAACAGTAGCTTTGCTGCCGGCTTGGCCACTGACCTGATCGGTAGTAGAACTGGCCGCTTGATTCGCCGCAACTGCTAGTGCTCCCAATTCATCAGCTCCATTACCTTTTGCTCCCCCAAACTGCTTAGCTGCTTCATAATCAAAATCATTCATCGAGACCGAAAGTTCGAATTCCTTTTCAGCAGGATAGTTTTTCGGCACAGTCGCCAATGCTGCGATTATTTGGTTTCTCAGAATCTCTTCATAGCTATTTAGAGCAGTCAAACCATCCTTTCCGAACAATGTTTCCAAAGTAATTGATGTATTTTCATCGACACTATAGTAGGATGCTAATTTTGTCTTAACAAATCTTTCAATGTTTTCTTGAGTTTTATGCTCATCCAATTTAGCACGTTCAGCCTTCAAGCTATTTGTTAAAGCTGTTATTTGATCATTAACATCCCCAGTTAGCTTTGCATAAGACTTATCTGCACTTTCAGAAGAACTCAACTGTTTTTCCAATTCTTTAAGTGTGCTCTCCATTTTAGCATAAAGCTCTTGAGTATCATTATGGACAACTTTTTCATCCATTTCCATCAGTTGCTTCATAAAAGCAGCATAGTTGATTTGATCATCCGCACGCTGTTTGAGAAGACTATCAAAATTCTTTCCATAAGTCGCCTGAGAGGTATCCAAGTCATCGAAAGCCTTAGCATAGCTTTCCAGAGTCGTCTTCAGAGAATTATTGGCTTCGACAGATGAGGCAGACATACTAACCAACGTTGGGAAGATATTCTTAGACCCGATAGCTGAGTCCAACAAGTTGGTTCGATAATTGCCAATATTGGTAATTTGCACCTCTGAACTAGCCTGCACATTTTGCTGGGCTGTATAAAGATTGCTCAAGATGCTTGCCATATACATATCAACCAACTGGCTATTCAGATCTGCGATAATATCCTTAGCCAGATTATTAGCTTCATTTTCAATCTGCTGATTTCCTGCAGCGTTAACTTTATAAGTGACGATTGTCCGATCTGCGCTGATAGCATTAACATCTAGCACCTTCTCTGAAAAGTCACTTGGAATCGTTACAACCAGTTGATATTTGCCATTTTCCAAACCAGTATCCGCAGCTCCACGCGTCACAATATACCAGTTTTGAGAGTCATCTCGTTCTAGATTCTTGACATAGCTAGCACCAAGATTGTACTCTTTCTTGTCAACCTTGACAGCCCGATCCTCATTGACAACCGCAACATTCAGTTTAGTCTTTTGGTCAGTGCGAATCTTGCTGTCCCTAGCAGTGCTTGTATTCTTTTGCACTGCGACATTCAGCGTCACTACTGCAGCCAGCAAGGCGATAACCAAAACAACGTTTCCTATATACTTAAGTAATTTTTTATTTCCCATGGATGTAAATTTCTTTTTCTTTTTAAATTTTTTAGTTTATTGTTACATAAAAAAGCACACAGAAAGACACAAACAGCTCTAACAGTCTAATTCAGATATTGATTCAGATTGTCAGAGCTTGCCTTTACATTGCAGCGATTTTCTTATCAAACATGAAAGAAACTGCCATTTTTTCATTTTTAATCTTTACAAAAATAGGAAGGCTCTTGCCTTCCTAAAGCCGTTATAACAAAATTAGTGAATTTGTGCAGCGATATCTTGGTCAGTTTGCTCAACGATGTCAGCAACTTTAATCAACTGAGCATTGATATCTTGGAGCAATTGTGCAAATTCTTTGATTTTTGGAGACAATTCGTTGAATTGTGCTTCAAAGCTATCAAATGCAGAACCATCCCAGTTATCAGCAATAATTGCTTGTTCATTAGTCAATGTAGTCAAAACTTGAGTTACATTTTCAGAACCTTCAGTGTATCTGTTTGCAGATTGACGAAGTTCTTCTGGAGTTAATTTAATTTGTGCCATAGTTGTTTCTCCTTTAGCAAATTTATATAACGGGTACATTATATCAATAATCACTTTATGTTTCAAGCTTTTAAAGATATTTTTTTAGAAAATATATTGACATGTTGTCAACCAATTTCGCTCAAACGCCTGATACTATAGCATTTTCGGTTGTTGGACCCAAGCCTTTAAAACCCCAATTTCTCAAAAATAAGCTGATAGTTTTCTTGGATTTGGTCTAGGCTAACAATAATCTCCTCACGATTATGATTGTTCTTAACAGTCACCTGACCGCTCTCCAATTCGCTTTCACCCAAGGTGATAAGAGTTTTGGCTCTAAAGATATCCGCTGATTTAAACTGAGCCTTGAGCTTGCGGTCGAGATAATCCCTCTCTGCCGCAAATCCTTGTGCGCGGAGAGCCTGTACTAACTCCAAAGCTCTGCCATTGGCACCAGCTCCTAGAACAGCTACATACACATCCAGAGCGGTTTCAATCGGCAGCTCTACTCCTTGCTTGTCAAGTACGAGAAGTAGGCGTTCTAAGCCCATACCAAAGCCAACACCTGGGGTTTCAGGGCCACCAAAGTAAGCAACCAGCCCATCATAACGGCCGCCAGCACAAATAGTCAGCTGACTACCTGCCACCTCTGTCGTAAATTCGAAAATTGTGTGATTGTAGTAGTCCAAGCCACGGACCATGTTGCTATTGATGACATAAGGAATCTGTAAGGTCTTTAGCATGGAACGAACGGCCGCAAAGTAGGTACTGCTCTCCTCATCCAGATAGTCCAGAATAGACGGAGCACCTTCTACAGCCGCCTTGTCCTCGGGCTCCTTAGAATCCAGTACGCGCAGCGGATTCTCCTCCAAGCGACGTTGGCTATCTGCTGAAAGGCTAGCCTTTAGTGGGGTCAGATAATCAATCAAGGCCTGGCGGTAAGCAGCTCTGCTCTCAGGATTCCCCAGCGAGTTAAGCTCCAAGCTGACATTGGTAATGCCGATATCCTTGAAAAATTGAGCAGCCATGGCAATCATTTCTACATCTGTAGCAGGATTACTAGAGCCAAAACACTCTGCTCCAATCTGGTGAAACTCCCGCAGACGGCCAGCCTGAGGCCGCTCATAGCGGAACATAGAGCCCATATAGTAGACTTTGACAGGCTTTTGCACTTCAGGAGCAAAAAGCTTGTTCTCTACATAAGAACGCACCACAGGCGCTGTCCCCTCTGGACGCAGTGTGATATGGCGGTCGCCCTTATCATAAAAGTCATACATTTCCTTAGTCACGATGTCTGTCGTATCCCCGACCGAGCGGCTGATGACCTCATAGTGCTCAAAAATTGGCGTGCGGATTTCGCCGTAATTGTATTTTTTAAATGTCTTGCGGGCAAAGTCTTCTACATACTGCCACTTGGCTGATTCCTGAGGAAGAATGTCCTGAGTTCCTTTAGGTTTTTGTAATTTCATCTTCTGACCTCCGCCTTCTTTAGTACTTATATTCTATCATAAGTCCGCCATTTTGAGGAGTCTGAAAGGGATTTTTCATTTGGAAGAACTAAATACGTTTTCATGTTCCAAAATAACTTGAAAATAAGTCTGAATTGTGAGAAAATAAAAACAATTCAACTCAGATAGGAGGGGATAGCCATGAGAGACGATATCAAAATCAATGACCGAGCAGCTGCAATTCAGGATAAATTGGTGGAGAAGCTCGAGCGTATTTACGATCCGGATGTAGAGCTGGATGTCTATAACTTAGGGCTGATTTATGAAATTAACTTAGACGAAAACGGCCACTGCAAGGTTGTCATGACCTTTACCGATACAGCCTGTGATTGTGCTGAGAGTCTACCCATCGCCATTATGGACTCTCTTAAAAAAATAGATGAGATTGAAAGTGCCTCTGTTGAGGTTACTTGGTCTCCTGCTTGGAAAATCACCCGTATCAGCCGTTTCGGCCGCATTGCCTTGGGGATTAGTCCTAGATAAGAAAGTGTTAAGTTTTTCTATATTAAAAATATCGGCTCTTTGTCAACTGTAGTGGGTTAACGAAAAGTCATACCCTGGAGAGGACTGG
>CBDFAZ010000022.1:0-20934 GCA_965245685.1 uncultured Streptococcus sp. | reverse complement strand
TGTTGTCGTAGACAGTCATGTGCGGATAAAGGGCATAGTTCTGGAAGACCATAGCGATGTCACGGTCTTTTGGTGCCACATCATTGACCACTGTACCATCAATAGAGGCAGTTCCTTCAGTGATGTCTTCAAGACCCGCAATCATACGCAGCGTAGTTGATTTTCCGCAACCAGAAGGACCGACAAAGACGATAAATTCCTTGTCCTTGATATCTAGATTGAAGTCTTCCACTGAATAGTGGTCGCTGTTGGGATATTTTTTATAGATATTTTTCAGATTTAATTCTACCATTCTTCTTCTCTTTTCTTATCTCTATTCAAAAGTGATAGCTTGGCCATTTTCGCTAGCGCTATATGTCAATTCTTTGAGGTTAATAACTACTTGAGCAGTGACTGACTTATCTGCATTGCTACGGACAATCTGGAGGCTATTTTCATCCAATAGATTCACTTCAATAGTGCCATCTAGGTCAAAGGCAGCAGACTGGTTGCGGTAACTGAAAAGCTTGAGCAAGGCTTGCACAACTGGACGCTTTACTTCTTCAGCAATCTCCTCATTACTGTAATAATGACGGTTGATATTGCGGCCTTCCTTAGTATTTTCTAGCAATTCAAGGTCATTTTTCCCAGCTAAGAAACCAACATAATAGACCTGTGGAATCCCTGGAGCAAAAGCCTGAATCAGACGACTAATGAAGTACTTCTTGTCGTCATCGCCCAAGGCTGAGTAGTAAGTCGAGTTAATCTGGTAAATGTCCAGATTATTGTACTCAGCTGAGGAATACTTACGTTTGACATTGGCCCCGACCTTATATAGTTCATTGGTCGCAAAGTCAATTTCTTCATCAGTCAGAATATCCTTAACATCAACAACCCCAATACCATCGTGAGTATCCAGTGTTGTGAATTGCTTCATAGGACTCATTTCAAGCCACTTGACTAGACGCTCAGCTTTACCACTGTATAGAGAATAAAGAGTTACCATCGGTAGCGCAAAATCATAGACAAAGTAGCCATGCTCTGCAATCTTGAACTGGATAGAATAATGCTCATGAATTTCTGGTAAAATATCCGTCCCAAACTCAGCCGCTTGCTGCTGGACTTTTTCTAATAGATCCCAGATTTCTGGCTCAACAAAGAAATCATTGGTATCTAACTTTTTGACTGCATAGGCAAATGCATCTAAACGAATCAGATCACAGCCATGCTCTGACAGTTGACGCAATGTTTTCTTGATAAAATCATTAGTTACCTGACTGCGAACATCTAAATCAATCTGCTCTTCACCAAAGGTGTTCCACAGATACTCGGTGCTTCCATCTGCAAAGACGATTTCCTGCTTAGGTGCACGATCCTTACGCTTATAAATCAAATCAACATCAGCTTGCGTCGGACGATTTTCTGGCCAAAACTTATCCCAGCTGAGAAAGAGGTCACGATACTCACTCTGATCCTTCTTTTCCTGAAAATCCTTATAATACTTGGACTGGCGTGAGATGTGGTTGATCATAAAGTCAAACATGAGATAATATTTCTCGCCCAGCTTTTCTACATCCTCCCAGTCACCAAAGGCTGAGTCAACCTCTTCATAGTCTACTGGGGCGAATCCCCGGTCACCAGTTGATGGGAAGAAAGGAAGCAAATGCACTCCTCCAACTGCATCGCCAAAATGCTTTTCTAAATTGTCATATAAATCTTTTAAATTCTCCCCCAGGCTGTCTGAGTAAGTAATCAGCATGGTCTTATTTTGAATAGCCATAGTCTTCTCCTCTAAAATCTTGTCTTATATATCCTTTCCCGTGCGCTGAATGGTACACACCCCAAGCTCTGTGTAAAAAAGATGAATCTTCCAAGAAGCTAAAACTTCTTTTCTCAATCCCCTATTTTTCCACAGGCGTTACAAATTCAATAGTTTATGGATATGGATGCCTTTGAGCTTTTTACGGGCTTTATATCTTAAGCTTACTTCACTGCTCCGTTGCTCATTCCAGCAATAATGTTGCGCTGGAAGATGAGATAAACGATAGTAATGGTGATAATCCCAACAACATAAGAAGCAAAGCTCGGTCCATAATCATTAAAGTATTGACCTGTGTAGTTATATTGGAAGAGTGGCAGAGTCCACATCTTGGAGTCTTTATTGAGTACCAAGAGAGGAAGCATGAAGTCATTCCAGAACCAGAGGGCATTGATAATCATGGTTGTAGCATGCATGGGTTTCATCATAGGAAAGATAATCTTGAAATAAGTAGTAAACTTTCCAGCACCATCAATTTCTGCTGCTTCATCCAGACTGTCTGGAATGGAAATCTTAATGTAGCCTACATAGAGAAAGAGAGTCTGTGGAACAGCGTAAGCCAGATAGAGGATAATTAATCCCCAAGTGTTGGCTAGTCCTAGCTTACTCATCATAACTGTAATAGGGATCATGATAACTTGAAAAGGAACGAAAATTCCTAAAATCAAGAGAGTATACATAATACCAAAAGCTTTTCTCTTAGACATATTACGAGCGATAGAGTAAGCAGCCATGGGAATAAAAATCATGACAACAGCCAAAGATAGAACCGTGATTACAATTGAATTCCAATAGTAGCCTCCGATACCATCAGCCAAAAGGCGTTGAAAATTTTCTAAAGTCGGTTGAGTCGGAAATCCGAAAAAATTATTAACGATGTCTTTGGTAGACTTAAAGGAACTGAATATCGTTGCTAAGAGTGGAATTAAAATGATAATAGATCCCAGTGTTAGCAAGATATATTTACTAAAATTAGCTTTTCTTTCTGCATTTTTCATCGGGCTTCTCCTCTTAGATTTCAAATTTCTTAGATACTCTCAACTGGATAATAGAAATAACCGCAATCAAGAGAAACAAGATAACAGCAATGGCATTGGCATAACCAAATTGATTGCTCTTAAAAGCATAGTTGTATACCAGAAGTCCTAGAGAGGTGGTCGCATTATTCGGACCACCGCCTGTCATGGCAAAGACCTGGTCAAACGCTGTCAAACCACCTTTTAGAGCCAAGATAAAGACCATGGAAACGCTTGGTAGGAGATAAGGAAGTTCCACCTTCCAAAAGATTTGTTTGCTGCTAGCTCCATCAATTCGAGCTGCTTCTGTAATCTCAGTCGGGATAGACTGAAGACCAGCTAGGAAGATGATAATAGGCATGGCTACCCCTTGCCAAAGCAAGACGAAGATTGCTGCAAAGATTGCACCGCCATTCGTTCCTAGAAGGCTAGTTTTAAGAAATTCAATTCCTAAAGCATTCCCTATAGCTGGCAATCCGTAGTTGAAAAGTTGCTTAAAGATAAGAGCCACAGTCAATCCAGACAGAACAGCAGGGAAGAAAAACCAAGCTCGAAAGAAAGTCTTTCCCTTTATCTTCGAGTTGAGAGCTCGTGCTATCCAGATTCCCAGCATAATCTCACCAACCACCATACAAATAGTAATGATCAATGTAAAGCCTATCGCGTTCATAAACTTAGGATCGCTCATGAGAAGCATAAAGTTATTAAGTCCGACAAACTTATAATTATAGGTCAAACCAGTCCAGTTTGTCAGGCTGTAGAAGGCACCTTGAAACATGGGCACATAGAAGAATACAGCCTGTAGTACAAGGGGAACAAGGACAAAGATCCAGCCCCAATATTTCTCAATCAATTTTTTCATAGTAGATCTACTCCTACTCTACGTCTGCTTTCATCGGATTGAAGAAGGCATTTAGTGCTTTCGCCATATCCTCTTTGTCTCCAGTTGTAATATAATTTCCAGTCAAGGTATAAAAATCACTTTCACTGGTCCAGTCTTGAGCTAGCCAAACGAGGTGTCGGTCTGTAAATGCTAGTTCAGCAAGACCGGCTAGCGGTGCATCTGACCCAGCTTCCTTGACACCTTCAATAGCTGTTGGTGAGCCGTCCACATCATAATATTTCTGCATAACTTCTGGACGTGACATATATTCAACAAAAGCATTGGCTTCTTTCTTGTGCTTACTACTTGAAGAGATAGACCAAGCTAGGTCTCCTGCTCCAATGGTCAAGCTTTGTCCTTTTTGCTTTCCAGGGAAAGGGAAAGTTCCAACATTAAACTTAGGATCTTGCGCATTGATTGCTGTGATAGCCCAAGAACCATTTGGAGTCATCAGGGCATCGCCCCTAGCAAAGGCACCGACAACATCAGTATAGCCTGCTCCCTGCCAGTTGGTTTGCATGGCACCTTTTTTGCGGAATAAATCTAACAGCCTGAAATCATCTTTAAGCACTGAATCTGAAGACTTAATGGCATTTGGCTTGGAAAAACGTAGGTAATCATTCGCTTCCTTACCGCCACCTGTTGCAGTGGCAAGAGCTAACTGATGATAACCATTCAAGGTCCAAGTATCTGCTCCTGCAATGGCAAAAGGCGTTTCCCCTTTTGCTATAATCGTATCAACTAATTCCTCAAATTCCTCCCAAGTCTCTGGAACTTTCAATCCCAGTTCTTTAAATTTATCTTTGTTGTAATAGATACCATAAGCATTAGCAGTATAAGGAATATTGTAAATCTTTCCATCTATCGCATATTTATCTGCATAATGATTCTTAACTCGCTTGAGATAATCTTTATTAGATAAATCTTCAAAGTACCCAGCTTTAGCCCATTCTTGGAATTCAATAGACTGTGGAAAGATATTGACAACATCAGGAACATCTCCAGCCAGAACGCGCGTTTTGAGTACTTCCCCAGCGTTAGGGACGTTCACCACTTTCACATGCACATTCGGATTTTCTTTTTCGAAGTCTTTGGCAATCTCACGAAGGGTATCAACCATTTCACCCTTCTGATTGAAATACTCAATCGTTACCTTACCATCTGTCGACTCCCCTTGGCTGCTGCAAGCTGACAGCCCCAAAAGGGACAGTCCTGTAATAGCAGCTAAGCTCATCTTTTTATACCATTTCATGGTCTAGCCTCCTTATTTTTTAATAAAATGCAACTGTCTGCTAAGATAATCTCCTTGCGGAAGATTCATAGTAATACCAGCATACATGAGTTCTGCACCTGAGTAAACTGCGCCATTTCCCTGCAGCTCATAAAGTCCTTCCTCCTCTAAGTCTTTTAGTTTCAAAGTTGTTTCTATTGTTTCCACAACTGATAAGACTCGGACGTAGGTTACAATCGTTTGATCTTCATAGTTAAATTGAACTGCTGCTTCATTGGAGCCAACATCTGGATTGATTAGCCTATACTGACGTCCTAGCTGGACCACTGGCCGTAATTCTTTATACAACTTCACCTGGTCTGCAATCGCCGCTTTCTCTTCATCTGATAGACTAGTCAAATCAAGCTCATATCCCAGATTTCCCATCATAGCCACATGACCACGAGTTGCCAGCGGAGTAATTCGTCCCATCTGATGATTAGGCACTGCCGACACATGAGCACCCATTGAAATAGTCGGATAAAGATAAGAAGACCCATATTGGATTGGCAAACGAGCTATGGCATCGGTATTATCACTAGCCCAGACTTGAGGGAAATACCGTATCATACCAAGATCATTTCGTCCACCACCACCTGAGCAGGACTCAAAGAGAATATTCTCATATTTCTCTGTTAAATATTTTACAATTTCATAAAGCCCCAAGATATACTTATGAGACTGCATTTTGGTCGCAAGATAGTCAGTGCCATTCCCAAGATTGGTAATATTACGATTCATATCCCATTTTATGTAGTCAATATCGTGCTGACTCAACAGCTGATCCAGTGTTCCTTTGATATAGGCTACCACATCTGGATTAGCATAATCCAATACGAGTTGATTGCGAGAGTAAGTATGATCCCGATCAGGTACTTGAATAGCCCAGTCTGGATGTGCCCGGTAAAGCTGACTGTCTACGGAAATCATTTCTGGCTCAACCCATAAACCAAATTGCAATCCTCTGCTATGAACTTCTGCTATGAGCTCTGTCAAACTGCCACCTAGCTTATCTTCATTGACAAACCAGTCGCCCAGTGCCCGATTGGCATCAAAACGGTTGCCAAACCAGCCATCATCGAGAACAAAGAGCTCAATACCAACTTTCTGTGCCTCATCTGCTAACTCTAGCAACTTCTCTTTTTTGAAATCAAAGTAAGTTGCTTCCCAGTTATTGATTAAAATTGGCCGCTCTCGCTTCGCAAAAGCTTTAGGAATGATATGCTCTTGAACAAAAGCTTGGCTCTCATGACTAAGACCAGTCAAACCCTGAGCCGAATAATTCAACAGAGCAACAGGACTATAGAAAGTCTGCCCCGCTTCCAGTTTCCAAGCAAAGTTATCTTCATTGATACCGATACCCAGCCGAACTTCATTCAACTGATTTTGCTGAATCCAAGCTTCAAAGTTTCCGCTATAAAGGAGCTGAATTGCCCAAACTTGACCAGCCTCTTCCGTCGTTTCATTATCACAAAGGATAAGGCTTGGAGTCTGCGCGTGACCAGAAGCTCCTCGGTTGGAAGCTATTTTGAAAATTCCCTGTGCTAGCTTGTGACGACGAACTGTTTTTTCCCTAGCATAAGCTCCCTGTAAACTAATCACATCATAAGTACCTGCCGGCAAATCTGTCATTAAGCTCAAGTTCTTATGTATGACTGCTGTCTCTCTACCGATATTTTCCAGCTTAGTAAAGGTTGCAATGGTATTGCTATCCTCAAAAGCTGTGTAATAAAGAGTGAGGCGTAAGTGAGCTACTGTATCCTCTAAAATAAAGGCCAGTGTTTCTGCATCTTCTGTACTGTGAGGGCTAGGCAATCCTGGAACTTCTAAACCTCCCTTAATCAGCTGACTCTCAACAAACCGAAAATCTGTTACTTCATTATTAGCATGTTGGACTTGCAGAGAAGGTTGCCGGAAGTCTCCTAAACCATGCTGCCCCAAAACCTGTCGCTGGGTATCTAAGCTAAAACTCCGCTCATTCGACCTCGGATTACCAGAAAATGCATGATCTCGCTCAAATACTGTATTGGAAAAATGATAGGATTCGATTTTTCTGCCTAAGTGTTTAAGCAAAAGGTAGCCATCCCTTTCCTCAATGATAAGACTGGAATTTTTTGTATTGATGTAGAATAGATGTTTGTCTATTTTGATAGCCATTTCTGAACCTCCATATTTACTAATATTTTACCTTATGAAATCGCTTCCTGAAATAGAATTATGTTAGAGAAATATGGTAAAATGTTAGGTAGGAGGTGAAATATGCTAGTTTTTTCAGAATACCAAACCGGAACAATTGATCTCGCACTTAGCTTCTACGGATACGAAGAGTGCACACCTAGCTACTCTTTTGGACCAGCTATTAGAGATACCTACGTTCTTCACTACATTACCAAAGGGAAAGGTCAATTTCATTACAAAGGAAAAATTGTCGATTTAAAAGCTGGAGATCTCTTTCTGCTCAAGCCAAATGAACTTACCTTTTATCAGGCTGACAAAGAAGAACCTTGGTCTTACTACTGGCTGGGAATGACTGGCGGTAGGGTTTATGACTACTACAATCACTCACAGATTTCCGAAGACTGCTACCTACTTGCTAACCAGGAACGAAAAACAGATAGGATTGGGAAAATTGTTGAGAACTTGGTTTACTTCGCCGAGCAGACCAAATCTAACCAACTAGCTCAACTCCACATTATGGGCCAACTTTATGAACTCATCTTTCACTTGGGCAGCGTTGCCTATAAGCCCCAAGCAAATACCCTATCTGCAAGCCAGCAACTCTATCTAGCCTGCAAGCAGATAATTGACACTCAATATCCCAACCCTAACCTCAGCATTCAAGATATGGCAATTAAGTTGTCTTTTCATCGCAGCTATCTAACAACCATTTTCAAGGAGGAGCACCAAAGCTCACCTAAAGAATATCTGGAATATGTCCGCATGCATCGAGCTAAACAACTCCTCAAAAGCACCCGTGAGCCTGTCCAATTTATCGCCTATTCTGTCGGTTTCTCAGATCCCCTTTACTTTTCAAAGGCTTTTAAAAAATATTTTGGCTTTTCACCCAGTTCCTTTCGAGAACAAAGTTAAGTTTTACTAAACATATCTTTGTTATTTACTAATTTTTGAGTTATAATTTATGTAGAAAGTAAATTAAAAAGGACCAAATCAAATGGCTACTATC
Source organism: uncultured Streptococcus sp. (assembly GCA_965245685.1). Lineage (GTDB taxonomy): Bacteria > Bacillota > Bacilli > Lactobacillales > Streptococcaceae > Streptococcus. The sequence goes on along the minus strand of CBDFAZ010000022.1, from coordinate 12,783 downwards.
AAAGATATCGCCCAGACTGCTGGTGTTTCTCCCGCAACTGTTTCGCGGGTTTTGAACTATGACAAGTCCATGTCTGTCAGCGATGAGACGCGTAAAAAGATTTTCGATATAGCTGAACAGCTCAACTACAAAAAAAGCAAAAGGCAGAAAAAGACTTCACCCCAAACCCATCGTATTGCCATTGTGGAATGGTATACAGAGCTGGAAGAGCTGGATGATCTTTACTACTACTCCATCCGTTTAGGCATTGAAAAGAAAGCCCAGGAACTGGGCTATGATATCGTGCGGATTTTCAACAACGACTCTCTAAGCCAGCTAGAACAGATTGACGGCATTATTGCCATCGGAAAATTCAGCACCAAGCAAGTGCAGGAGCTGGAGCAATACAGTTCTGCCCTGGTTTTCGTGGATAGCGATACGCTAGACCAAGGCCATAGCTGTGTGACAACGGATTTTGAACATGCCGTTACCCATGTTCTCGACCATTTTCTTGAGCAGGGCATACGAGAAATCGGGATGATTGCTGGACGCGAAGAAACCGCAGACGGAACGATAAGTCTTGATGACCCACGCTTGGCCTGCTTCTGCCGTTACCTTAGTGACAAAGATCTTTATCAGCCAACTTATGTCAAGATAGGCAAATTCTCCTCTGAGTCTGGCTACCAGCTGATGAAAGACATGATTGACCAGCAAAAAGAGCGGATGCCCAAAGCATTCTTCATAGCCAGTGATGCTCTGGCAGTCGGTGCCCTCCGTGCTCTTCAGGAAGCGGGAATAGCTGTTCCCCAAGAAGTCCAGATTATTTCCTTTAATGATACGTCTATTGCCAAATACGTCTATCCGCCTCTCAGTACTGTGACAGTATTTACAGAGGAGATGGGCAAGCAAGCTCTGCAGATACTGGACCAGATGATCAAAACTGACGAAAGCTCCATCCCTTACATGATTAAGCTCTCTAACAAGCTGACACTAAGAGAAAGCAGCCTTTAAGATAGAAAGACCTCACATGAAAACCTACGAAAAACTCTTTGACATCCTCAGCCAGGCTGACGACTATGTCAACGGTGAAAAAATAGCCCAAGAATTGGGCATTTCACGAACTTCCATTTGGAAGGCCATTCAAAAATTGGAGAAAGAAGGAATTCAAATCGAATCCGTCAAAAACCGGGGCTATCGATTGACAGCCGGTGATCTACTGATTCCTGACTGGATTGAAGCCCACTCTCCTGTTCAGGTCTCCTTCAATCCTGACTGCCAGTCCACTCAGATGGATGCCAAGGCTGGCATGGAGGCCGGACGCCCGGACAACACTCTCTATCTGGCCGCTGCCCAATCTGCTGGCCGAGGCCGTTTTGGTCGTTCCTTCTTCTGCCCCAGCCAGGGCGGCTTTTACATGTCTCTCCACCTCAAGCCCAACCTCCCCTTCGACCAGCTCCCTTCCTATACTATCTTGACTGCGGGTGCCATTTACAAGGCAGTGAAAAATCTAACCCTCATGGAGGTTGACATCAAGTGGGTCAATGACATTTACTATCGAAACAAGAAAATTTCCGGCATCTTAACTGAGGCTACGACTTCTATTGAGACAGGACTCGTCACCGATGTCATCATCGGTGTTGGCTTTAATTTTTTCATTAGAGACTTTCCAGCCGACATCAAAGAAAAAGCTGGCTCTCTCTTTGAAGAGAAACCAGTCATCAGTCGCAATGAGCTCATTGCTGAGATTTGGAAATGCTTTTACGAAAGTGATCCAGAAGAACTCATCTACCTCTACAAGCAGCGCTCCTTAGTGTTGGGACGGGAAGTGACCTTCAGCCAAAAAGGCTTAGACTACCAAGGTTTGGCCAAAGACATCTCAGACAGTGGGCAACTCTTAGTCCAGCTGACAGATGGTCAGGAAATCTGGCTCAACAGCGGCGAAGTCTCGCTAACCAGTTGGTAATCAGAAAAATTCATTTCAAAAGGACTAAGTCATAAGACTCAGTCCTGTTTTCATTATTTCGGTCCTAAATGTTTATCGATTTCATCCACAATCCGCCCCATGACATAGGAAATCTGCAGATTACGCAGCACCAAAACTGCCCAGAATGCAGCCATGAAGTAGCGCCCTGCCATGATGGATTCATTGAAAAAATAGGTTTCTAAGGCCGTAAAAACAGCCATTACAATAAATTGTCGTCTGTTCATAGATTTATTATAACACGAAAGTCTAGAAAAATCTTTTTTTAGTCCTCTTGAATGGTAATTTTTTCTGCTAAAAAGTCAAATCCCTCTGGAATCAAGCTTTCCTCTTCCTTCTCTTCAACCTCTGCCTTGCCATTGCGGCTGCGAGCTGAAAAATCCGCCCGAATCTTGGTCCACTCTTCTAAGGAAATAGCCAAAATCTCAGGTGAAAACCCAGCCGCATTACTGAGGATATTGCCAAACATTGTGTTGAGATTGTCCCGCTTCATGGTCTGCTCAGCGTTGAAATTAGACTCAAAAGCTAAGATAGCGTGGCTCTCGTTAGCCGCCACCGGTTGCGAGCCTGCCAGCAAGGCCTTATCAGCTCCGGCCAGACTTTCGATAATCTCACCCCAAGCATTCTGCAGCTTAGTCAGATTGCTGCGAGCCAGACTAGGATTGTCAAGAGCCTCCTCTAGGATGGCATTGACCTTATTGCGGTCTGCTCGGTAGCCCTTAGATTTCTGCGGACGAATATCCGAAGTTTTAACAGCTGCTACAGATTTCCCATTGCCATTAGTCAGCTGCTGCTTAAGGCTATCAATTTCTTGCCTCAGTCCCTTAAGCTCATCGGCTAGATTATCTGGAATCGCTGCCGCTGCAGGAAGACTGCTGGTCTCTGCCAGTCGAATGGTCATCATTTCTGTATAAATCTTAGGCTGCAGGCTGTTCTTGATGTCTGCCAAACTCTTGGTCGCCATATCAATCATAGCAAAGAGAGTATCCTGCGGTGTCTTAAGGTTTTCCAGAAAGAGCTCACTGGCATGATGATTCTCCCCGCCAGTTTTGACAATAATCAAGTCACGCAGGTATTGCAGGAGGTCTGTCACAAAACGGGCCATGTTTTTGCCGCTGTCAAAAATCAGATTGAGATTATCCAAGGCTGTAACTGCATCATGAGCAATCAAGGCTGCTACATAGGCATCCAAGGCTCCCAAGCTGATAGAGCCAGTGATTTCTTCAGCTATGTCTGTAGTCAAACGATTTTCCTGAGTCAAGCTAAGAGCCTGATCGAGGATAGACAAGGCATCCCGCATACCACCCTCTGCTCGACGGGCAATAATCTGCACACCTTCCTTCTCAAAATCAATCCCTTCCTGCTCCAAAATCCACTCAATATGACCAATAATGTCCTGCGTCTTGATAGACTTAAACTCGAAACGCTGGACACGGGAAAGAATAGTTGCTGGAATCTTATGAAGTTCTGTCGTCGCTAGGATAAAGACTACGTTTTCTGTCGGCTCTTCCAAGGTCTTGAGTAAGGCGTTAAAAGCCCCTGTCGAGAGCATATGCACCTCGTCAATAATATAGACCTTGTGCTTGGCAAGACTAGGCGCATAGGTAGACTTGTCCCGAATATCACGAATCTCATCGACTCCATTATTAGAAGCCGCATCAATCTCGATGACGTCTTCAAGACTCCCCTCAGTGATAGCCTGACAAATATAGCAGTCATTGCAAGGCTCACCGTCCTTTTGATTAGGACAGTTCATAGCCTTGGCAAAAATCTTAGCAACACTAGTTTTCCCTGTTCCACGTGGGCCAGAAAAGAGATAAGCATGGCTGATTTTGCCTTGCTCCACAGCCTGACGCAGGGTGGTGGCTACTACCTGCTGCCCAACCAGCTGACCAAAGGTCTGACTGCGGTACTTTCGATATAAAGCTTGATACATTAGGCTTTTTCTCCAAACATTTCAAAATTCCAAGTCGTTTTTTCAAGCAAAATCTGGACGAACTTTTCCAGATATTCCTGATCTACCTTATCATAATCACCTGTCAAAGCCGAGTCCAAATCCAGAACTCCAAGAAGGCGGCCGTCTTTTACCATGGGCACCACAATTTCGCTCTTAGCCCGGCTATCACAAGAGATATAATTGGCATGCTGGGTCACATCATCTACGATAATCGTCTGCTCTTTTTCCGCAGATTCCCCACAGACACCCTTGCCTATCGTAATATGGACACAGGAAACACCGCCCTGAAAAGGCCCCAAAATTAACTCCTTCCCATCAAAAAGATAGAAACCAGTAAAAACCGAATTGGGCAGGGCTTGATTGAGCAGGGCGCTAGCGTTCGATAAATTTGCCAAAGCATTGGTCTCTCCATACAGCAAGGCATCCAACTGAGCCAGTAAAAGTTGATAATTTGAAATTTTTTCTTTTGTGTTCATAGAGTCTATTATATCAAAAAGCCGGTCTTTCAACCAAGCTTTTCTTTAATTTTGTTATCCAAAAATTCATCAATCAGTCTATTTACAATATCGGGTTGGTCGGTATTAGAATTATGTCCCGCCTTATCAATCCATTGAACAGATTTCCCAGTATTTCTTTCATAGGCCTTCAAATATCGTATGCAAGACCCTGCACGATCTTCTTTTCCACATATAACCAATTGTGGACATTTTACTTCATAAGATAGCCTCTTCTCTACTGCTTCTGAAAATATTTTATATCCGTATCCCGCAAGAAGAGCATACCTTTCTTGATTGCCATCATAAACCATCATCATATCATACATCAGTTTTCTTCCATAGTCTGTTGTTGATACACTTTTAGGGCCTGATTTCAAAAGAGATTTCCATGGATAGATTCTATAAATTGCCTCCATATTTTTTAAGAGCCACAACTCCATAGCTGTATAATAGTTTCTTTGCAGGGAAGGTGAATCAATCGTAACAAGGCCTTTTAATTTCTCAGGAAAAAGTTGAGCATAAACCTGTCCTACATATCCTCCCATTGACTGACCAATTAGTATTGGATTTTCTATTCTCTCTTTGACAAATATTTCATCCAGCCAAGTTGCTAAATCAAATATAGTAAAATCAAGACGAAATGGATAAGACGAAGCGTGTCCAGGTGCGTCCCAAACCAAGACTCTATATGTATCTTTAAAATATTCTATTTGTTTTTCAAATAACCTATAATCAGCAGTTAGCCCAGGTAAAAAAATAAGAGCACTTTGGGATGATTCAACAGCATCATTTGTCCAATAATGAATTATTCCACTTGGTGTTTCATATATTTTTTCAATCAAAGTTCAACACTCTCATTCTAATTTGTTTAATCTAGTTTATCGCAATTGCACTCATTCCTCTTATTAGAGTTTCTCAAGTAGGTCCACTAGAACATATATTCTGCTTACTTATACTCCTCCAAAACCTTCACTTCTTCCCCCTCCACAAGCACAGCTTGGTGATTATTTAGGGGAAAGAGATTCAGCTGGTCGCTGTATGTATCCAGAGTCGCTTGGGCACTTTCAACAAAGGGTTCTTCGCCAACATGAGGCAGGACATAAAAATCCACCTCGTTTAGTGCCTCTGTATCATTCAGTTCCATAGCAACCGTCTGATCGTCCATAAGCTTATTGTAGTCAATGTCTTTGGCTGTGATGATAGCACCAGCGGATTCGCCCACATAAACCATACCGTCTGCAATCTGCTCTTTTATCAAGGACAGAAGCTGCTTTTTCTTTAGTTCTTGCAGAAGGTAAAAGGTATTTCCGCCAGAGATATAGAGTAGTTTACTTTGGAAAATCTTAGTTTGAGCTGTTTCTCTATCACAAGCTGAAATATCCAAGATCTCTACTTGAAATCCCAAGTCCTCAAAGGCTAGCAGAGCTTCGTCGATATAGCCTCTGTACTCTTCTATATTTCCAGCTGTCGGGATAAATAGCACATGTTTTCCCAATTGCTTTTCAGACGCATATTGTCTGAACAAGTCCTTGACTCCTGCAAAATATGAACATAAAAATAATTGTTTCATAGGATACCTCCTTATTTTTTCATGATTTTATAAAGAATCCATTGGCCCTTTCTTTGACTATCGATGAGATGTAAATCCAAGTCTGTCAAATAGTTTTCCAGTTTTTTCTTGCTTTGTAAAGTCTGGTTGGTAATAAGCTAATTTGCTCCATTCACATGCCAGTAAGATGATTCCATCTGGCTTAAGAATTCTCTTTAATTCCAAAAAGGCTTGAGTTAAATCTGACCAATGAAAATGGGTCTGAAATGCTGTAATCAAATCAAATTTCTCAACCGGAAGATTTATATTCTCAACATTTTTCACCCCAAATGCTAGGCCAGGCCAGCTAATTTTTCAGCTGCTCTGATGGCCGTAGAAGAAATATCAATCCCCAAAACTCGACTATTAGGAAAATGTTTTTTCAAATATTTCGAGGATTCCCCATTTCCAACTCCAACATCCAAAATAGCATGAAATTGCTTCTTATAATCTAGCAGACTGACCGCCCAAACAACCATGGGCATATAAACACGATTCCATAATTTCATCATCCATAGCCCTATAAAGCCAGACGGTCTCTTTGATTGATAAATTAAGTAAAGAAATGCCAGAATAATCAGCAGGCCAATCATTGCTAGATAAATCATCTGTCCCCCCTCTCGTATCTTCCGCCATAAAGCTTTTTAGCTTCCTCTGTATAGTTCTTGATAAAATCCGTTTTCGCCTCTGTATAGGCATCACGGTTGTGCTCATATTGCTTCCACAAGGATAGCTTAAGTTTTTCATAGTCTTTAGCTACAACAGGGTGCTCCTGTAAATAGTCTCTAAAGTAAAGTTCATCATGATCGCCCTCATAGCGCAGATGCAGATGGAAAACCCGCTCGGCAAAACCACTCGGTGTGTAGCCTTTATTAAATGACATCCGCCCCTTGCTTTCTGACATGAGAAGATAACCATTTTGCAGCAGCAAGTCTCTCATTACTGCCATATCTGCCGCTTTAGGAATTTCCAGCAAGATATCCACTATAGGCTTGGCCCAGATGGTCTCTACCGATGTCGACCCAATATGACTAATCCGAACCAGCTGATTTGCAGGCAAAAAACTCAAAAGCCGAAGCCGTTCCTCCGCATACCAGTCTTTCCACTCATCCTGATGCTCTCTTAAAAAAATCGGAAAAAGCTGCCACAGCTCTTCCAGTGACATTTCCTCTAAAGATGGACTCATAAGCACCTCCTTAGGTAATTTATACAAGCGTTTTCTCTAGTTATGATTATAGGAAAAATACACATCCGAGTCAAACCTTTCACTTATTGGACAGATATTTATTTTTGTAATATTTTTGAAAAGTTTTAGTTGTCAAACAATCTATTTTTTAGTAGAATGATGTCGGAGATATATTATTTAAAAGGAGTTCTTTATGAAAAAGTTTAGGTTTGGCACTTGGCTTGTCCTGTCAGCCGGCTCTTTGTTGTTACTTTCACAGGCTCTTCCTGCAGAAAATGTTGCTGCTAATCAGAAGAACCAGATTAAGGTCCAGCTGCTTAACCACAGCGATGAAACAGCTATCGGCACTCTGGAGTTGAATGGAGAGTATCAGCTAAAGCTTGGGAAAAAGGACAAGTACGGTCGGGCTACTGCTGCTCATGTCCAAATGCAGGAGCAACACAAAGCCAAAAAGAAAAAGGAAACCAAGGTCACTTACAATCCCATTGGTTGGCACAATTACAAATTTTACTACGGAAATGGAGATGATCGGGCTTGGCTCATGAATCGCGCTCACCTGATTGGCTTCACTTTCAGCGGCCTCAATAACGAAGGGAAAAACCTCGTTCCGATGACCGCTTGGCTCAACTCTGGCAGTTTCCAAGGACTGGACGACAATAACCCAGATAGCATGATCTATTATGAACATCGCTTGGAGCGCTGGCTAGAGGAAAATCCAGATTACTGGCTGGATTACAAGGTTACTCCGATTTACACGGACAATGAGCTTCTTCCTCGCAAGATTGAGCTCCAGTATGTCGGGCTCGACGCAGAAGGCAATGTTGTCAGCATCCAGCTAGGGGGCAAGGAAACAATAGATGAAGACGGAATGTCTCATGTCCTCTTGGACAATGTCTCTCCAAATGCAGAGATTGACTACCAAACAGGCACTGCTGTCAATACCATGATTGAGTAGAATTACAGATAAAAACACAAAAACAGACCATCGCTATGATGATCTGTTTATTTTATTTATTTTTACCAATACAGACAACCGTAAACCAACAAGACTGCAATCATACTGAAAAGCGAGCCAATCAGGTAGTATTCAGCAAAGGACTGGCTTTCTGAAATCTTATTGTAGCGGGCGATAGATTTAGCTGTAAAAACTAACCCAATTGCAGTAAACTGCCCAAAAATAAGGGAAAGTCCCATAATCAAGCGCTCCAAAATCCCAATCATGGCACCAGCCCCCGCAATCGTCTCTCCACTGGCTTCTCCCGCCTGATACTTGCTGAAGAAGAGTTTAAAGAGGATATTAACCGGCTTACCAGTAAGGGCGAAGAAAAAGAGAGCCTGCAGCATGAGGTAGCGCTCAGATAGCCAATTAGGAGCTGGAATTTGCTGCTGCCCTAAGAGAAAATAAAGAGCAAAAATGCTAATCAGATGCAAGATCTGATCCAGTAAAAAGGCTGACTTTTGAGCATGATAGCGGATAATCGATGAATTCAACCTATTCTTCAAGAAGTCAATAAGCGCATGACTGAGCCAGACCAAGGCGAAATATAGCAGATAATTAGGTAATATGAGCCCCAAGAGCAACAGGGGCAAGAGAACAATTCCCAAGTGGAGAATTAAGAAATTCATCCGACGGCTTTTTAGGTCGGCCATTTTCTGACTTTGAAGCTGAAAATCAGCTAGTACATGAGCCAGCAAAGTCAGTACAAGAATCGGATTCTGCATAAAAAATTCTGAAAATCCCATAAAATTTGTCATTCTTCAGCCTCCTTTGCTGCCTGTAGAATCATTCTCATAGCTAAACGGCGATTTCTCAGATAGATCTTCAGACCAGACGACTTCAGCCGCTTACTAAGCGCACTGGGACTAATCTGTAACAGCTCTGCTATTTCTCCATGAGAAAAATTCTCGTCATAGATATATTCCATAAGCATCCGCTCCAGAACCTCTCTCTGACTGGTGTTCCACTTGGTCTGGATAAATGAAGTAGCTGCCAGCACCGTATTGACCGCCTGACTGTGCTCTTCATCTCCCAAAGATACAGCTATACGGCTGCTGCCGTAGTCGTTCTTCTCGTGAATAGCCTCAATGGCTGCGCGTGCCCTCCAGTAGGCTGGACCGTCGGCACCAATACTCTGCTCCCGATTGATGTCCGTCACAATCTCCCCCAGGCCAAGCCCAAAGCGAATCGGGTGAGGAAAGCCCAAGGCAATCTGATCAAGGATCTGCATAATCTCTGGATTAGGCCTTAGCAAAGCCTGAAACTCATCTCCAGTCGTCACCGTGAAAGGTGACACTAGATAATCCTGATAATCCTGATTTAGCACAGCCATCATGTCCTGCAGGTCCTTCTGGGCCTGCTTGCGATTTTTCAGCTGTTTGGATTCTATTAAATCTCCAATAAGAGCAATATAAAGCATACCAAACCTCCTTTAAGTCCATTATAAAGGAAAATTCTAAAAATGTCTATTTAAACGGCAATTTTTTAGAATGTCTATTTTAAACGAAAGACTATTTTTTCTTTTTAGGTGCTGGTAAGGCAGGGTAGGCTGCTTCAATCAGATTACAGAGAAAGGTAGCATCTTCTACTTCTTTTATATGAAGCATTGGTTTTGCGCCTGGATAAGGGGACTCATAAATCGGATTTTCAAAAAAATCCAGAGCTGGCTGGACCGGTTTGAGCAACAAGCGATTGTCATAAATGCCGCCAAATAAGCGACCTCGATAATAAAGCAAATACTCTCCCATCATTTTGCGAAAGCTAATTTCTTGGCCTAAGCCCTGCAGCTGCTTCAGAATAAAATCCAAATATTCTTGACTAGATGCCATCGAAACACCTCCATGAATTGATACTTTATTATACCAAAAATGAATGAAGATTTCCTGACTAAGAGATCAACTCATCTCCTCCAATCCGTAGTCTGTCTATCCTCAAGTAAGTAAAAAAGCTAGACCTTACAAGTCTAACTCTTTTACTTATTATTTTTTTAGAAGTCCTTCCTTGACCAGATAATCACGCGCAACAGCTTCCGCTTTTTTGCCCTCAACGCCAACTTGATAATTCATCTGGCTCATCTGGCTTTCCGTAATTTTACCAGCCAGCTTATTGAGAATACCTTCCAATTCAGGATGTTTTTCTAGCAGTTCAGCCTTCATGAGAGGTGCCCCTTGATAAGGAGGGAAAAGTTGTTTATCGTCTTCTAAAACTTGTAAATCATAACGCGCAAGTTCTGCGTCAGTCGAATAGGCATCCGTGATTTGAATATCACCAGACTGGATAGCTTGGTAGCGAAGGGCTGGCTCCATGGTCGCTACATTAAGATTAAGGCCATATAGAGATTGCAAACCCTTGTTTCCATCTTCACGATCGTTAAACTCTAGGGTAAAACCCGCTTTGAGCTTATCCTGAACTGTCTTAAGGTCAGAGATGGTTTTAAGATTGTATTCTTTGGCAACACTCTTAGGCACTGCAATCGCATAGGTATTTTGATAAGCCATGTGATTGAGCAAGACTAGATTGTCCTGTTTTCTGATTGCATCACGTGCTGCTTCAAAAACTTCTTCAGCATCATTGCTGACCTTTGGAGCAGGCTGCAAGAGAGTTCCAGTAATTGTACCTGTAAACTCAGGATAGATATCAATATCACCTTTTTTTAGAGCTTGATAAAGGAAGTCGGTCTTCCCAAAGTTTGGTTTGACTGTCACAGTCATATCCGTATTTTCCTCGATGAGGAGTTTATACATGTTCATAAGAATTTCTGGCTCTGGACCCAATTTCCCAGCAATAACCAGATGTTCCTTCTCCTGTTTCGGTAGCAAACTTGGCGTATAAGAAGCACCAAGTCCGAGTATTAAGACCGCAAAAGCGGTAAATACTGTCCGAAGCTTAGCCTTTTCCATCCATTTAAGGAGACTGTTGAAAAGAATGGCCAAAACTGCGGAGGAAATTGCTCCAATCAAGATCAGACTGGCATTGCGACGATCAATTCCTAGAAGGATAAAAGAACCTAGTCCACCAGCTCCGACAAGGGCTGCTAGAGTTGCTGTTCCGATAATCATTACCGTTGCCGTCCGAACTCCTGATACGATGACTGGCATTGCTAGAGGCAGTTCAAACTTTTTGAGTCTCTCCCACTTGGTCATCCCAAAGGCGATTCCAGCTTCTTCTAAACTAGGATCAATTCCATTCAAAGCCGTGACGGTATTTTCTAAAATCGGGAAAATAGCGTAAATCACCAGAGCAGTCAGTGCCGGCAGTGTACCAATCCCCATAAGAGGGATAAAGAGTCCCAACAAGGCCATTGAAGGAATGGTTTGAAAGATTCCCGCAATTTGCAGCACCCAATTGGCTACTTTTTTATGACTATGTAGATAGATAGCAAGCGGAATGGTCAAGAAGATGGCCACTAGTAAGGTCAGAAGAGACAGCTGGAGATGTTGCCCTAAGGATGCCAACCATTCGCCAAAGCGATCCTGAAAGGTAGAAATCAAATTAGCCATGTTGAACACCTCCAAATAAATCTGCTACGAAGCTGGTCGCAGGTGCAGATAAGATTTCTTCAGGTGTCGCAACTTGACGAATCTCCCCGTCCTGCAAAACAGCAATCCGATTGCCCAACTTTAAAGCCTCATCCGTGTCATGGGTAACAAAGATTGTTGTCATCCCAAACTGGTCATGGATACTCTTGGTCAAGCTCTGCAATTGCTTACGCGAGATAGCATCAAGAGCTGAGAACGGTTCGTCCATCAGCAGGATTTTGGGTTGGGCGATAATGGCACGGACAATGCCCACCCGCTGCTGCTCACCACCAGACAGCTCACTCGGCATACGCTGAGCATAGTCTTCAGCAGGCAAGCCTACTAGCTTCAGCAATTCATCGGTCTTCTGCTGAATCTCTGCCTTGCTCCATCCTTTCATCTCAGGAATGAGAGCAATATTTTCAGCCACAGTTAGATTTGGAAAGAGGGCAATCGCTTGTAAGACATAGCCTGTGGAAAGGCGTAGCTCACGCTCATCATAGTCTTTGATGCGCTTGCCATCCATGTAAATATTTCCATCAGTTGGTTCCAAAAGACGGTTAATCATCTTGAGCATGGTTGTCTTACCGGACCCAGAAGGACCCACTAAAACCATAAATTCACCATCCTCAATCTGTAGGTTGACATCTCTCAAGACATCCTTTTCTGTATAGCGTAGCGCTACATTTTTATATTCAATCATTCTTTGTCCTCATTTTAAAACTTCCCTCGGTTGGTCAAGTCTTCTACCTTAGGCATGACTTCTTTATTGTCCCAATGCTCAACAATCAATCCATTATCATCCAAAACGAACGGTTCCATTGTAACACTTGTGATTTCAACTATCAAGAATTTTGTTCTATTTAGAAATAATTTTAAACTGGGGGTAAAGAAAAAAAGCAGGTTCAACCTGCTTTAAAATCTAAAATTTATCGTTTCCGATTGATGTATCTGTTGAACAAAATGGTCATAATTTTCAGCTTCTTGAGGAATAAGAATGGACCACTTTTTCAAAAGTGCCCCGTAACCTGCTAATTTACCTATGTCATTATCAACAACCTTCTCCACGCTTGGGAAAAT